>CAZKZS010000226.1:0-8227 GCA_964557285.1 uncultured Anaerolineae bacterium | reverse complement strand
TGTGTGTCAAGTTAGGAATACTCATAACAAGGTGGGGTACATAATAAATGAGAAAACTGGTCAGCAGCGCCAGAATAGGAAGCCAGGTCATATAGTAATGTGGGTAAACTTTACCTGAAAGAGAACTTAGAAAAAATTCCAGTGGCAGCGTGAGAATACCAATCCATAAGAAGGCATGTTGCTGAGGAAGTTGTTTTTTATAAAGGGCGACTACAGCAGCAATCCAGCCTAAAAATGCTGCTGGAACAAGCCCTGAACCCGCCAATATCAAAAGCCCATAAATCAGATAAATCCGTCGACCATGAAGCGGTGCTGTGTCGATATAAACGAAGTTAAAACGAAATGCCACATCCCAAAAATCGTCTAAGGCGCTGTTTAAACTAAAATAGGCTACAAAAATGAGGGTACTCGTTGCGAATCCTGAGAGACTGGATAAGAAAAACTTGAATAGGTTTTCCCACTGATAGTTTTTAAGGAAAACGAGCAAGAGGTAGCCAATGCAGGTCATGTTTATGCCTATCAAGTTCTGCCTGAGAAAAAAGGTTAAGCCTGCTGCCAGACCCATCAAATATCCATACTGGACATAAATTTTGCTGCTGAGTAGCTGTACAAAAATATATAAAGTGGCAAATTTAAAAGGTAAGGCAAATTCTTCCGTAAAATTCCCTTTTTCATACACTAAAATGAAACCAGTCACCCAGACTGCTGTTCCCCAAAAAGCCGAAGTATCATCAAAGGCTCTTTTGAACGCTTCAAAGCTCAATAAAGCTGCTGCGCTAAGCGAAATAACTTCCAGAATCCAGAGTCCCCAGCGCGAATGAGGGCTTAAAATCAGAGCAAGCACATTTATAAAATAAATGCCCGGCGCTTTGTGATCCCATATGTCACGATAGGGGACATCCCCTCTAAGCATCTGGCGGGCTGTATATAAAAAAACACCGGAATCAATGCTTGGAACTGTTAACAAAAAGGGCGAAGAATTGATAAGGACGAGTAACACGAGCAAAATAAGCTGGACTCGCCTATTTTTGAGACTCATTGACATACTCCTGGCATACCCCCATAATGGGTCTAGTTGAAAGGCATGGCTTGTTTAATACTCTCACCCGATTGGTGTGGCGTCACCATTCAGTCAATTATAGCATCTTAAGGGCTATAGTCACGATTGGAGGTCTGACCAGTATTGTCAAACTGGTGACGATCTTCAAGGAAATGCTGGTCGCCAGTTGGTTTGGAACGGGGGATGAGATAGATGCTTTTCTAATTGCCTACCTGCTGGCGCTTTTTGCGGTAAACATTATTGCCGAATCTTTTAATATTGCGCTACTGCCCATCTATATTCAGGTTCGGGAAAAAGAGGGGCTTGATGCCGCACAAAAGTTATTTTCCGGCGCGGTGTTTTTTGCGGTGGGGTTGCTGCTGCTGATTTCGCTGCTGCTGGCTTTCACAGCACCGTACACACTTCCAATTTTGGGTTCGGGATTTGACTCTCACAAACAGAATCTGACCCAAAATTTGTTTTACCTGCTTATTCCGATTCTTTTCTTGCGCGGCCTGTCTGCTATCTGGAGTGCTATTCTAAACGCCGATAATCGTTTTGCGCTGGCAGCGATTAGTCCGCTTTTAGTACCAGTGATGGCGCTGGCAGCGCTGCTGTTCAAAAAATCAATTTATATCATGGCGCTTGGCACAGTAGTGGGGTTTCTGCTGGAAACGATTCTGCTGGCGGTCAGTTTATGGAAGCGCGGATTTTCCCTCAAGCCAGCCTGGAATGGCCTGACTCCGGAACTCCGTCAGGTGATGGGGCAATACGGCGCAGTGATGGCGGGCGCTTTTTTAATGAGCAGCACGGGCTTGGTTGACCAGTCGATGGCGGCGGCGCTGGGTTCTGGAAGTGTTGCCAGCCTGAACTATGCCAATCGTCTCACTTCCTTCATTGTCAATACGGGAACACTGGCGCTTGGGACGGCGGTACTGCCACACTTTTCTAAAATGCTGGCGCAAGACGACTTCGCCAGTGTAAAATCGACCTTCCGTACCTATTTGCGGCTCATTCTGGTCACTTGTGTGCCTCTCACCCTGGTGCTGATGGTTTTTTCCAGGCTGATTATCCAGGTCATGTACGAACGGGGAGCATTTACTTCACAGGATACAGAAATTGTTAGTTATATTCAGATTTTTTATCTGCTGCAAATTCCGTTTTTTCTCAGTGGAATTCTGATCGTGCGGCTTATTTCATCCCTCAAAGCAAATCATATTTTGATGCAGGGAACGGTCATTAATGCTGTAGCCAATGTGGGATTTAATGTGCTTTTTATCCACTGGTGGGGTATCTCAGGGATTGCGCTTTCCACCAGCTTTGTTTATATCGTTTCTACTACGTTTTTGGCTTACCGATTATGGCTCAAATTCAGAGTCCAATGAAAAGATCACTGGCTATTTTCATTCCCTTACTAGAAGGTGGCGGTGCAGAACGGGTGCTGCTGCATTTGATGGAGGCATTGATCCTACAGGGTGTAGAAATTGACCTTGTGCTTGCCGATGCCTGTCACCCTTATAATGTGCTGCTCAAATATGTTCCCCGCCAGGTCAATATTGTGAATTTACAGGCATACCGCACACTGGCAGCTTTGCCCTCTCTCATAAAATATCTTCGGGCAAAACGACCCGACACATTACTTTCAACGATGACCCATGCGAACATTATGGTAATATTGGCGAAATATCTGGCAGGCATTAGGACCCGGGTTGTTGTGATTAGCAACACGAATCATTCCCTCGACTCTGCTTATGACAAAAGACTCCGATTGCTTCCCCTTTTTATCCGTGTTTTTTATCCTTTTGCCGATGAGATAGTTGCTGTTTCTGAGGGTGTGAGTGAGGACTTACAAAAAATAGCTCACGTGAACCCTGCCGTTATTTATAACCCAGTCCCGATTGAAAAAATTCAAATGCTGGCAGCACAGCCGGTCATCTTTGCCTTTGATAAACCGACTTTCCTGGCTGTGGGACGATTAGTTCCTGCTAAAGATTACCCGACGCTTTTACGGGCTTTTTCAAAGGTAAAGGTGCAGTGCGATTCTCATCTGCTGATTTTAGGAGAGGGACAGGAACGGGCTGAATTGGAATCGCTTGCCAAAACATTAGGGATAGCAGTGACCATGCCCGGTTTTGTTGAAAATCCCTACGCTTATATGAGTCGCGCTTCTATGCTGGTGATGTCCTCTGCGTATGAAGGTTTTGCGAATGTTCTGGTTGAAGCCATGGCATGTGGGTGTCCAGTGGTGAGTACCAACTGTCCCAGCGGCCCCGCCGAAATTTTGCAAAATGGCACTTACGGCAGACTTGTTCCGGTGGGAGATGTGGATGCGCTGGCCGCAGCCATGACAGAAACGTTAAACAATCCGTTCCCGCGAGAGATACTTCAAAAACGAGCCTCGGATTTTTCAATTGATAAAATCATTGGTCAGTATTTAGATGTACTGCATCTATAAATATGTGCGGAATAGCAGGCTGGTTTGGAGATTTTGAGGATGACCCTCTGGCGGAACAAATTGCCGGATGTTTAGTGCATCGTGGGCCGGATGCCCGGAAAATTCAGCGCTGGCCGGGGGCCACGTTTATCCATACCCGCCTCCGCATCATTGACCTGTCTCCCACAGGCGACCAACCCCTGTGTAATGAGGATGGCACGGTCTGGGTCATTTTTAACGGCGAAATTTATAATCATGCCCCTCTCAGGCATATGTTGGAAACCCGCGGCCATCGGTTTCGCGGCAAATCGGATACTGAAATTCTGCCGCATCTCTATGAGGAGGAAGGCCATCATTTCCTCTCCAAACTGCGGGGTATGTTTACAATTGCAATTTATGATACCCGACAGCAGACCTTTCTTCTGGCAAGAGATCGCTTTGGTATCAAACCGCTTTTTTATACAGTATCGGCGGAACGATTGGCCTTCGCCAGCGAAATACGCCCGCTTTTACAACTACCGGATATAGATAAACGTCCCAATCCACAGGCCATTTTTGATTTTGCCGCGCTTTTTTACATTCCTGCGCCTCAGACTTTTTATCAGGGAATTTCGGTTTTGCAGCCCGGGGAAATGATTACCGGACTGGTAAAACATGGAAAAATCCGATGGCAGATTGAGAAATTTCATCACTGGCAGATTATCCCTGCCCAAAACCTGACCCTCAAGCAGGTGATTGACCAAACTGATCATTTATTGCAGCAGGCCGTAGCGAACCAGATTGAAAGTGACGTTCCTCTGGGAGCGTTATTAAGCGGTGGTATTGACTCGTCGCTGGTCAGTGCGGCGGCACAGCAGGCCATTCCATCCGATTTAGATACGTTTAACGTGCGCTTTTCTGAGGCCGCTTATGATGAAACATGGGCGGCTGCTGCCGTTGCTCAGCACATTGGCAGCCATCATCATACGCTGGATATGCAAGATTCGCAGGGCAGTTGGGCGCACATTACCCAAATTTTGACTCATGCCGGACAGCCATTTGCAGACACATCCTTATTCGCGGTGGATGCGGTTAGCCGCCTGATACGCCGGCATGTTACGGTTGCGCTTTCCGGTGATGGCGGGGATGAGGCATTTGGGGGCTACAGCCGTTTCTGGCGATTACATTTTATGGCTGGTTTGCAGCGTTTCCCTCTCCCTCTCTGGCAGGGCTTATGGCACAGCGCAGCAACGGGATTAACCGCAGCAGCAAAAATGGGGCTGCTTTCCGACCAATTTCCTAAACGGGTGCGGGATATGGCTGCCAGTAAGGACAACACGACCATCGTGCAAAATTTATTTACGGCGCTGCACGACCATGAACACCAAAGCCTGTGGAATCCCGATCATAAGGTGCTTCCGCTTCGTCGCCTGTTTGAGGCGCAGTGGTCAACCCCACCCGCAGGAAGTTTGTTAGAACGCCTTTCCTGGCATGTGACTGAAATCAACACCCGTCTGGAAATGGTGGATGATTTTCTTTTTAAGGTCGATTTGGGGAGTATGCGCCAGAGTCTGGAAGTGCGCGTGCCGATGCTGGATGAAGATTTATTTACTTTTGGCTTGAATCTGCCTCATGCGCTCAAAGCCACCCCCAGAACGGGAAAAGTAGTCTTACGCAGACTGGCAGAACGCCGTTTGCCGCCTGAAGTTGCTCATAAACCCAAAAAGGGATTCGCCGTGCCAGTGGGGACATGGGTGACACCGGATTTTAAACAACAGGTTCGGGAAGTTCTGATAGATAGATCGCCTATTCAAGACTATTTAAACGTCAGCGCCTACCGTCCTCTGGTAGAAGCGTTTTGTGAAAATCGTCCCTACCCCGGTATTGCTGAGGATGGGCTGTACCGCCGAATCATTATGCTGCTGGCGCTGCATCTGGCGCTGGAAAACTGATGCGGCTGGCCTATCTGACCATCCAAACACCCGCCCCCAGTGAGGTTTTTCTGGTGGTGGAGGTGCGGCATCTGGCAAAATTTGCGGACATGCACATTTTCTGTTTACGCCGCCCTCACCCACAGCATCAGGAAATGGTTCAACAGGAAAATTTATCCAACATCCCTATCCATTATTTTGCCTATTTTTTTTCTCTCGCCCTATGGAAAGATATAGCCTACTGGCTCAAAAAAAAGCCATTTATTGGGTGGCATATGCTCTGGCTTCTCACCCGATTATGCTGGCGCAAGCCCAAAGTATGGCTGTTCTCTCTCACTATTTTGCCGAAATCGTTCAGGATTGCCCGTCTGGTAGAAACGTCACAGATTGAGCTTATTCATGCAGCCTGGGGACATTATCCGTCGGTGACGCTGTACCTTATCAAAAAACTGCTGCCGGATGTCCATATCACGCTGGCGCTGGGCGCGTATGACCGTCTGGCAAAACATCCGATGACCGCAGCAGCAGTAACCCTGGTTGATGCTGTTTTTACCCAGAATCCCGCGTCGGCGGAGTTCATTCAAAAAACATTCCCGATGGCTCGTGTGATTAGCATTATGCGGGGCGTGGATACCCAGATTGCAGAAACGTTCAAAACCACTGAAAAAATACCCGGGTTAATGGTGTCTGCTGGCAGGCTGGTCATTGAAAAAGGGCATCAGGTGGTCATTGAAACGTTTGCCCACATCCATGCTAAACTCCCTCATACGCGGCTGCTGATTCTGGGCGAAGGACCCTACCGAACACCCTTAGAGGCACAGAGTCGCCGCCTGAATATCGAGGATTCAGTCACGTTAGCAGGTCATCTTCCCCAGAAGGCTGCCTTTAAGCAGATGGCGGCTGCGGAGGTGTTTGTGCTGGCAACAGAAGCGGACTATGAAAATCTACCGAATGTTTTAAAAGAAGCGATGGCTTTGGGGCTGCCCGTCGTCACCACACCAACCCTGGGGATAGAAAATCTGGTTGAGGATGGGGTAACAGGGCTGCTTGTGCCAATGGGAGATGTGGACGCGCTTCAACAAGCGGTTCTGAGAATCCTGCAAGACAGGCCGCTGCGTGATTTTCTGGGGGAAAATGCGGCGGCGCGAATTCGTGAACGATTCAGCGTGGAGCAGACCACGCGCCAGCGCTTAGCCGTCTTTGAGCAGATACTGGAAACCTGACTATGTGCGGCATTACCGGATATTTTTATCTTGCTCCACAGTTCCCAAATTTGCCTGTTGATTTACGGCAGATGAACCAGCTTTTGTTTCATCGGGGGCCGGACGAAGCAGGCTGTTTTGAAAATGGGCGGGTCGGGCTGGCAATGCGGCGGCTGAGCATTATTGATCTGGCAACAGGCCAGCAGCCCATGACCAACGAGACTCAGACGATTCAGGTCGTATTCAACGGCGAAATTTATAACTACCGCGACCTGCGCGACGAATTGGCGGCACAGGGGCATCAATTTCAGACGCAAAGTGATACCGAAGTGCTGGTGCATGGATACGAGCAGTGGGGGGAACACCTGCCCAGGCATCTACGGGGCATGTTCGCCTTTGCGGTCTGGGATTCAGAACAACAGAAGTTGATGCTTGCCCGCGACCATTTTGGAATCAAACCCCTGTATTACGCGGTGGTGAATCATACGCTCCTGTTTGCCTCAGAAATAAAGTCTCTGCTGGTTCATCCTCAGCTTGAGCGTGAAATTGACCTGACCGCCCTTGACCAGTATTTAACCGCCCTTTATATTCCCGAACCCAATACTATTTTTCAATCTGTTAAGGCGCTTCCAGCAGGGCATATCCTGACCGCGCAAAACGACCTTCAGATTCAACGCTACTGGTCGTTTGTGCCGATGCAAAATCCTTACCCGACTCAAGAAGCTGCGCTGGAAGCGATTCGGGAGGTGGTGGCGGACAGCGTGCAAAAAATGCTGGTGGCCGATGTTCCATTAGGGGCATTTTTAAGCGGGGGCATTGATTCCGCCAGTGTGGTTGCCATGATGAGCCGTTTTCAGGCACAGGTCGAAACCTTTTCGATTGGGTTTGGGGATAAAGAATATCGCTGGGATGAATTAGACGCTGCCCGCCGGATTGCACAGTTTTTTAAGACGACTCATCATGAATTTCGGGTAACACCGGATGTGATTACCCTGCTGCCGGAAATTATCCCTTTTTTTGACCAGCCCTTTGCTAACCCTACCGCCCTGCTGCTGTATATTCTGTCGGGGGAAACCCGCCAGTTTGTGAAGGTCGCGCTGACAGGCACGGGCGGCGATGAAATGTTCGGTGGGTACGTGCGTTATCAAGGCATGAAACGTTATGAACAGTATGCTCACCTGCCGTTATGGTCGCGGAAAATGATGGCAAAGGCCGCCGATACCCTTATGCGTGATGATGTGGATGGACGGTTAGGGCGGCAGCGTATCCGGCGATTTTTGCAAGGCGGCGCTCAGGATTTTGATGAGGCTTATCTTTATATGGTGTCTACGCTGAAGCCGGACGAGAAAAAATCCCTGTACACCTCCAAAATGGGACACGGCGATAGCTGGGCATTTGTGCGGGACTGCTTAACGCCAAAAGGGAAATATTCCCGTCTTGAAACGCTGATGACTGCCGAGCTGTACAGTTACCTGCCCTTCAATCAACTGGTTTATAATGACCGGATGAGCATGGCAAAATCGCTGGAGGTGCGTGTGCCGCTTGTGGATCAGCGTGTGGTGGAGGTGGCAGGCAATATTCCCCTGTCATGGAAAATTCAAAAGGGCGTGACCAAAAGCCTGTTCCGAAAAGCCATGTCGCC
>CAZKZS010000225.1:0-8246 GCA_964557285.1 uncultured Anaerolineae bacterium | reverse complement strand
CGCGGGTCGCTGAACTGGGCATACGGCCACAGCACCAGATGGCGATTCGGCAGCAGCCCTTCCGGGTCAGCGTGACGGCTGGTTTCCGGAAACACCGCTTTGCCGCCGGGTGCAAGCATGGTCAGCGCCCAGGGCGCCAGCGTCACAGGCCACAGACCATGATTGGTCAGAAAATGTTCGACCTTCACCCCATTTCCATCCAGAGTCAGTTTCATTTCTTTTTGAATACCGGTTTCATCTTCCAGGGCTTGAATTAAATGCAGCGACTCATCTGTCTGGTGAATTTCGGGCGGGTCATTGTCGGGAATATAGGTGCGAACCCGCGATTCCGGTGCGTGCCACAGCCGATGCCCGCCGCGTAAATAAAGTTTACCTTTGGGATGGTCAAGGGTAATATCTGGCACTTCCGCCAGCAAATTTTGTCCCCCCACCGCCTTCAGCACCAGCACACGCGGCCCCATGGATTTGGCTGCCCAAATTTCTATATGCTTATTTTTAAGAACAACACATTCAACGCCGTGTAAAATATGGGTCATGGATTCCTCATTTCCCCGCTATAATGGTAGCGGAAACGGTAATTAACATGGATAACGCCCTAATTTTACTCGGTTTGCGGCTGCTGGCAGGTGTAAGTTTGCTAGCATTTCTAGGTTGTGTGATTTATTTCCTGCGCCGCGAAACCCGTCTTTATCTCGAACATATGCAGGCACAGCAGCGCCTTCGCGGGCGGCTGGTGGTGGTTTCCAGCCCTACCGACAGCCCTGGCACGATTTTGCCCCTCATGGCGTCAACCAGCCTGGGACGCGCCCCGACCAACACGATTCAGATTCATGACCGCTATGCCTCCAATGAACACGCGCGAGTCGTCTGGCGGCTGGGGCAGTGGTGGCTGGAAGATCAGCAGAGCAGCAACGGCACACGGGTGAACGACCTGCCCGTCACTGAACCGACCGTGCTTGCAACGGGCGATATTATTGCTATTGGTGAAGTCCAACTGCGGTTTGAGCTAAATTGATTAGAAAAATAAGCGAAGCGATGGATTTACGCGGGTTATGGTTTATGTGGCTGGTGGTGCTGCTGCCGGTGCTGTGCGGCTGCCTGCTCATGGTCTACACCTACCTGGACTCGCGGGATAATGTGCGGGTGTGGCGGGGTGAATTTCAATTCGCGCTGGATACTCAGTGTCCTCATCTGGACATCGACATCGTAGGCGGGACGGGTAAAGTGTATCTGGATGCCTATCGCTATGATTACCAGTGGGTAGGGGAGGGAGTCACCTGTGAAAGCAACGGCAAACGCACCCTTTGTTCCTGCCGATTGGACAGTACGCCGGAAGAATAAAGGACTCACAAAATGGATTTAGGATTAAAAGATTTACGCTGCCTGGTCGCGGCCAGCAGTGGCGGGCTGGGTGCGGCTACCGCCCTGCAACTGGGACTTGAAGGGGCAAAGGTCGCTATTAATGGCCGCAGTCCGGAAACGCTGGCAAAAACCGCCTCTTATATCAAAGCCAGCACCAATGCCGAAGTGATTGCCATACCCGGTGATATTTCCCGTGCCGATGATGCCCGTCGGGTCATTGAAGATGCGGCTAAACAGTTCGGCGGGCTGGATATTCTAGTGACCAATATTGGCGGGCCGCCATCAGGCAAATTTGAGGAATTAAAACCGGAGGACTGGCAAAAAGCGTTTGATATGCTGGTCATGAGTGCCGTCCATATGATTCGCGCTGCCCTGCCGATTTTACGCCTGTCCGACCATCCTTCGATTCTAGCGATTACTTCCATGACTCTTAAGCAGCCTGTAGACAACCTCATGCTTTCCAACGCGGTACGCATGGCTGTTGCAGGGCTGGTCAAAACGCTGGCAAATGAACTGGGACCGCAGGGAATCCGTGTGAACGCGATTTTACCCGGTTGGACACGGACTGACCGCGTAACCTATCTGCTGAAACGCCGTGCCGAATCCAGTGAACGCACCATTAAAGAGGTACTGGATGAAAGCACCACCACCATCCCCTTACGCCGGATGGGAGAACCGGAGGAATTTGGGC
The DNA here is from genome assembly GCA_964557285.1 of uncultured Anaerolineae bacterium. Lineage (GTDB taxonomy): Bacteria > Chloroflexota > Anaerolineae > Aggregatilineales > J027 > SB15. Next base: position 6,193 of record CAZKZS010000225.1, on the reverse strand, counting down.
GGGTGGCTGCGTTTATTGTTTCTCCCGCCGCGTCCTATGTTCATGGGGCGATGATTCCGGTGGATGGCGGCGAAATCCGCGCCACGCTGTAGGGGCGGGAATCGGTGTGGCAGCACCTTATCCCCGCCCTTTTTGACCTCACCCCAAACCCTTCTTCAATTTTTGGAGAGGGCTTTTGCGGGCGGGTCACGTTACAGTTAACACCCTGCCCTACACTAACCGCTAACCACCACTCGCTAATGGCTAAAAGGGCAGGCATCGCTTAGCTTGTGCCTGCCCCTACGAGAACAGGCCAGCAGGAGGGACACGGCACTGCCGTGTCCTTACGAAGGTTATCTCCATAGAGCAATTCAGGTGAACTATCACCCTAAAAAGGTGACAAAAGATACTTACCGCTTCCCCCTGTGCAACGGCCATTCTATCAAAACGTAAAATAGTTGTGAAATAGACGTTAGGGGGAAATGATGACCGTTGTTACTAAAAATCTAAAAAGGAGTTGGCGGCCTCCTGAACCAATGCTTCAACGGGAAACCGCCATCCTTCCCGCTTCTATTACAAAGGCAGCCAGCCAGCATACCTATTACACCATCCGGTTTCTGGTTGACCGAAATCGGGTTGCTGATGCTTACCGCGCTTATGCGTATTTTCGATGGGTAGATGATCTGCTCGACCAGACAAACTTAAAGCGAGAGCAGCGAAGTGCTTTTGTTGAACGGCAAAAAGCGTTGATGAACGGCTGCCACCAGAGCAGCCTGACGCCGGAAGAATATATGCTGGTCGATTTAATGCACCGCGAGCCTGACTCTAAAAGTGGGCTGCACACCTACATCCGAAATATGATGGCCGTTATGGTTTTTGACGCACACCGGCGGGGACGATTCATTTCACAGCAGGAACTGGCACAGTATTCCCACTGGCTGGCGGTAGCGGTGACGGAAGCCCTGCATTATTTCATCGGACATGATGATTTTTCGCCCCACGATGAAACCCGTTACTTTGCCGTAACTGCCGCCCATGTTACCCACATGCTACGGGATACCTGTGAAGATGTAAACGCGGGTTATTTTAACATCCCGCTTGAGATTCTTGCGTCCCATAACATCAGCCCCTACGATGTGCAGGGTGATGTTTATCGAATGTGGGTTAAAGATCGGGTGAAACTGGCACGAGATTATTTTGAGGCAGGTAGGGACTACCTCTCGCAAGTGAAAAATACACGCTGTCGACTCGCGGGGTATGCCTATACATCACGATTTGAGCAGGTGCTGGACGCCATTGAAAAAGCCGATTACCGCCTTCAGGAATTACATATCGGGGCAAGCCATTTTCACCTGTTTGGTGCGGTAGCTGCCTGCTTCAAAGGAGGCAAACGATGAAACCACGTTCGGTTATTGTTATCGGTGCGGGGATTGGCGGCATCACCACCGCCGCACATCTGGCACGGCAGGGCGTGCATGTCACGGTCTTTGAAAAAAATCAGCGCCCGGGGGGACGCTGTGACCATTTCACCCACGACGGGCATCACTTTGACACCGGCCCGACTCTGCTAATTATGCCCCATGTCTACGAATCGGAATTTGCTGCCCTGGGCGAATCCATGCGGGATATGCTGGCGTTACAACGAGTTGACCCCACCTATCATCTGGTGTTTGATGACGGCAGCCAGATGGCACTTACTTCCGATATGAAAGCTATGTATGAACAGCTTGAATCGATGGAAGCGGGCAGTTTTCAGGGGTTTTTGCGCTATATGGATGAGGGTGGACGCCACTACCATCTGGCAATGGAACGGCTGGTACGACGTGACTTCCGCACCGCGCTGGAATTTTTTAATTTCAGCAACATCCCGCTTTTGTTCCAGCTCAAACCCCTGGTGCGGCATTATCACAGCATGGCCTCTTATTTTAAAACCCCACGCCTGAAGGCTGCTTTTACCTTTCAGGATGTGTATATGGGGCTGAGTCCGTTTGAAGCCCCCGCCACCTTTTCCATGATGCCCTACAGCGAACTCACCCATGGGGTCTGGTATCCAAAGGGCGGGATGCACCGGATTGTCGATGCGCTGATGGAAATTGCGATTCAGGCGGGCGTTGAGTTTGAATTTAATGCCTCTGTGGAGCGAATTGACGTGAACCGTACCCATGCACGTGGGGTCGTTTTTGCCGATGGCCGCCGCTTAGAGGCCGATGCAGTGGTCGCTAATGCCGACCTGCCCTATGTTTATCGGGAACTGCTGCCCGACCCGCAGCCCGCCGAACGTCTGGCACAGAAACGCTTTTCCTGTTCAGTTATCAGCTTTTTCTGGGGAGTGGATAAAACGTATCCAACGCTTAGCCCGCATACCCTATTTCTGGCCGATGCCTATCAGGAAAATTTTGAGCGTATCAATCAATGCCGCGCCCTGCCGGAAAACCCCAGCCTGTACATTCATGCCCCTGCTCGTCTTGACCCTTCGCTTGCGCCGTCCGGTCAGGATACCCTGATTGCGATTGTGCCAATCGGCCACTTGAGCGAGTCGGAGTCGCAGGATTGGCGTAGCCTCCGGGATAACGCACGGCAGGCGGTGTTCAATCGGTTAAAGCTGTTGGGCATTACTGATCTGGAATCGCATTTGAAATTTGAGGTGAATTACACGCCGTTGTCGTGGCGCAAGCGGTATAACCTGATGAAGGGTGCGACTCACGGCCTCTCGCACACCCTGACTCAACTGGCGTATCTGCGTCCGCACCACCAGCACGCCCGCTATCAGAATGTGTATTTTGTGGGCGCCAGCACGCATCCCGGCACAGGTGTCCCCACCGCCCTTATTTCCGCCCATCAGGTCGCGGATCAGGTCATGGCAGCGTAGCGGCAGGAACAAGCGAACCTCGTGAGCGATGCCTGCCCTTTTAGCCATTAGCAGTTAGCGATTAGCGGTTAGTAGGGGCAGGGTGTTAAGTGTAACGTGACCCGCCCGCAAAAACCCCTCTCCAATTTTTGGAAAGGGGTTTGGGGTGAGGTCAAAAAGGGCGGGGATAAGGTGCGACAGCACCGATCCCCGCCCCTACATGAGTTGAGAGTTTTATCTTTTCGCCTGAACCGGCTTTTCTTCGGGCTGGATTGCCCGTTTCATCGGACTGGCGGTGAGAGCGAACAATCCCGCAAACACCCGCAGACACGCCCCAATAATCAAAACGTGCATCAAATCCATACCCCCACTGGCAAACTGACTGCCAATCATCGGCCCAATAAATAAGGAAACCGCCGTGACCTGATAATACGCCTGAGAAAAACGGGCGTTACCTACCGGAGGGACTTTGGTGTTGAAATAACTGAACTGGCTAATGTCTGTAGATGTCCAGCCGCCGCCCAGGAAAAATGCCCCAACCACTGTAACAGGCAGGTCGGAAGCAAACGCTACTACCAGCGCTCCAAAAGCGGTGCTTAACATGGATACCCCGACGCTGTTACGGGCGCCCACTTTTTTGACAAGCTGGGGCGCGAGATTCGCCATAATTGCCCCGCCCGTGAGTTCAAACAGGCCAAACATCGCCACAAACCCTTCGGACGCTTCCAGGTCATCCACCAGCCGGAGAGACACCATCGGAAAAACGGAAAAATAGGCAATGAAACTGAGGGCAGTTACCAGCATAGATTTCTGAAAGCCCGCATGACGCCAGGGGGACACGCTTACCGCCTGCGGTGTATCCTGATTGACCAGCGCCGGAAGGGGATGCACGCGAGTAACATACCACTGGCTGACCATTGACGCCAGAAATGCCGTGATGAACATCACCTGATAGTTGAGAGGGAAGGGGGCTTTTTCCAGCCATGCGCCAAACCCTAAAACGCTTAATCCCAGGGTAAGGTTAAACGCTACAAAACGTTTGCTGAGTAAATCCGTGACCCGTGTACTGTCTATCGACTCGCGCATCAAGGCAATGAAGATGACAGAGGAAATGCCCTGTGCCAGAGAGGGAATCACGACAGAGGCAATGAGCCACGCAGGTCGCAGTTCCTTCGGGAAAAAGGGCGCCAGCGCGGGCAGCAGGAACACAAACCGAAACCAGAAGGTCGGCCAGAAAAGCGCCTGCGTGCTGTTGGCATGACGGTTGCGCCACTGTACCGCAATCAGGGATGACAGCAGCATCCCAATCGCGGGCAGGGAGGAAATTAATCCCAGTTCGGTAGCACCCGCCCCTGACCGAATCGCGTAAACGGAAAGGAAGCGGCTGGTCGCTGCGTTGGCGATGCCAAACCAGGCAATATCCCAGACTAAATAGTTGAAATTCGCCTGTTCAGGCGTTTTCATGACGGTATTGAGTTTCATAACGTGTAGAGTCACCCTTTACAGAGGATTAAACCGTTGCGGGGAGGCAATGGCTAAATCAATGCTACGCCCGTTCTGGTAAATCTTCAAGAGGCCAATAGTGAAAATTTCCTAAAATCAGTCTTTAGTAGGAGAGGCGTAGCCCTGGCGTTTTCTTTCCCATAATGCAAATAAATGTGAAAGTACCCTATTACCTGAAATCTGTCAGGTGAAAAAGTTACTTAAGCGCGTTATAGTGGTAGCAGCTTTTAATCGGAGATTGTAGCATGGACTATGTAAAACTGGGGCGCACAGGTTTAAAGGTGAGTCCGCTGTGTTTAGGAACGATGAATTTTGGCCCCGAGACTTCCGAACCGGATAGTTTTGCCATTATGGATAGGGCGCTGGAACTGGGCATTAATTTTTTTGACACCGCGAATGTGTATGGCCGGAAAAAAGGGGAAGGGATTACCGAAAATATCATCGGGCGCTGGTTTGCCCAGGGAAGCGGGCGGCGCGAAAAAGTAGTGCTGGCGACCAAAGTCTACGGCACGATGGACGACTGGCCGAACCACTCACGGCTGTCGGCGCTGCATATCAAACGGGCGTGTGAGGAAAGCCTTCGCCGGATGCAAACCGACTACATTGACCTTTACCAGATGCACCATATTGACCGCAACACGCCCTGGGAGGAAATCTGGCAGGCGATGGAACAGCTTGTGCGCGAAGGCAAAGTGATTTACATCGGCAGCAGTAATTTTGCGGGCTGGCATATTGCGATGGCAAATGAAATTGCCGCCAGACGCCACTTTTTAGGACTGGTCAGCGAGCAGAGTTTGTACAACCTCAAAGACCGGATGATCGAACTGGAAGTGCTGCCCGCCTGTCAGTTTTACGGGCTGGGGGTGATTCCCTGGAGTCCACTGGCGGGAGGTCTGCTGGGCGGGGTGTTAAAGAAAATAGAAGGCGGCCGCCGCGCCTCCGAAGGGGTGCAGCAGGCGCTGCAAAAACACCGCAAACAGGTCGAGTCCTATGAAAAATTCTGCGAGAAAATGGGTGAATCGCCTGCCGATGTTGCGCTGGCATGGCTGCTGCATCAGCCGGGGGTCACAGCGCCGATTATTGGCCCGCGCACGATGGAACAATTGGATGGCAGCTTGCGGGCGCTGGACATCAAATTGAGTGACAGCCAGATGAAGCGGCTTGACCAGATTTGGCCCGGCACCGGCGGGGCAGCACCGGAAGCCTACGCATGGTAGCCTGTTCTGAGTGTGGCGCGGAGCGACTGTGCCAGGAAGATTTTTATCAGATGCTGTTCTGGGAGGCGGAATTTCCCGCCTTAGGGCAAGAGCATCATCTGATGGTGCTGTGTTATCACCTGCAACATCCGAGTCTGTATACCCCTGAAGGGCTGAACGCGGCAAAACAGCTGCTGGTCGAATTTTTGGAAAATGGCCTGACCCCCGAACAGGTGCGTAAGCAATACACCTCTCAGGTCGATTCCGGCCAGCGACACTGGAAAATTAAAGCAAGTTCACAGGTGCATGGCACTTACGATGCACCGATGGCATGGACAATGACGGCGGGGGATGTGGTGGCAGGCGGCGCGGAAAACTATCTTCAGAATGTCAGGGCATGGGCGCAGTCTGTTCTGGAATCGCTTAAGGCGCAAAAGCAAATTTAGGTTCAGGAATAGGTCGCCCCTTTTCCAGATTCGCTTCCAGCCACAGACGTTTTGCATCTTCAATCAATTCCAGAACTTCCTGCTGTGTATCTCCATAGGTCATGCAGCCGGGAAGTTCTGGGACCTGTGCAAACCATCCCCCATCCTCTTCGGGTACGAGCAAAATGCTGTAGGGAAGTGCCATATAATATTCAATATTTTTATCAGTTGTCGTCATAGTT
>CAZKZS010000224.1:0-8303 GCA_964557285.1 uncultured Anaerolineae bacterium | reverse complement strand
CCGGCGGACTGCCTGCTGCTGTTGAGCAAAGCGCTGGATGTGCCGCCCAATCTGCCGGATGAAATGCTGCTGCCCTTAAATGAAGTCGCCATTACCCTCAAACACCATCCGATGAGTTTGCGGCTGGCGATTGTCTGGCTGCTGCGATTCGGCGGGTGGCGGGCGGCGCTGCTCTACACGCAGCGCTTGAGCGAAACGTATAACGTTTTCCAGAATCTGGATTTAGAATCGCCGCGTTATCATCAGGCGGAAAAAGCCTTCAGCCTGATTTACCGCACCTTTAGCAAAGAACAGCGCCAGCTTTTTCAGGCGTGCGCGGCTTTTGCCCCCGGCAGTGTCATCCCCCTACCCGCGCTGTTACAGGTGTCCGGTGTGCAAAACAGCACTCCCCTGAGCGAAGGCATGATGCCGGCGCTCATGAACTGGGACGCGGCACACGGCGGCTATCGGCTTAATGACCTGCTGCATCGGTACGCCGAAGCGCTGCTGTCCTCCCAACCGGATACGCAGACCATTTACCGCAATCATATGGATTATTATGAACATGCGGCGGGTGACACCCCCGATTTTTCCCAGTACCGCCGCGCGTTTCAGTATGCTATGAATCATGCCCCCGAACGGCTGATGCCATTTGTGCTTTCCGTGGGGTCGCTGTTTATCCAGTATCAGCAAACGGATGAACTGCGCGACTGGCTGACCCGTGTCCTGACTCTGGACATCAAAGTATCGGATTACAGCACACAGGCCAGCATCGTTCGGGCGCTGGGTGATTTAAGCGCCCGTGTTGACCACGCCCCCGCAGCCCAGGCATTTTATGAACGGGCGCTGCTGTTGTATTACCAGAACAAATCCCTTTCCGGTCAGGCCAACACGCTGAAAGCCCTGGGAGATTTAAAAGCCCGCATGGGAGATCGAGTCGCAGCACAGGATTTTTATGACCGCACACTGCTGCTGTACGCTCAAATTGATTTTCAGTTGGGGCAGGCCAATACCCTCAAGGCGTTGGGCGATCTGAGTTTGCAAAATGCCGAACCGCGTATCGCCCGCGATTATTACAACAAGGCGCTGGCGCTGTACCAGCAGATTGATTTTCAACTGGGCAAAGCCAACACGTTTAAAGCGCTTGGCGATTTAAGCCGTGAGGAAATGAAACTGGCCGCCGCCACCGATTTTTATGAAAAAGCCCTGCCCATTTACGAAAATGTGGGGATTCATCTGGAAACCGCCGAAATTTACGTCGCGCTAGCCGCTTTAAAACCGGATGAAGCCATCAGTTATTATCAGAAAGCGCTGGCACGTTACCAGAAAATCAACAACGGCGTGCAGGGCGTTCAGGTCCTGCTGGCGCTGGCACGCTGGCATCGTCAGCAGGAGGAAAGTCTGGCGGCGGAAAAATATCTCGCGCAGGCGCTGGCACTGTGCCATCATCACCATTTATGGATGGAAACGGCGCAGGTCAAATATCATCTGGGCGAAGTGCAGCTTCAGAAAGGTGATGTTTCCGGCGCGGTTCAACTCCTGATTCAGGCGCTGGAAGCGTTTGAAGAACACCATATGATGGCCTTTGTGGAGCAGGCGCGTACCCTGTTACGCACCCTGTCCCAGCAGCACCGCAGCGCCTTCGACGAAACCTGGCAGCAGGTCACCAATGGAAAACCCAAACCGGAATGGCTGCTTATCACCCAGACGATGCCCGTTTTTATCCCCTCTGAACTAATTTATGCGGTGCGGGATTTTATGCTCATCGAAGACCCAAAAGCCGCCCAGCGCCATGTGGAAGCGCACAGCGATTTACTGCTGACGGATGCGGCAGACGAAGTTTTTGCCCGAATGTTGCGCCAGTATGCCGGACAGCCCAACCCGACCCGCCAGATTGATAAATATCGGGCGGTGCTTCAGCGCTGTCGGCAGGTGGGAATCCATAAAGCCTTTGAGGAAATCAGCCACACCGACACCGAATCCACTGAAGAAATTGACCTTGCCACCCGTCTCACCCAAACTTTAGATGCTTATAATGAAGCGCTGGAACGGCTGCGTGATATGCCTCTGGTGTACGCCAGTATTCAACTCAACCGCGCCCAGACTCTGCGTGAACTGTCTCAGATTCACGGGCAGGATACGATGGCACATCTTAAAAAAGCGCTGGAAGCCTACAATGCCGCGCTGGAAGCGCAGCAGAATACCCCTCTGGATTACGCACAGACGCAAATTCAACGGGCGGGGGTGCTGCGTCAGCTTGCCGAACTGCCGGACGCTCCCAAAGCCGACTACCTCAAACAAATTCTGGCCTCCTATGATGATGCCCTGAACGCACAAAAAACCGTGCCACTGGAATACGCCCGCACCCAGATGCAGCGTGCCAGTACCCTGCATGAACTGGCGGGATTTGAGGATGCGCCAACGCATATGAAAGAAGGGCTAACGGCCTATAACGAAGCAATTGCCTATTTAAAAGCCGTTCCGGTAGAATACGCCAAAGCGCAGAGCCGCCGCGCCCATCTGCTGTATGAAATGGCGGGGCTGGCTGGTGAAAATTTCAAAGGGCGGATGTGGGAAGCGCTGACCGCTTACGATGAAGCGCTGGAATATCTGCGGGATGAGCCGTTAGAATATGCCAAAACCCAGAGCAAACGAGTCGCCCTGCTGCGCGATATGGCCGGACTGCCCGGTGAGGATCGCACGGCGCGGCTGTATCAGGCGCTGGCGGCCAGCAACGAAGCGCTCCGGTATCTCAGCGCCGCCCCTAACGACTACGCTAAAACGCAGGTGAATCGTGGCTTTTTGCTGCGGGAAATTGCCGGATTGGAAGGGGAACACCGCCTTGCCCGAATGCGAGAAGCGATTGCTTCCTACAATAACGCGCTGGAATATATCCCCAACCCGTCTTTAGAATATGCCACCACTCAGACCAGCCGTGCTTCCCTGCTGCGGGAACTGGCGCTGCTGTCCGGTGAAAATCAGCATGAACGGCTGCGGCAGGCGTTAGAAGCCGCTTCTCAGGCGATTGCGGTGCTGGAAAAACTCAACCATGAAACGCAGCTTCGCACCACGCAGCGTATTCTCATCTCCATCAAACAGGAAATCATCAAACGGCTGGATGAAACGGCTTTTAATCACCTGTGGCAGGCCATTGTTGGCACACCACAGCCGGACTGGTTAGGCTAAATTTCACTCATTTTTCACACTCCACTCATCGGCCTCATGATAAGATGAATCATAATTGATGGAGTTAAGCATGGCACAGCTTCTTTTCCCCGACAGCAGTTTTGGCACCCCTCTGGCGGAAGTGACTTACCTGCTTAAAAATGGATGGTCACGGAAACAGGTTTTTGATTACGTAAAAACCCGCTATTATCTTCCAGATGAAACCATTTACCGCCTGATTCAGGAGGGGCGAGAGGTCATGTTTTCATGCCCGGGTGAACCTAAATATGCTCAGTCGTATGCGGAACGCCAGATTTTAATGGGTGCAGTTGCCCTGCTGGTCGGATTCACGCTGGGAATTGGCGCGTTTTTAACCGCGAACCATGAACTGGCGGTGATTCTGCTGGGCGGGCTGATGCTGTGGGGCGCTGGCATGTTTTTCCGGGGAATGTTTAAACTCACCTGATAAAATAAAAACAGGGCGGGAAACCCATCCTCGCCCTTTTACATTGCAACTGTTCGCCGTCCGGTGAGCAAAGCCACCACCGACAGCAGCGAAAAAATCAGAAATCCTACTTTAGCGACCAGCGCCGTTGTTCCCGCAACAAATCCAAATCCACAAATACCCGATACCAGCGCCGCCAGAATAAACCAGACCACTAACCCCATCATAAGACCCATCTCCATCTATGTATGAGAAATATAAAATCAAAAGCTAAACGATGCATTGATACTGGGTAAAGGATTTATGAGGAAAAGAGGGGTGCAAAAAAATAAAAAAAGGCCAGCCCTGCGGCTGACCTTTTTCGGGGTGTTCTACTCAATTAGGTGAGTCTGACGGGGCTGCGTCCAGTAATCAGGGCAACCACAAACAGAATCAGGAACAGGAAAAACAGCAGTTTTGCTACACTCGCCGCAGTCCCGGCAATCACACCGAAACCAAGAATCCCTGCGATAATCGCAATCACCAGGAAAATTAATGACCAGCTTAACATGTCTTTTCTCCTCACTGTTGTCAATTGTCCTAAGCATAGCCCCCTTTTCTGAAAAGCACATTGACGCTGCGTGAAAAGCGCTTAAACTCTGGATAAGGATTTCATGAATCAGGCGAATTGTGCCATCAAGGAGTCACTGACCTGCCACAAACGCTGGGCAACCGCGACATCATAAGAAATTTTGGAGGACTGCACCGGCTTTTTATCCACAAAATACTGTCCCGTGACTCCTTCCACATCAGGAGAGGAAGCCAGATATACAATGGTTTCCGCGCCTTTTTCCGGCGAACGCATCATCGGGGACATCAGCCGAATCACCCACCGCATGATGAAGGTCGGATTCTCGCGGCCAAAATTTGTCCGTACTACGCCGGGATGCACACAGTTTGCGGTTACATTTTTTCCTTCCAAACGGCGGGCAAGCTCATACGTAAAAAGGACATTTGCCAGCTTGGACTGGTTATAGGCGTCCTGCCCACTGTAGCGTTCTTCCCCCTGCAAATCCTCAAACGCGATTTTTCCCCATCCCTGTGCGCCCGAAGTGACGTTAATAATCCGTGCCGGAGCGCTGGCAATCAGCAGGTCTAAAAACAGGGTTGTGAGCGAAAAGTAGGCCAGATGATTCAACGCAAAGGTGAGTTCAAGACCGTCCTCCGTCACATGCCTATCCCCATAAAACGCACCCGCATTGTTAATCAGCACATGCAGACCGTCATATTTCTGGCGGAAGGCATCGGCCAGGTTGCGGATAGAGGTTTGGGAGGAAAGATCGGCCAGCAGCATATCCACGTTGGGATTTCCAGTTGCGGATTTGATTTCGGTGACTGTGGCCGCCCCTTTGTCTGGATTGCGGGCAACCAGCACCACCGTTGCACCCTGCTGGGCTAAGGCCAACGCAGCAGCCTTTCCGATGCCAGAGGTCGCGCCTGTGATGAGGCAAATTTTATTTTTCATCTTCCCCTACCGCACAATTTTGAAGTTAAAAAATGGCGACTGCACCACCCCCCACAATCTCACCCAGATAGGCAGCAGCATTTCCGTGCCGCGTGCAGTGGTAATATCGCCCAGGTCAATCACATTTTTCCAGCCGAACCATGTTTTTAAATAGTCTACCACCTGGGCTTTGGCCGTTGCATCGTTCCCACTGACAAATACATCATGCTCGCCGTCCGCAAGCTGCTGCGGGTTGACCATGATAAAAGCGTTCATCGTATTGAGGGTTTTAACCACCCTGACCTTAGGAAACGCCCGTTGAATTTGTTCGGCTAATGAATCGGTGTTACAGACGGAAAGAGTCGGCGGCATCCCCTGTGAAAAATCAAGCGGGTTAGAAATATCCATCAGAATTTTGCCGTTCAGGTTCGATTCTCCGGCCTGTTTGAGGGCATCCAGCGAACTTAACCCCTCTGTCGCGTTGATAATCACGTCACCGGACGCGGCAGCTTCGGCAAATGTACCGAGTCGGACGGAAGGATGCTGCTGAAGCCAGTCTCTAAAAGGAGGATTGCCGTAGCGGTCATTTTCAGAACGTGCCAGCGTCGCGGCGGTGTCCCGTGTGCCAATCGTGACCTCATGCCCCGCGTCGGCCAGCGCCGCCCCAATCACCTGCCCGACGACCCCTGTACCCAAAATGCCTATTCTCATGACTTGTGTTCTCCTCATTTATTTGCTACGATACAGACCTGTCTATCTACATCAGAAGTATACAGACCTGTCTGTATCAAGTCAAGGAATTGGAGTATGACTTCAGCCCGCCAGCATATTTTAGAAACCGCCGCCCGCCTTTTTTTTAAAGAGGGCTATCGAGCCGTTGGCATTGATACTATTGTGGCGGAGTCCGGCGTGGCAAAAATGACTCTGTATCGTCACTTCCCATCGAAGGACGATCTTATTGTGGCGTATCTGGAATACAGCAATACCCAATTCTGGGACTGGTTTGAGGCAGCCATCGACCAGCACCCCGACCAGCCGCGCCAGCAGTTGATTGATTTATACGAATCGCTGGAAAAACTGGTCACGACCCCCACCTGCTACGGCTGCCCTTTTTTGAACGCGGCGACGGAATTTCCTGAAGCCGACCACCCCGGCCATCGGGTCGCGCTGGAACACAAACGGGCGGTGCGGTCACGGCTGGCGGCACTGACACAGCAGGCGGGCGCGGCACATCCGGCGGCACTGGCCGATACGCTGCTCCTACTGATGGACGGGGCATTTATGGCGGTACGTATGTTTGGACAGGATAATCCGGCTAACGGCATCGGGCAGTACGCCCGTCAGCTTATCGACTGTCACCTGCTGTCATGATTTGTTCCGGTTCTGGAATCGGGTCGCCCGCTTCCAGGCTGCCGATAAGCCAGGTACGTTTGGCATCTTCTATCATGTCTAGCACCTCCACCTGGGTATCGCCGAAAGTCATACAGCCAGCCACCTTCTTCATCGGGAGTAAGAAGAATACTGTACGGGAGGGCAAGACAATATGCTAAATCCTTATTCGTCTGCATCATTGTCCTCCATAACCTCATCTATGATTTTAAGCGCTTTTTTCACATATGCAGCCTTACTCCGACCTGTTTAGAGGTCGTTCAGGAAGCTGGCTGGTGATGTCCGTGTATTCCACAGTATTAGGGCTGGTGATATGCTCAGAGGCATCCAGAATTTCAACCGCTACAATTCGGTTTTCTTCGTCATAACGAATAATGACATCCGGCAGCACCCGTTTTCCATATTTTGAAGTCCGGTTATTCAGTGTAATCATCACCGCGTCGGCGTTTTTATCGTGGCGTACTTTCATCCTGTACCTCATCCTTCTCTGAAAACCGTAATCACATATTGCATGTCGTCATTGGTAATGACCACTATATCGTCATAGCGATAAACCCATCTCTCTGCATGACTCCAATCAGGTTCAGGTTCATTTTGGAGCGCTTGAATCACCTCCGCTTCTTTAATATTATCATCAAACATGGCAGCTTCAGCATGATCAAGCACGAGATAATAAAATACTTCCCCTCCCCGATTGGCGGTGATGACCATTTAAATCCCTCACAAGTAGTATTCCTCAAACGTATAGAAAGCCTGCCTAGACCAGCGTTTCCGGCGGCGGGGATTCTCCCAGGAAAAACAGCACTCCGTCGTGCGGCGCGAGTGTTACCGACAGGGAATCAACTGAATTTTCCCATTTTTGGTTAGCTATCAAGTTATAAACAGGCATGGATGCAGGCAGCCCCAACACAGAAAGCGGATAACGGCGCTGGATGGGGTCATCGCTGGTGTTCAGGATAAACACATTGATGCCTTGCCCTGACCGCCGCACCTGTACCAGCACCGGATCGGACTGCCCCAGCAGAGGAAAGTCACACACCGCCGGAGTTGGATTCAAAATCAGTTTCCAGAGCTTGAGGCGTTCCGGCGACAGTTCATCCAGCGTGTCACTGGTCGTCAGCACTCCGCCGGACATGCCCGCATACAGCGCCAGCGAACGCAGTTCGGCATCGGTCAGGTGGTGGAATCGCTCCCGTATCAGGATACAATCGGGGTCACTGCGCCAGAGAATCCCGTTGGCAAAATTCCGCGTCGCCAGATTCCGCAGCAAGGATTGGGCGGAACGTTCGCCGTGCCATGCCACTCCCATATCGCCTCCGATTCGCACCGCATCAACCAGCCCCACCGACGCCCACAACGGACAGCCGCAGCCCAACCACAGCGCGTCCCCGATTTCCTCTCGAATCACTTCCGCCGTGCGCCGCCAGATTTCAATACGTGACAGGCCGGACGTATGCCATACGGCGCGGTCAGGGCCGTGTTCGCTGCCAAAATGCATAAAATCGGTTTTAAAATACTCACAGCCCCACTCCCACCGCCAGATACGGAACACCTGCCGCAGATACTCCAGCGCGTCGGGATGAGTGGCGTCCAGAATGTAATATTCTTCGCTGCGTTTGTGCCAGCGAAATTCCTCATAAAAGTGCATTTGCACCAGCGGCCTGCCCGTCAGCCGATCCTGCACGACCCAATCCGGGTGCTGCTGATAAAGATGGCTGCGGTTGCCCACCATAAACGGCCCAATCCACAACCCGGGGATGAATCCGGCGGCGCGAATATCATCCAGTAGGGGTTTCATGCCGCGTGGGAACTGCGGTTTGACTTCCAGCCAGTCGCCCATTT
>CAZKZS010000223.1:0-8329 GCA_964557285.1 uncultured Anaerolineae bacterium | reverse complement strand
AGTGTTCTGCCTGTGGACATACCCAAACCCTCGCCTTGCGTGACCGAACCTTTCACTGTGATAAGTGTGGATTCACCCTTGACCGTGACCATAATGCAGCCATTAATATTTATCACGCCGGGGCATCGGCGTATACTAACCGAGAAACTGTAAGCCGCGTCCCTCAAAAGACACGCCGTTTCGCTTGAAGTTAGAGTCCCCCACCTTTTAGGGGGAGTATGTCACAACATTCCCAAATACAGAAGGATACTTTGATGAAAGTCCTTTTTATTGCCTCAGAAATGACCCCTTTCGTGAAAACGGGCGGCTTGGGAGATGTCGTGGGTGGGCTACCCAAATATTTACGCGGACATGGCATTGATGTGCGGGTCGTGATTCCCCACTACAGCATGATTTATGGCCTTGAGTACCGCATGAGTTATGCCCTGCCGCGCCGTCAGGGGGAAGGAACAGTAAGTGTACATAGCAAAGTGATGGAAGATGTCCCTGTTTATTTTTTAAAAAGCTGGCCGTATTTTGTGGATGATGGAAAAATTTATACCGATTGGGAATGGGATACTCCCCGTTTTATTTATTTTAGCCAGATGGCAGCCGCGTTTATCTGGCAGCTTGCCAGTGGCGCGATGGATGAAGGCCGGGCATGGTGGCCGGATGTGGTGCATGTGCATGACTGGCATACTGGACTCGTGCCGTTTTTAATTCATCAGGCGCGGTTTAACCCCGGCTGGCAGGATGTTGCTACTGTGCTGACGATTCATAACATGGCGTTTCAGGGGCCTTATGCGGGCGGCTGGCTGTGGCAGGAAGGGCTGCCCGAACGTGATCACTATGCGCTGCCCTGGCGCGATTGGCGCGACAATCTGCTGGCGATTGGCATTGCCTATGCGGATAAAGTCAACACCGTTAGCCCGCAGCACGCGGTTGAACTGCATTACCCGCGTTTTGGCGAAGGACTGCAAGACGTGATTGCGGCGCGAGATGCTGATTTTAGCGGCATTTTAAATGGACTGGATACCCGTTTTTATGATCCCGCGACCGATAAACATCTGGAAGTGAATTACGATGCCGACTCGTGGCGGGAAAAACGGGTAGAAAATAAAATCGCGCTGCAAAAACGTCAGCACTTAGAAGTGAACCCTCAAATTCCCCTGATTGCCTACGTTGGCCGCCTGACCAATCAGAAAGGTATGGATTTTGCGATTCCAGCGATACGGTACATGCTCGCTTCCACGGAAGCCCAATTTATCGGATTGGGAACAGGCGATCCCGGTCTGGAAAGGGAGTTTGGGCAGATTGGCATTGATTTTAACTGGAAAGCCCGCACCTACCTGATGTTCAGCGACCCCCTTTCCCGCCAGATTTACGCAGGGGCGGATTTAGTGCTTGTTCCTTCCCGGTATGAGCCGTGTGGCCTGACTCAAATGCTGGCAATGCGGTACGGGGCGCTGCCCCTGGTGCGTGAAACAGGCGGGCTGATGGATTCTGTGGAAAACTATGACGGCGGTGCGGCAGATTCCGGTACAGGCTTCCGCTTTTTATTTGAGGATTCCGGTGCGCTGGAACGCACCATAGATTGGGCGCTGCGAACCTATTACGACAACCGTCCGGCCTGGGAACGAATGCAGGAACGGGCAATGCGCCGTGATTGGAGTTGGGACACCGCCAGCCAGCAGTATATTCGACTGTATGAGCAGGCGGTGTCTAAAAAACGTGCCTGGCGGGGTTAGTCATTATCATGCACATACACCGTCGCACCTTCGGACAACCATTCATACAGCCACTTGGCATCTGTGACAGAAAGATTTACACAGCCGTGACTGTGCGGATAACCAAAACTGTCGTGCCAGTACGTGCCGTGTAAGCTGATCGCCCCGTCAAAATACTGGGCATAGGGGACTAAATCCAACCAGTAGTAATCTTCCGCACCCTCAAAACCCGCCATCACACCGGATTCTACCCGTTCTGTAATGGTAAAAGTTCCGGTGTTGGTTTCCCATTTTGGCTCTTTGAGGCCGGAGGAAACGAGCGATGCCATCACAGGCTGGTTATTTTCGTAGGCAACCACGTTCTGCTCATATAAATCGACCCCAACCCAGCGCCCCTCAAATTCGGCGGGCGCTCCCGGGTAGACCACACTCACATTTTTCTGATTCGTCCAGTGGCCGGGGCCAATGAGATACCAGTTCCAGCCGTTCACATTAATCGTGGCGTAGATATTGACCAGTTGGTAGCGGCGATACAGGCCATTTTCCTTATCTGCATAGCCGTTCGGAGAAGTCACAGCTTCCACATCCCACAGAATCCATGCGAAAGGCATGGGCATACTCTCAATCAGCACCCCGCTAAACTCCGACGGATTGCCCATGGTCACATTGTTTAAGCTGACCCACCGCCCCGGTGAAACTTCTGCCCAGCCTTCCACAAAATTGATGGGTGCAAGATAGGTGTAGCCAGTAGTCATATTTTCAATAATAGTGCCATTGGGAGCGTCGTATACGGGAACTTCAGTCGTGTTAAACCGGATAAATTTCACATCTTTGATGATGCCAAAATCTGCCGGAAGGGGTGTGACATCCGGCACGGGCAGGGAAGCCATGGCCGCATCACACATGGGAGTCGAAAGCTGTTCCAGCGTAATATTTGAGCAGGAAGGATGCCCCTGTGCTACTGAATAAGAAATATTGGGGTCGGAAAAATCGGCAGAAACCGAAGGTATCAGCACCATCAGCAGCACCATCAGCACTATGAATTTTTGCATATCACGTCCTCACTTCACGGCCTGTAGTTTAACATGGCAGCAGGTGATTTTTTTCGACGTTTTTTCAACTTTTGCGAACGCTGGCCTGACCGTGATACTATCTTCCCGCCAATGAAAAGGATTACATATATATGCGGAGACTCATATTCCTGTTTTTGATTCTCTGGCTGGCGGCGTGCGGCAGTGAGGAGGAAAAAAGCAAACTCGCCCCTACACCCGACCTTTCCACTGCCGAAGGCCGGGGTGAAGCGCTGTTTGTGACCCACTGCGCGACCTGCCACGCGGCCAAAGGGGATAGGCAAATCGTTGGGCCGTCACTAGCGGGGATTGCGACTCGGGCGGGGGAACGTGTTGCTGGTGAAAGTGCCGAAGATTATATTTACACATCCATTCTTCATCCCGATGAGTATCTGGTTGAAGGGTTTGCGGAAGGGAGTATGAAACAGGATTTTGCATCCGTACTGACGACGGAGAATGTGGACGACCTGATTGCTTACTTAATGACGCTGCGATAAAGCTAAAAATAATCACATTTGGGAGAGAGACAAACATGAATACGCCAAAAACAAATAAACGCCGCCGATGGGTCTGGATTCTGGGCGGGCTGATAGGGGGGCTGGTGCTTATCGTCGGGGTGCTGGCCGTGCTGCCTGTGGAAGCTGACGAGGAGATTCCTGAATCAGAGTGGGGAGTCGGCACGATTACGATAGAGCCTGCCTGGACGGGTTTAAAGCGCGAATGGCCGCAGTTAGAAGCAAATTTTGACCCGCAGTTGGCAAATCTGGGCTATCAGCTTTTTTTTGATCCGGTGCTGTCTGGTGACGATTCTAAGTCCTGCGCCCACTGCCACCATCCCGATTTGGGGTTTTCCGATGGGCAAAAAGTCGCTACTGCCGCCGGAGGGGAAGTGCCACCGCGCAACGCTCCGACCCTCTGGAATGTGGCCTACAACACCGCTTTCATGTGGGACGGACGGGCGGCCACCCTGGAAGACCATCTTGAGCAGGTCATGACTTCTCCAGTTGAAATGGGGCAGGATTTGGATGAGTTGGTAGAGGAACTGAAGTCTATTCCCGCTTATGAGGAAAATTTCGGCCAGGTGTTTGAGGACGGCATTACCCAAAAAAATATTCTGGCGGCGCTTGCCATGTTTGAACGGTCGTTGATTAGTGATGGGGCAGCATTTGATGCCTATGTAGAAGGGGATTTTGATGCCCTGACCGCCCAACAAAGGCGTGGATTCGGGATTTTCCGTTCAGCCGCCACGCGTTGTTTTGAATGTCACAGCGCTCCCACCTTTACGGACGATGATTTCCGGGTGATTGGTGTGCCTGATGATGGCTATGACGATAAAGGCTATGGCGCACAGGTCGGCGGGGAAGGCATGGATTACGCCTTTAAAATCCCCACCCTGCGGAATGTGGTGCTGAGTGCGCCGTACATGCACAACGGCCATTTTGACGATTTAACAGAAATTGTGGATTTTTACAGCAAAGGCGGCGGCCCCGGTGTCGGATTTGAAGCGCCTGAAGTTGACCGTTCGGTTGCGCCCGGTTTTACCCTGAGCGAACAGGAAACCGCCGATTTAGTGGCCTTTCTGTATGCGCTGACTGATGAAACGATACCGGAACGGCTGTGGGAAGGGCTAAATTATATTGACGATGAGGGGCATGTTCTGATTCCGTCGGAAGTGCTGTCCGGTCTGGAAAATAGAATTGTGCCTGTCGAAAATCCGGCGCGTGAAACCCTCTCCACCTTAACGGCAGCCCCAGACGAACGGCCTGAATGTAACCGCGACGCAGAGTCTCAGACGGTTACAGTGGGCGAAGGGCAGACTATCCAGCAGGCGGTAGACTGTGCCGAACCGGGGGATACGATTCTTGTGCCGCCGGGGGTCTACCATGAACGGGTGCTTATCGACTTAAGTGGGATTACCCTGCGTGGTCTGGTAGATGAACCCCCTACCGCCTGTCCGGTGCAAAGCCCTGAAGCAAAATGGCCGGAAGGGGACAATGCTCCACAGTGGCCGGTGCTGGACGGGGAAAAAGAACTCACCGATGGAGTCATCGCATCCGGCAACGACTTCACGATGGAATATTTTATCGTGCAGAATTATTCCGGTAATGGTGTGCTGGTCGAAGGCGTGCGAAATGTGACTCTGCGCCATCTTTTTACAAAGGATACTGGATTGTATGGCGTGTATCCGGTACGTAGCGATCATGTGCTGGTGGAGTGCAACGTTTCAACCCTGGCAACAGACGCGGGAATCTACGTGGGACAGTCACAGGATATTGTAGTGCGGAACAACCTGGCTTATGACGGCGTAACAGGCATTGAAATTGAAAATTCTGTCCGCGCGGAAGTGTATCAAAATGAAACGTGGGGTAATACAGGCGGGATTCTGGTATTCCTGCTGCCAAATATTCATTCACGGGTGTCTCAGGAAATTAAAGTCTATGACAATTATGTGCATCATAATAACCGCCCCAAACAGGACGCGACCCCCGGTTCAATTGTGGGGAAAGTACCCATTGGAACGGGAATTTTCCTGATGGCAACCGACAACACCCAGGTCTATAACAACAAAATTGAAGGAAATGACAGTTTCGGTGTGGGAATTGTGTCGCTGCATCAAGCCTACGAGCCGGAAGAAATCGGGGATGTAGGGCCGCTGCCAGAAAATAACCATATCTACGAGAACACGTATATCAACAACGGCACGAATCCCTCAGATGAGGTGACTGACGCCGGACTGCCGGGCGCGGATATTCTCTGGGATGCACGCGGCTACGGCAATCGGGTGGATGAGGATGACGCCAGTACCTTTCCGCCTCTGCTGCCCGGCGAAAACTGGCCGGATTTTCTGGAACGCCCCCTATTTCAGATATGGAATTTTCTGGGCAAAAATATGTAAGCTAGCTGATGCATATGAACTCCAGAGAATGGATAGGGCTGGTGACGACACCAGCCCCTACGGTAGGGGCGCGGTCTTAAGCGCAGCGTGACCCGCCCTGATGAGTTTTCAGGGCTGGTTTGTTTCTGGAATTTCAAACCCCCACATGGAACGCTGCGCTGTCAGTTTTTGAAGCTGTTCCGGCGGAAGCGGTGCGCCACCGCCCAGTTGCTGAGTTAGAAAGGTAATGCGGGCGGTGTGTTCCAGACACGACAGGCGCAGATACGCCTCCCAGACCGTTTTTCCAACGGTCAGCGAACCGTGATAGGCCAGCATCAGCGCCTGATGGCGGCCAATGAGGTTCGCAATCGCATCGCGGTTTTCAAAGCTGGACGGCGTAGCGTAAGGGGTCGTGGGGATGTCTCCCAGAAACACCACCGCTTCGGGGATGGTGTAGCAATTCAGGGGAATCCCTGCTATGGTTAAAGCAACGGCATGGGGAGGATGGGCATGAACCACCCCACCTACATCCGGCCGTTTTTTATATACTTCAAGATGCATTAAAATTTCCGAGGTGGGTTTTAATCCATTGGCGGCAGAAAGCAGGTTTCCGGCTAAGTCCACCACCAGCAGTTGGTCAGGGTGCATAAAGCCTTTGGCTAAACCGGAAGGTGTGGTAAGAATACGCTGCTCATCCAGACGGGCAGAAATATTACCCGCCGCGCCATCGACATACTGGAAGCGGTGCATTAACTCACCAATCTGGCAGATTTGTTCACGCAGGTCGTTTTCTATCATATGAACCCAAAAATTCACCCAAATGATTTACTGTTACCCGGTACCGTGTTTGGTATCGGCATGATGCTGGCGGCGGTGCTGCTGATGATGTTAGCAGGTGAACCCGCAAATTTAAATGACTGGTATCCGTCACAGGCTGCCGCGCAGGAGATTTTGCTGGGGCTGCTGCTTGGCATACTGGGCGCGACAGTGGCCTGGTGGATGACTTCGCATGTGCCTGCTTTTGTGCGTCTGCGTGACCGCCTTATCAGCATGATGCAGTTTGAGGCACTTAAATTCTGGCACGCTTTTGCTTTTGGCGTGATGGCGGGCGTGCCGGAGGAAATTTTGTTCCGGGGGGCGGTGCAGCCGCGTCTGGGGCTGCTGCTCACCGCCCTGATTTTTGGAGCGCTGCACGCCATCTCATGGATGTATTTTGTATATGCGGCGGGTGCAGGGCTGCTGCTTGGATTAGTGGTCGAATGGCGCGGCAATTTGTGGGCGGCGACGCTAGCCCATTTTGCTTATGATGCCGGAGTCTTTTTGCTGCTGACCTGGTACGTTGCCCAGCAGGAAAAAAGTAAAATGGACGATGTGGTTTATAGCTAACGGTTGGTGGGGTTGTCGAAATCCTCATCATCGTTATCAAATGATTTGGAGTCGTCTTCCAGTTCAAATTTTGTCACACCATGGTCATCATGCATGACCAGCCGCCGCCCCCCGATGATAATATCCTCGTCCTCGTCGTCATCGACCTCCGCAGCCCCGTCATCTTCTTCCAGGCCATCGGTGAGTTCATCCAGCAGGTGACGTTCTTTTTCCGTCAAAAGCGGCATGTTGCCCTGAAGTTCCGAATCGTATTTGCCTTTAATCATGTCGGCATTATGCGCCAGATTGAATAAATCGCTGTAGATGATGGCTGCATGATGCGATAATCCGTCCAGCGCGTCGGCAAAATGGCTGTAAACAAAATTTTCTGTGGGAACTTCAATTGCCATGAATAAATCGCCGTCCGCATCCAGCCCTAACTTGGCAAAGTTCATATCAAAATTGCAGCGCAGGGCATGGTAATAAAAACGCAGACGGTCTTTTTTGCGGGGCGGGGCAACCACCAGCGGATTCACCACAAAAAAGACCCAATGTTGTGTCATACGGACAAAAATCCGAAAGGAGGAAACGCTGGTACGCACGCCCGTAATCCAGGTATTGTCGCTGTCGCGGGAATAACTCCAGCCGTAACGCTGAAAATATTCCTCAATTTTTTCCGGTGTGAGGTGCGTACTGTTCACCATCGTTTAGCCCCCTGCCAGTTGATAGAGTTCTACCAACACGCCTCCCGTGCTGCGCGGGTGAATAAAACAATACTGTATACCTTCGTGGTTGGTTTTTGGAGTTTCGTTGATAAGTTCAACATGGCGCTCCCGAAGGTGCTGCATGGCGCTCTGGATGTCCTCCACCTCAACACAAACATGATGCATCCCTGCGCCGCGTTTTGCCAGATATTTTCCGATGCCGCTGTCCGGTGTGGTCGGTTCGAGCAGTTCAATTCTAGATTCCCCGATATTGAGGAAGCCAATTTTGACCTGCTCATCTTCATTGACTTCGGCATGTTTGAGTTCTAGCCCAAGTGCATCCCGCCAGAAGCCCAGCGCGTTATCCAGATTATCGACCACCACCGCTAAATGATTGATTTTCAAGGTATTTCCTTTGCTACACACGAATTTCCCGTACTGCTTCCGGTAAATGGGTGCGAATCGCCAGCACCAGTTCGCGGTAATGACCCCGTGCGCTGTCCGGCGACAGCACCACATCATGATGGAAGCTGCCCGATCCCCGTTCCACCAGCCACAAATCAACCCCATGATAGGGTAATTCCGGCTCGTCGTCCATAACATCAAATT
>CAZKZS010000222.1:0-8330 GCA_964557285.1 uncultured Anaerolineae bacterium | reverse complement strand
GACACCCGTGTGTCCGGTTAAAACACACACCCCCCGCCCGGAAGTGATGTCCCATAGGCGGAGGGTGGTATCGTCAGAGGTGGAAACCAGATGCTGATTGTCCAGACGTACAAGGGAACGTACCCATCCCTCATGTCCGGTAAGAACCGCGTCGGTTATAAAGCCCATTTATTCTTTTGGAGAATCAACGGCGGGCAGTTCTTCGGTTTTGGTACTTTTGACCCGTACCGTATCGTCAAACCCTTCTTCTTCATCCTCCCAACTGACAATCCAGATGCACAATCCGGCAACGACAATTGAAGCAAGGATAAGGGCTATCCAGTTGCCTGTGGTCAGGCCAACATCCCGGGCTTCGTAGACCAGCAGCACGATAATGCCTGTGGACAGCACTACCCACATTGAAATACGCGGATACGTATCAAAAATTCTGATGAGTGTGCCAAGCACAGGAAGTTCTCTGATTTTTTCCAATGTTCCCTCGTTCTTAAATAGGCACTTGAATCGGTTTTTCACGCAGTCGTTTGCTGAAAATATGTGCGCCCTGCGGTTTCGATTCCTTCACGGCTTCCCGCCAGATAGGATACTGGATGGATTCGACGGTGGTTTCCTGATAGTCGCTTTTCTCAAAAATGGGTTTGATGCTGTCCACATGATGCGACAGGAAAACAAACACCACTTCGCTTTGTAATTCCTCCGCCGACTCTTCCATGGCTTTGATCAGCGACTGCCCGACTGACTGGGCAGGGGCGGCAGGTTCGACCACAAATTCATCAACACGGGTTATCAAATTTTCCACCAGATAGGCGATCACCCCTAGCGGGGTATTGTTACTTTCGGCCAGCAGATAGGTTTTTTCCCCAAAGTGCGCCATGATGTCATTCCGGTCCAGTGACGTGCCTTTGACTTTGTTGATGAGCGCCGCAATTTTATCAAAATCCTTTGGCTGCGGGCGTTTGACATCAAAACTGGTAATGACTGGCGGCGGTGGCGCGGAAGCGACTTTTTGCTGCGGTACGGGAGTTACGGGCGGCTGGGGCGGCGTTGCAGGCTGGGGAACGTTTACAGTTATTACCGTCTGGGTTTCTCGTTCCTGCGGAAGTCCGGGAATGTTGCGCCAGGCGGCCTGCACTTGCAGCCAGGTTTTCTCTGGCGTTTCGTTATTGGTGATGACCACATTTGCCCGCGCCAGTTTTTCTTTTTGCGGGTTTTGCAGCATGATGCGGCGTTTGGCGGCATCAACGGACATGCCCCGTTTTTCGACCAGACGTTTCATCTGGTTTTCCGGACTGGAATCAACGACCCAGATTGAATCCACCTGATTGGCAAGTTCGCCTTCCACCAATTTAATGGCTTCGACCACCACCACATATTTATCACTGCGCTTGACCAGCATATCCACCGCGCCACGAACCAGGGGATGGGTAATGGCTTCCAGCTTTTTCAGCGCTTCCGGGTCGGAAAAGGCGATGCTGGCAAGTTTGTTGCGGTCAATTTCTTTTTGGGGAGTGAGGATAAACTGCCCAAAAGTCTGCACAATTGGTTTATAAGCGGGGGCATTGGGGGCCATCACCCGATGGGTCAGCGCGTCCGCATCAATAGTATACGCGCCCAGATGCTGCAACATTCGCAGCACCAGACTTTTGCCCATCGCAATATTTCCAGTCAGGCCAATCACATATTTCTCTTTCCAGTAACGACCCACGACATACCCTCCAGGTTGAGTGCCAGGTTCGCTCATTTTAACTTGCTATGTGTTAAGCTGGCAAGCGTGACATATGGGGCAAATGCCGTATACTTATGATTATAGATGTGGAGCGACGGGCGATGAGTGAAAAAGAGACAGAGGCGATTTTTATCGCCTCGGGCATATCGTATCAGTGGCTGGACGAGCAACACCTTTTAAAATTCGTGCTGCTGGATGTTTCGCGGGAAACGGTGGATAAGTGGTACAGCTTTTTGACCGAAGTCCTTCAAAACTGGCCTGTCGAACGTCCCTACCGGGTGCTGTATGACATGAGGCGCGAAAATGTTATCTTCACCCCGTATATTCGGGAGAAAGCCAGCGAAATTAATCTGCTGCACCCAGAAGTGAAAGGCCGTATTGCCATTGTCCTCAAACCCAATGTTACTGCCTATCTGGTGCGGCTTTTTGCCCGTGTACGCCGCCGGAGCAGCCGTGTGACTGTCCTCTTTTTTACCGAAGAAGAAGCTCTGCTGTGGCTCAGAGAATCGATAGAGTAGGCCATTTTTTTATTAGGGTTTATAATAAAATCAATTGTACTTTTTAGGGGTTCATGATGCGGACTTTTTTTCCTACCCGAATGCCAGAGATCAATACACAGGTGAGTTTTGCGGAGGTGTTTCAGAAGGCACGCGAACTGGCATCCAGCACCCAGCCGCGTCAAATCGTGGTGATTACACCCGAACGGACTTTTGTCACCAAAAACTGCCCGCCACCGGGAACGGCAACGCTTGGCATGACGGAAGCCATCCGTAAAATTGTCCCATTTGACCCACCCGTTAAAATCAGTGTTATTGCCTATACGGAAATGCCGTTTATTCAGGAAGATATGGCGGCCTGTATTCCTTTTCTCGGATATTTGATGGGGATGGGCTACCTGGGACATAATGTCGTCGTTTTTGAAGGGCATGAGTCGGTACTGGTACAGGGGATTCAGGATGCGGAACTGCTGCTCGTTGATGAAGGTATGACAGCCCATCTGCCCGCCAACTGGTCAGAACTGGCTCATGCTCATATGCAGCGCCCCAGAGTGCTGACCTTTAACCGTAGTGGCAAATTTGAAACCCGTCCCCTGCGCCCTGTTGACTCGCTGCCCCCACACGACTATGAAACTTACCTGAAACAGGCCCATCAATTAGCGAGAGAAGGCAAGTTTAACGAGGCCATCAATGGCTATACCCACGCCCTGGAATTGAATTCCAATTCAGAGCAGGCTTACTACAATCGTGGATTTGTGCAGATGAAACTGGGCAACCTGGAACAGGCGATTGAAGATTTCACCCGCGCATTAAACATCAACCCGACCTTTTTTGAAGCGTTTTTCCATCGTGGGGCCGCTTACGCGCAGCGAGACAATTTTCAGGCTGCTTTTTCTGATTTTAACCAGGCACTGAAGCTGAATCGCCATTCTTCACAGGCGTACTATCAGCGTGGCAAGGTTCTGGCGCAACGGCAGAAATATGAGGCAGCCATCATTGATTTTACAACGGCTATCGCCATCAAACCGACGCTGGAAGCGCTGCTTGAACGGGCGGCAGCCTACGAAGCCAATCATCAGACTGCCGACGCCATTGCCGATTATGAGGAATTTTTGCGGGTTGGCGGGGGTAAACGGTTTGGGCGGCAAACTGAAATTGAGGCAAAACTCAAATACCTGAAAAATTCAGGTTCAGGAAGCTGAACCTGAAAATTGCGGTGTACGCAATATTGGCATAGAATTTTTTTATGGCTTCCACCTATTTTGTGGCTAATCTACCCGATACACCGGATATAGAACTGCTGTATCAGCTTTTTTACGAGGCTGGTGATGTGCAGCAGTTCAAGTTGATTCACAAAAAACTGAATTATCGAACGTGGGTATACGGTTTTGTTAAAATGGCGGACGACAGTCTGAAGCCGCGTCTGCTGCATCATTTTAACGGCTGTGAATTTCAAGGACGGCGGCTGGCGCTGAGCTGCATCAAACCCCTGACTCCGCTTCCTCTGACACCAGAAAATCAACAGCTTATCAAAGAACTGGCCGCGCATTTGCAGGAAGCCGTTCCAGCTTCTGTCAAACATCTTGAACAGATGGTAACGTGGTGCGGCCCGGATTTTGTACGGGCGCTTCTGGAAGAAACGTTAGAGATTGAAGCGAGTGGAGGCATGACTACCCTTGACCAATCGCGCCGCCGCACGCCGGGAGGTGTCTTTTTTTACCTTGCCAAGCCACGTATCTACTGGCCGTTAGCCGAAAAAATATTCCCCCAGATAAAAACCTACCGTCCGGTCGTACCTCGGGGCGAAACAAAAAAGGTGATTCCCTTTGAAGCACAGGAAAAAATGGCAACCTTCAAAGCCAATGAACAGGATTTAGAGCAGCGTCTGCGGGCGATGAAAACCACAGGTAACATGGCGGGCATGTTCAGCCTGACCAAACAACTGGCGGAAATTAAACAACAAATTGTGCAGCTTCAGCGCCAGTATCCCGGGCTTGAGCAACTCATTTGACCCCACCACGTAATCTGAATAAGATACAGTGAGCATAGGAGAAAAGAAAATGGATTTAGGACGTGCCTTTAATTATCCTTTTAAGGACTCGAACTGGATTGTCAAACTGCTGATTGGGGCGGTTTTGATGATTGTTACCCTGGGGATTATTCCCCTGGGGTATCAAATTCGTATCATCCGGGAGGTCATGCGTGGGGATGATAGCAAAATGCCCGAATGGGATGATTTCGGCGGCGATTTGATGCGCGGCATTATGGTAGTGCTGGGCTATCTAATTTATTACTTCCCCATTATCCTGATTTACTGCTGTGTTGCTATTGTGGGTGCGGGTTCTGAGGACCTGGGTAACTTGCTCAACTGTCTGATTTTGCCCCTGGTCCTCCTCTACTCACTGGCGGCAGCGCTGGCAGCGATTCCGGCGGTCGTTCACTACGCGGCCACCGATGACTTTAGCGGCTCGTTTTTGAATTTTAGCGCCCGCTTCAGTGATGCCACTTCCAATCTCGGCAACCTGATCATGTTGATTATTTACATCATCATCGTGCAGTTTGCTATGGGCATTGTGGGCGGTCTCACCATGATATTATGTGGGATAGGGCTGCTGGCCTACTTCGCCGGAAATATCGTCATGACCGGACACCTGATGGGGCAGTATGGCAGTTCTATCGGGTTGGGTTCTCCGGCCAAACGGGGTGAGTTTTTCTAAAACTTCCCCACCCTTCCCTCCCCAAATATTTGGGGAGGGCGGGAATCGGGCGTACTGCCCTTGTCCCCGCCCCTACAGTTCACTTTCCACGCGGAATCCCTGTTCACGCAGGGCAGCCAGCAGCGCTTCTCCCATTTCCTCCCGCACAGCAACCGCACGCGGCCCCAGACGTACTCCCGTAAAACGGCGCAGTTCCGGCGCGTTTAAAATGGCGTCGGCTGCTTCTTCGGTATCGGTTTCTAGCACAATACGGCGGCTCAGGGTCAGGGTAGAACCACTTTTGCGCTCCCACTGGTCAAGCATATCCATCACAGATTTGGGAATCTGCGGCAGCATCCGTTTCAAAAAGGTGCGAATATGTTCCATTTTGATGCCCTGCTGGTTGGCTCTGGCGAGTCCGCTGCCATTCAGGGCATATTCAAAGGGGTCGCCGGGAGCGCCCCAATCGCAAAACCGCGCCAATTGGAATCGGCTGTAACGGCTGACTGCACGGGGGACATTCACTGTGCCGTCGGCTTCAATCGTCAGGCTGGCCTCCGGGTCGGGCATATCCGGCCAGGGTGTGTGTCCCGCATAGGCACGCCCGTAAGCGGTTAAACGTGCAATTGGCCGCCCCTGACTGTCTCCCTGATCGATCAGCCCCAGCCAGTACATCGGCCCTAACAGGGTCACTTGCAGCATTGTTCCGTCAACCCGATCCCAACTTTCAAACCCTTTGAGATAGGTATCACTTTCTTCATCACGGATGTACCAGCTATCGTAATCGGCAGCAGGACGCTGAAAATCTGGTTCTTCCGTTTTGACCGTTTCAACAAATTCCCCGATGAAAAACCATTCTTCATCGGCGACAGTATCCAGAAAACGCTGAATCGCCTTTCGCAGCAGAGTCGGGTCGTTGGGGGAGGGTTTTTCCAGCACCAGCCCCTGAATATGCTGAAGTTCGTTGTAGTGGGTGGTACGCTGCCAGGCTTGCACCATCGACTGTACCTGCTGGGTGCGCGGCTGTTCCAGCCACTTACGGGCTATGGCAGGTACGGGTTTAAACACCCCTTCCTGCGCTGCCGCCAGCCCTAATTCCGCCGCCAACGCCACCAGCAGCGCGATTCGCGCCGGATATGCCGGCCCCAACAGGTAATTTTCTATCACCTGCCGTTCCTGTTCACCCAGCGTCTGATGGGTAAGCGTTACAGTTTCAATTTGAAGGTAAGCCAGCAGAGTCGTTAAATCATCCACCAGGGAGGTATCGGCACGCTGCACGGTTTCGGGCTGGTCCACTTCGGCTTCGTCAAATTCATCTGGCTGCGAGAGGTCGTAGCCGGTGGCGTGCGTCGGCAATATGTCGGCTAAATCGTAGGGGACATAAATAAAAGGCTGTGCGCCCGTGCTGCTCTGGTCATAAGTCACGGCGACCAGCCCACGATAGTATAAAATTTCTGCAATTCCAAGCGGACTTAAATGGGGTTTTTCCCGATAACGTTTGTCCGGCCCCATCTGCCGAATATCGCCGTAAATGCGGGTGTATTTTGCCAGGGGCATTTTATGTTCCGGCGCTCCAAGCAGCACCTGAAGCGCTCCGCGTTCTCTATCCTCCAGCCGTGACCATTCATGGGCAGCACGTTCCGGTGTGAGCATGACTTCGGTAATTTGCTCAACGGCTGCCCGCACGTCACGCGCATCCAGGTCTACATCCCAACGGTGGGCGATGATGGTCAGCAGGTCAATATCGTAATCTAAAAGAGTCGATTTCAGGTTGATCATCGTCCATGAAGTATAGCAAAATCTGGCTCACTGCACGACAATTTGAGAACATCCACTCTGCCACAGGGTCGGCCATTCCGATTTAGGCAAACCGTAATAAATTTCCAGGATACGACGGGTTAGCGGCGCCGCTACTTCCGACCCTTCACAGGAGTTTTCCACCATCACCACAATCGCAATTTGCGGATTTTCGGCAGGGGCAAAAGCCGCAAACCAGGCATGAGGCTGGTTGTTTCCGGCCTGTGCTGTGCCAGTTTTTCCGCAGACAATCACCGCGTTGTTCTGATATTCGTACCAGGGTTCAAAAATAAAACGGGCTGTCCCCGTCGGGGTCAGGGTGACATCACACATGGCCTGCCGAATCTCTGCCAGCACTTCGGGATTTAACTCCAGGTCTGTTGCCTGTGGGCTGCTCAGATAGGAGGGGTCTTCGCCAATCAATTGCACTTTTTCTACGAGATAAGGCGTAACCAGTTTGCCATCATTGGCAATCGCGGCGGTCATGCGGGCAACCTGAAGCGGTGTGACTTCTAATTCTCCCTGCCCAATCACCAGATTTAAGGTGTCGGAAAGTGACCAGGTAAATCCCTGCGTGGCTTTCCAGTCCGGATCTTGCACACGCCCGACTTCTTCTTCCAGATTTCGCAGTCCGGTCGGCTGCCCCAGCCCCAACTTTTTAGCATAGTTGGGCAGCAGATAAGGGTCGGCGTTCTGAAGCGCGACTCCCATTGACCAGTAATACGGATTGCAGGAATTGATAATCGCTCCCCGCCCATCTAATACCCCATGCCCCTGAGGAAACCAGTCGGTACGCACCCGGTCGCCGTATGGCGTGCCGTCCCATCGACCTGTGCAGTTGTTCAGGGTATTCAGGGGAACAACATTACTGTCTGCGCCGGCTACCGAAGTGACCAGTTTAAATACCGACCCCAACGGGTAACGCCCCTGTGTTGCACGGTTGAGCAGCGGTCGTGCCGGATCGGTTTGATATGCCTGAATCAGCGAACCCGGGTCAAGATAGGGGCTGTCTGGATTAAACACGGCGGGGTCAAACGTAGGATAACTTGCCATGGCTTTAATCGCGCCCGTGTTGACATCGATCACGACCACGGCTGCCCCCTGGGAGGTTTGCGCCCAGGTGGGGCCGGCCAGCGAATAGGCTTCTGCCAGCGCCCCCTGAATTCCGTCCTGTAAATCTCTATCCAGCGTCATGTAGACACTCTGCCCCGGCTGTGCCTGTTTTTCGGTAATCACCCGAATCAATTCATCATTTACCGCATATAGCGCCAGCCGATTACCGATTGTGCCGCGCAGTTCATTTTCCCAGGCACGCTCAATGCCCGAAATGCCAACCAGCGAATCGGGAGGATAACCCCGGCTTTCATATTCGGCCTGTTCTGCCGCCGGAATATAGCCTACGTAACCCAGTACATGTGGGGCAGCCGTGCCAAAATAACGGCGGGTGCGGCGTTCATCCAGCCGGGGGCGGCAGAGTTCTTCCATCTGTGTGCCGACTGTCTGATAAGTTTCCTGGTCAATTTCACCAACGTAAAATAGGGTATCAAAGTTGTAACGGCTGAAGGTAGCTACCAGGTCATCGTATTCAACCCCCAGAATCGGCACAAGCAGGCTGAT
>CAZKZS010000221.1:0-8411 GCA_964557285.1 uncultured Anaerolineae bacterium | reverse complement strand
TCGCCTATGGGTATCATTTTCGCCGCCTTTTCAATTTCATCTTAGCACGGACACCCTCCCTCACACGTCTTTCTGACACGCTTCTAAGGGAATTCTGATATGTGATAGAATGAATAAGTAATAGAAGTGAGGGAGAGATAAATATGTTCGCGGTTATTAATCATTTACATTTCAAAGTAACGGTGGATGAACTTCAACCGGCTATTGAACAGGAAGGTATAACGATTCTTTCAGGACTGCCCGGATTCAAAGCCTTCCATTTTGTGCGTGTCACAGAGGCTCGGGCGATTGTTATCCTGTTCTGGGAAAGTGCCGAAGCCGCCGACAACGGAGCAAAAACTTTTGGCCCGACCTGGTTCGCCAAACATATTGCCCCCTACCTTGCCAGTGAACAGCAGCGCAGTGGGGGTGAAGTCATTGTTAGCCATGTCAAAGCTGAGTAGAAAGTGGCATCCATATAGCAGCAACCATTTTAAATATTGAAATGATTGTCTCTGACCCTGCCGGATGTCAGGGTCAGCCCCTTCTGGCGGGAACACGAGTCACCGTTTCGGATGTTATCGCCAGTTACCTGTACAAAGGCTTTTCCCCCGAAGAACTGGCTATTCAATTTAATTTGACGCTGGCACAGGTTCATACTGCCCTTGCCTACTACTACATGCACAAAACGGATATTGAGGACACACTCCGCCGCCGTGCCGATGAAGCCGATGCTCTCCTGGATGAACTGGATAAACTGGGAAAGCTGATTCGCATTGAGCAAATGAGGCCAAGAGAACCCTCCTCATCTCCTTGCCTGGTTCAAGGACGGACGGGAAGCGGAAGGTAGGGGCGGGGACAAGGGCGGTACGCCCGATACCCGCCCTTTCCGTAGGGGGCAGGCATCGCTCACTGCGTTCGCTTGTTCCTGCCCCTACGGTACACCGTCAACCACTGAATGGGGACTAGCAATCAAGGTATGAAATAGTTTTACAGAAGATTGTAAAAAAGAGTAAACTTGTAATTCGTGTTTTGACAGGGAGGGGCTTCTGTTGCATAATCTTAGAACTTACGTTCTAGGAATTTTAAAAAATGACTCATCCTCTGGTGTTACAACTACGTTTTACCCGCCATGAATTTCAACGTGCCTTAGAAGGAATTACCGATGAAGAAGCCCGCCGCCGTTTTGAACCCATGAACTGTATTAGCTGGATGGTCGGGCATCTGGCTGTTCACGAACAACTTTACTGGGTAATTCGCGCTCAGGGACGGGTGATTAATCCCCATATTTATGAATTGTGTGGGTTTGGGATGCCCGCCAGCACCCCACCTCTTGAGGACATGTGGCAGGCATGGCACGCTGTTACGCAGGCTTCTGACCCCTGGCTCGATACCCTGACGACAGATACCCTTTGTAGTCATATGATAGTGGACGGTCAGCCTCATAGGGAAACTATCGGCTCGATGTTGCAGCGCACCACCTACCACTACTGGTTTCATCTGGGAGAATCGCAGGCGATTCGGCAGTTGTTAGGTCACACAAATCTGCCTGTTTTTGTGGGCGCGCTTCATGCTGAAGCACCGTATGTGCCGGAATCTGCGACCTAAAAATTACTGAATCCCTTTGAATAGCAGATGTGCCGCCGCCTGTGCCAGCCGTTCCGGTTCGTGAAACGCGGTATGAATTGCTTCGTCGCCTAAAATCATCAGCACAGACAGCCCTATAGACATACCGTGTAGCATACGAACGGTCAGCGCGACATCCAGTGGCGGCACATCGCCCTTTTCAATTCGCGCCCGTAGGTGCTGTTCCCCAATTTCCAGCGCCGGACGCACCGCCTCATGATAAAAATGTTCGCGCAGGGCAGGGGTATTGAGGATTTCCGGCAGCACCGCCAGATACATTGTGTGCATATCCCCTAGATTCCGCATCCGGTTTTTAATCTGCTCGATGAACGTCTCCTGATAGTCGTTTTCTAAGGAGGTTTGCGCGACAGTTTGACGCTGCTGCAACGCGACAAGCTGCTCAATGACGGCCAGCAGCAGGTCATCTTTGCTCGAAAAATAGCTGTAAATTGTGCCTTCGCCTACGTCTGCCGCCTCTGCGATTTCCTTCATAGTGGCGCTGCGATAGCCTTTTTCCGCAAAAACTTCTACCGCCGCCCGAAAAATCCGATTCCGGCGCTCTGCTTTTTGACGCTCGCGGCGCGAAGGAGGTTTTCCATCCTCATTCATAGGGTTGACTCCTTGACTTCTTCCCTCATTTTAGCCTAAAATGAGGTTGAACTCAAGTTCGAGCGAATACTCAAATTCGAGTGAAAATTCAAAAAAGCAGACAAGAGGTTTCAAACCCCTTGCCCAATGAAGGGAGCAAAATATGAACCTCGGCTTCTGGCTGCGCTGGTCATGGCGCGACCTTCAATCACGCTGGCTGCAAGTGGTCGGTATTGCATTGATTATCGCCTTTGGCACAGGGGTTTTTGCCGGATTAGATGGGCAGAAAACCTGGCGCAAAAATTCCTACGATTTAAGCTACGGAAAACTGCATATGTACGATTTACAGATGCAGTTAGCGTCGGGCAGTTATTTAAATCAGGCAGACGTACAGGCCGCTTTACAGGGAATTTCCGGTGTGCAGACCATTGAAACCCGTCTGGTGACTCCGACGCTGGTGGATGCCTCCACCGCCGATCAGACCATCATCGTGCGGGGGGAAATCATCGGCATGGATGTTTCCGATGGTGGTCCGCATGTCAACGGGGTGTATGTGGAAGATGGCCGCGCCCTGACTGAGGCGGATTCCGGTAAAAATGTGGTCATCGTGGAATATAAATTTGCCAAACACTACGACCTGAAACCCGGCAGCCCGATTCGGATTAGCGGCGGCACAGCGCTGGATTTTGTGGGCGCGGGTCACTCGCCGGAATATTTTATGGTGATGCCGGATACAGGCAGCTTTTGGGGACAATCGAGTTTTGCAGCGCTATTTGTCCCTCTGGAAACCGCTCAAAACCTGGCAGGCCGCGAAAAACTGGTGAACGAAGCCGTGTTTTTGCTGGAAAAGGACGCCGATGAACAATCCGTTCAGGCTGAAATTGAGACACGCATGGCGGCAGCCTTCCCTCAGACGGGCATCGAAATCAGCAGCCGGCAAGAGGATGAAATTTATAACATGCTCTATACCGATGCAGAAGGCGACCAGACCACCTGGAACACAATCGCCCTCCTGTTTTTACTGGGGGCGGCGCTGGGCGCGTTTAATCTGGCGGGGCGCATGGTAGAAGCCCAGCGTCGGCAAATTGGAATCGGCATGGCGCTGGGTGTGCCGCGTTTATGGATTGCCCTGCGCCCGATGTTGGTCGGGGTACAGATTGCCGTTCTGGGGACCATTTTTGGGCTGCTGGTCGGGGTCGGTCTAAACCAGCTGTTTGCTAAAGCGTTAAAAGACCTTGTTCCCATGCCCTATTGGGACATTTCCTTTTATCTGCCGGGCTACCTGAAGGCCACCTTTTTCGGGATTACCCTGCCCTTTCTAGCGACTCTGATTCCGGTCTGGCGGGCGGTGCGTGTCGCTCCGGTGGATGCGATTACCTCCGGTTATCTGGTGGCAAAGGGCGGCGGATTAAGCAAGCTGTCGGCGCTGCTGCCACTTCCGGGGCGCAGTTTTTCGCAGATGCCCATCAAAAACATTTTACGTTCGCCCTGGCGCACCAGTTTTACCATCGTTGGAATCGCCATCGCCATCATGCTCATGACCGTCATGGTCGGGGCAGGCGATAGTTATGCTGCCACCATGCAGCGCGCGGAAGATGCGTATCTTCACCGGAGTGAGCATCGGGTACTGGTGAATCTGGACTTTTTTTATCCGGTAGAAGCGGTCACATATCTGACCTCCCTGACGAATAAATACGGGCAGCCTTTATTTAAGGATACGGAAACCAGTCTACTCGTTGGTGGTACGCTCACTAACGGAGAGGAAACTCTTGATGTTCTGCTCGAATTACATGAGATGGACAGCGCCCTGTGGACGCCCCGCCTGCTGGAAGGCAAAAACGGCGGGTTGATTCTGTCGGAAAAAGCGGCTGACGATTTGGGCGTGCAGGTGGGGGATAACCTCACCCTGAAGCACCCCCTTCGGGAAGGCGAAATGAACTTCCGGCTGGTGGAAACCGTCATGCCCGTCGCTGGAATCCACGATAATCCGCTTCGGCCTCTCGCTTATATGGATATGGATGCGGCAAACACAATGGGGCTGGCCGGAACCACCAATTTGCTGGTGGTCGATCCGGCGGCAGGGGTCAGCGTGGAGGAGATTCAACGCGCCCTGATGTCTCAGCCGGGGGTGACTTCCGTCCGCCCCATTTCAGATTTTTCCGACGCGGTAGAAGAACTGCTGTCCCTGATTACCGCCATGCTTCTGATTGTCGAAGCGGTGGTGGTCGGGATGTCCTTTTTGATTGCGTTTAACTCCACCAGCATCAGCGTGGATGAACGGGTGCGCGAAATTGCTACCATGTTCGCTTTTGGGCTGCGCCTCCGCACCGTCACCCGGATGCAAATGGTCGAAAATCTGGTGATTGGCATTTTAGGGACGCTGCTTGGAATCGCATTGGGATGGGCGGTGTTGAATCTGATCATGTTTTCCCGCGCCGATATTGAAATGCCGGATATAAAATTTGATGTGACCCTTTCCCTTCCGACGATGCTGCTGGCAGGGCTGTTAGGGGTGCTGGTGGTGGCGCTGACTCCGCTGTTCAGCCTGCGCCGGATGCAGCATCTGGACATTCCTTCTACGCTGCGCGTGATGGAGTAACCAACGGTTGGCTGACGGCCACTTGCAGAACCCGCCGACGGGTCGTACATTTATGCGGTAATTTTTTCAGGAGGCTTCATGCGGCGGGTACTGATCATACTTCTGGGTGTCCTTTTTCTGGTGGGAACAGGGGCGGCGGCGCTGCGGTATGAAAAAGCATTCGCGCAGCAAAACCCGACTCTGATTCCCACCAATACCCCACGCGGCACACCGTATATCCCGCCAACAACTACCCCTTCCCCAATTCCTACAGAAGCCTTTGCCGGACTCCCGCCTACCCCTACCGTCTTTTATCCGCCGGAATTTACGCCAGAAGCGCAACCGACCGGAATCCCCACCGCGATGCCGCGTTTTATCCCGCGTGACGAAAACAACAACGCCTATAACGTGGTCAATATTCTGCTGCTGGGTCATGACAGTGAATCGCTTCAGGTGGATAACGTTTTCCGCACCGACACGATGATTGTGGTCAATGTGAATCTGGATACACAAACGGTGTCCATGCTGTCCCTACCGCGTGATTTGCTGGTGTGGGTATCGGGCTGGGGAATGCAGCGTTTAAATCTGGTGTGGGGACGCGGTGAAGCCGTTGGCTGGACGGATGGCGGCTGGGGGCTGCTGCGTCAGACGATTCTGTACAATTTTGGCATCGAAGTTCATTATTATGCGATGGTCGATTTTACGGGCTTTAAAACCATCATTGATACAGTCGGCGGGGTCACGATTCCGGTAGATTGCCCGCTTCAGGATTATTTGTGGACAGGGGAATATGATGCCAATAACCAGCCGATTTTTGAACTGACGACTCTGCCCATTGGTGTCCATGACATGAACAGCCGAGTCGCGCTGTGGTATGCCCGCACCCGCCGCAATTCTTCCGACTTTGACCGGGGACGCCGCCAGCAGCAAATTCTGCGGGCAATCTGGGCAAAAAGTAAGGATTTAGGGCTGATTACCCAGCTTCCGACTTTATGGGACAGCATGAATGAGGTCGTCGATACCAACATTCCCCTGCCGATGATGATTGAACTCGCGCCGTTAGCCCTGTCGATTGAACCCACCGATATTGAAAATCACTTTTTTATGCTAGGCTTACATACCCTGCCTTTTTCCTTAGCCGGTGGGGAAAATGTGCAGGTGCCAAACCCCGACCAATCCATGTTAGGGCTGGTGTTAAATTTCCTCTCGCCGCCGACTGAGAATGTGCTGGTGGCGGACGCCGCCAACATTCAGATTTATGATGGCAGTGGCAATGGCGGCCAGTGGGATGTTGTGGCGGCTGACCGTTTGCTGTGGGAAGGGCTGCTGGCACAGTCGATGGGCAGCGCTGATGAAATTTATCCAGAAACGGTGCTGATAGATTACGTAGGGGAAAGCAAAGGCAGCGCCATCGAGCAGATTATCGCGCTTTTGAACATCAACCCGCAGAATATCCAGATTGAACCCGACCCGGACCGCACCAGCGATTATAAAATTATTCTGGGGCAAAATTACAATTCGTGTGTGGGGCGTCAGGTGCAGGAAGTCGAAAATCTGCCGCCGATGACCCCCACTCCCCTGCCCTAACGCTAAGGGCAGGTTACGCACCAGGGTGCTTAAAACCCGCCCCTACGATTTTTCCTGCCCGTTTTTCTCCCCTCTCCCTGCTTGCGTGGGTTCAGGGGCGGATAGTAGGGGCAGGAACAAGCGACCAAAGGGAGCGATGCCTGCCCTTGTTCGGGCGGGTATCGGGCGTACCGCCCTTGTCCCCGCCCCTACATTCATCTTCCTGTCTGCCCTCAAGGCGTGCGTGGGAGAGGGGTAAATCTACCGCTTCCGCGAAACAAACGGATTATCCGTTACCCACCAGCGCCAGGGTATACTCAACCAGGGTTCAGGCACATTTTTCCCCAGGCCAATACGCGGGCCTGTGCTGATATGAGCATCCGGCACAAATTCCTCCGGCTCTATCCACAGTTTCCCCACCCGTGAGGTCATGTCTACCCGATTATCCGCCCCTGTAATCCCAAACGCGCGGGTCAGCCGTGCCGGGCCGTTGGTACGGTGGGAGATGGCGTCAAGCGGCTGCACTGCCCGAATCAGAACCGCCGCCGCCTGCCCTTCCGGTTCGCAGACCACATTCAGCATCCAGTGAACCCCATATGTGAAATACACATATGAGTACCCCGGCGTTTCCCACATCGGCAAATTGCGCGGCGTCCTGCCGGGGCGGGCATGAGAAGCCTGGTCGCCCCCCGAATACGCTTCCGTTTCCACAATTCGCCCCCGGAACTGCTGCCCGTTGCGTTCCCGCACCAGCACCGCCCCGATTAACTGGCGAGCCACCACACAGGCGTGCTGTGTATAAAATTCCCGCGTAAAAACGTTATAATGGGTCTGCATGGTTGAAGCCCTCCCCTATCTTATTTCACCGACTGCATTTCTCATCATGGGTGTGAGAAGTATCCCCCTGCTGCAATATTACGCCGGACAGCGCCGGGATTTATACTTTCTGCCAAAAGAACGGCTCTGGCTGTTCTGGCAGGCCGCCTTCGGATTGATGATTGGGAGTTTAGCCCTCATCTGGCAGATGGCCGCCGATACCAGCGCGTCATTCTGCTGCCCCGGCCTCCTGGTTTATCTGATTTTGATGATAACGGTATGGATATTCCTGCCCGTGCTGGCCTTCCAACTGCCACCCCTGTGGGTTTTAAAATTTGAAATGGAACACACCGCCGAAGAAATTGACCTGTTTATCACCAATGGCACAAGGATGCTACGCCGCTACCCCAAATCCTTCCGCCGAATCATCAGCCATCCGGTAGGATGGGAATTGTGGCTGATGACCGTTGTCCGCCCCGTCCGTACTAGGGAGTCCAGTCGGCAGCGGGCAAAGTAAAGGAAAAGGTGCTGCCTTTTTTGGGGCGGCTTTCGACCTTAATTTCTGTTCCCATTTTGTTGCACAGCAGTTTTGCCAGCGCCAGCCCGATACCCGCCCCGCCAAACCGCCGCGTTGTGGAGGAATCAACCTGGTAAAATTCCTGAAAAATCAAATCCTGATGTTTTTTCGGGATGCCGATGCCCTGATCTTTAACCGCGATATACACTTTATTCTCCCCCTGACGGCGGGCAATAATTTTAATGGGCTTGTGGTCGGGGTCAAACTTAATCGCGTTATCCAGAAACAGCCCCAGCACCCGCGCCACCGCCCGTAAATCGCCCGCCACCATCGGTAAATCGGGGTCAAATTCGCGCCGGATGCGTCCGACCTGCTCTTTAGCAACCCAACTGCGCTCAATATTCCGCATGGCAAGGTCAACCGCTTCCCGAAAGATAAACGGCTCCTGCTGCAAATGTTCGGAGCGTGCAAGTTGTGTGATGTTCTGAATAATGCCTTCCAGCCGCGAAAGCGATTGGGCAGCCAGCCGCGCCGGCGTGTTATCAGGATCAGCCCGCCGCACATCCTCCACCAGCAGATGCACTGCCGATTTGACCTGCAAAAGCGGGGTGTTCATTTCATGGGAAACCGTCGCCAGAATATTCCGTTTCAGTAAATCCGCTTCCTGAGCCGTTTGTAACGCCTGTTCCAGTTCTTTATTCTGCTGTTCCAGGCTTCGCAGCAGGCGGTGATTTTCATTAA
>CAZKZS010000220.1:0-8429 GCA_964557285.1 uncultured Anaerolineae bacterium | reverse complement strand
CCCGCCCTTTCCGTAGGGGGCAGGAACAAGCGAACGCAGTGAGCGATGCCTGCCCCTACGCACGGGCGGCGCGTAGGGGCGTGGTCTTAAGCGCAGCGTGACCGGCCCTAGCGCGGCGGGCGATTTTTGCTGATGAAATCCTGCGGGTCAACGTAATTTGCCAGCAGGCGGTTCAAGTTCAGTTTCGGCCAGTCGCCCGGCTGATTTTCCAGAATGGAGGTGTTGCTCAAATCAAAATGCAGGTGGTAGGCAAAACGACCATCGGCATTTCCCACGTTGGCGATTTGCTGGCCGCGCACCACGCGATCCCCAACCTGCACCCGCGCATTGTTGACATGGGCATAGCGGCCATACATCACTTTGCCACTGCCCACCAGCGGGTCATGCCGGATGATGATAATCCAGCCCCAGCCCGGCAGCCGATTGGAATACGTGACCACGCCGGACGCAGCAGCATACACAGGAGCATCACGGTCAGCATCAAAATAAGGCTGATTCAAATTTAAATCCGCGCCCGTGTGATAGGCTTCGCTGGGGTCGCCAATAAAATATCGCACCGCGTAACCAGTTGCGTCAATCCATTTCCCCGGCCAGATGTCATCCGACAGCCGTTCTGCGGACGTGCCAATCGGGGCATCGTATCCGTCGGCTAAATACCGCCTGTCTCCTGGATTCCCGATAATTTCGCGGAAGCGCACAGCATCAAAGGCAATTTCTTTGCCCGCTTCTCCGGTCAGGTCATTCAGGAAAATGACGCCCGCCTGTGGGTTATTGGCATCAAATTCAAAAACGCCCATCGGCACCCACAGGTTAAAATACCGATCCTGAGGAATGGGAACAAGCAGTTCGGTGCTGCTGCCTTTGACGCCGTGCAGTTTATACCGTGCGTTTTGGGTGGTGGCATGACGGGCGGGCGTAAAAATAGAGACTTCGTAAAAGGCGGAACGGGTCAACTGCGGGTCCCAGCGCGCCCACACCCGCGACGTGCTGACGCTGGTTTCGATATACGGCACTTCCCAGCCCCATGTGCCTTTGAAGGTTTTAAATGCCGCCCCAGAAGCATGAACCCCTTTGGAAAAACGCGGGTCTTGGGGATTAATTACAATCACTTCGCCATAACGGTTGTCGGTGGGCGGCGGTTCGTCCGGCGGCGGCTCTACCTGAGTCATCGGCTGATTAATCACCGGAAATTGCAACGCGCTAATCACGCCGTAGCGCCAGTAGCTAAACCCGGGAGCTTTATATTTGGTAATCAAATATTTGCGGGCTTCCTCAATTTCATCCGGGTCGGCATGACCGGACAGCGCCGGAATAATTGGCAGCCCATACCCGCCCCAGGTCTGGTAGGCTTCATCCATGACCTCCTTCACCGGACGCTGAAAGGTATCCCAGTACACTTGAGGATGGATGCTGTTGATAAAAGGTCGCCATTCGGCAGGGTAGATATTTTTATAATGCTGCGGGCGGGGATCCATACTCATGGCAATATGAAATGCACCGCCGACTCCGCGCCGTACCCGTGTCATAAAGGGGCGAATCGGATCTTTGCCTGCCTGCCAGAATCCCGCGTAGGGTTCGATGTCCAGCACCATACTTTTGACGCCGGAAACGGTGCAGGCTTCAATCACGCGGTTGGCCTCGTTGACAATATCCTTTCCCTTGACCACACACCACGCATGAAATTCCATGCCGTTGGCTTGCAAAACCTGTACCCAGCGCCGGATGGCATTTGGCCCGTCAATAGCGAGGGCTTTTTTGGTGTCATAGGTTGCCATCCATTCCGTGCCGTCGCTGGTTTTGACCCATAACTGAGTCACATGGGGCGCCCAGGTTTTAATGGTTCGCACGGCGTCCTCAATCGTGTTTTCCGCCAGCGAATCGCCTTTCCAGTGCCAGATTGCTACTTTTCCATCATAGGGAGTTGCCATTCGCACAACCTTTTAGCTTTGGAGAGAATTCTAACCCATTTCATACTATGATGGGTTGAGCAGAGATGCAAGTTCCGTCTATATATAATAGGAATGGAGGCATACGATGAATGTTTTGCAGCGAAAAATTCAACTCCACCCGTTGATGTTTACGGCGGTGCTGGCGCTGATAGGGCTGATAATTATGATTAACCCTCTGCGCGACTGGTGGACGTGGCGTAGTTTAGAAGCGGATGGGCAGGTGCGGGCGGCACGGCTGACTGATACCGATGAACGCACCGGACGATTAGGCGGCAGTGAATATCATGTGCGGTATGAAGTACCGCCCTATGCGTTTGAACAGCAGGTATCACCCGAACTGTATGAGGAGATTCGTCTGAAGCCGGAAATTAATGTGCTGGTGCTGCCCGACAGCCCGGAAACCGCCCGAATCGTGGGGGCAAAACCGCAGCACGCCGTAAGTATTATTCGGGGCGTGCTGGTCATCCTGTTCGGGGTGCTGGTGTGGCTGCTGTGGGAGTGGCAGATGGCGGTCAGGCGGGAGGGTCGTCCTTAAAAATTTCAATCAGGCGGTTGACGCTGTTACGGACAATTGGCTCAGCCCCAATTTTGTGGTCAACGGGGATGGCGACTTTAAACGTTGTGCCTTCTTCGGGCGACGTTTCGTACCAGATTTTGCCTCCGTGTGCATTTGCCAGCGCGGACGCAATCGGCAGCCCGATTCCGTTATCTCCCAGGCCGGCAATCAGGGGGGACTCGCTGCGATAAATCCGGTTAAAAATTTTGGCCTGCAAGCCTTCGTCAATGCCGCCGCCCTGGTCGGTGACGGAAAACAGCACGACATCCAGCGGCGGTTCATTTTCATTCAGCTGGAAATTTTGAACGTGTTCCGCCCGCACTTCGACTACGCTGTCCGGCGGGGAAGCAAGATGGGCATTGACAAAAAGTTGAGTCAAAATCTGCTGCATGGCGTCGTAATCGGCCTGTACCATCGGCAGTTGGTCGTCCACTTGCAGCAGCAGGGTCAGTCCTTTTTCCTGATAACGTCCGTTGCTGCTGGTGATGGCATCGTCAATCACATCCTGCACTTGAATCGCCTGTGTTTCCAGAGTCATCGTGCCAAAATCCATCTGTAACACGCTGACCAGATTACCCAATGCTTCCCGCAGACGTTCGGCGTTGGCACGAATCCGCAGCACAAACTGACGCTGCAACGCGCCTAAAATTCCCACTGATTCGCTGAGAATTAAATCCGTGTAATTCATGATAGAAGTGGCGGGGGTGCGAACTTCCTGCGCCAGCCGGACAATATTTTCGGTATTAGCGCGTTCGGCGGGGGTGGCCGAAGCCGTCCGGAACTGGGCTAATTCGCGTTCAAGTTGATGAATCGTGCTGCGGGCTTGCAGCAGTTCCCATTCCGACTGCTGGCGTGCCAGTTCCAGCGCTTCAAACTGCTGCTGCTGGGTGGGGTCGGCGGCAGCACCCGCCCGCGACTGCGCTAATTCCTGCTGCATGGTGGTAAACTGCTGGCGGAGTTCTTCATACTGGCGAGTCAGGGAAACGCGATTTTCCAGCCACTGCTCACGCTGCTGATTGAGCGAATCGCGTTCGACCTTCAGCGCGTCACGCTGGCGGGTCAGGGTTTCACGGTCAGCCGCCAGCCGTGCCAGTTCCTTTTGCAGATTTTCTATCTGGGTATCCCGTTCTTTTTCACGGGTACGCTGCTCCGTCATTTTATCCCGTTCGCGCAGCAGTAAATCCCGTTCGTTGCGGGCGCGGCGGGCAGTTTTTTCATATTTATTGCGTTCTTCGGTCAGGTGAGCAATCAACTGGCTGATGCCGACACTGCTGTTTTCAAAACCAAGCTGTGCCAGTTGTTCCGTCACCTGCTGCATTTGATTTTTAAGCTGGTGATTTTCTTTTGCCAGCCGATCCCGTTCGCCCGTGACTGTTACCAGAATTTCGCCCAGACTGTCCTGGTCGGCTGGGACGGCCATGTACTGCGTGAGTTCATTTTCCAGCCGTTCTTTGGTTGCCAGCAGATCCTGCTTTTCCTGTTCCAGGCGGGTTATCATTTCGCGGTAAATGGATTCGTCGGTGTCGGCGGTTGCGCCCGTCATCAGCGCCTGAGCCGCTTCCAGCGCGGACATTAAATCTTCGCGCTCTTTGCTCAACCGGGAGCGTTCGCTGGAAATCAGGTTGATGCGCTGGGTAATCGACATGGCATCATCAGATACCCCTGCCAGCGCCGCCAGTTTGTCCTGTTCACGGTGAAGCTGCTGCTGCAAGGTATTAACGTACACCGTGAGCTGGTTAATCTGTTCGCGGGCGGCTTCCAGGTCGGCTTGCAGTTCGGCGCGGACTTTCTGGCTGAAACGGTCTTCCTGAACGGCCTGTTCGGAGACAATGCCGCCGCCGACCATACGTTGAATCGCCTGTTCTTCGGCTTCGAGTCGGCTGTGGAAGGCTTCCTGACTAATCGCCAGCAGCCGCGCTGCCAGGGGTGCGATTCCACTGAGCATCTGCTTTTCTTCGTCATTTAACAAACGGCTGGTATAGGGCATCACTAGCATCAGCACGCCGACTACTTTGCGCTCCCGCGAAAGCGGCTGGAAGTAAGCCGGTCCCACTGGTCCCACCTGGTCCACATCCAGACGGTGATACAGGTCGTTGAGTTCGTTCACATGCTCACCCGGCAGCAGCATCCTTAAGCTGAGGGTTTCAATTGCATTTGCCAGCGTAGGTTGATTCGCCAGA
This sequence comes from uncultured Anaerolineae bacterium, assembly GCA_964557285.1. Taxonomy (GTDB): domain Bacteria; phylum Chloroflexota; class Anaerolineae; order Aggregatilineales; family J027; genus SB15. Next base: position 3,744 of record CAZKZS010000220.1, on the reverse strand, counting down.
TTAATTGCCATGCCCGGCTTGACCTGTTCGCGGATGAAGTCGTAAGCGGCAACGGTATCCGCCCAGTTTGCATCCTGCGGCACGACCAGCGCCACCACATCCGATTTAAACGTATCGGCGGCGGCTTTAACAATCTGGATGGGGATGTCCTCCGGTGAGGTTTTTTCCAGCATGACCCCCAGGATTTTTAACACATTCAGCGCCTCCTGATAGGAGGAAGTGACGGCGGGTTTGCTGGTGGGCGGCGCAAACAGATTTACCTCCGGCGCAGCGCTGACGGGCTGCATCAACCCCGTCACTTCGCCGACGGTATTGCGGAATCGGTCAAGGATGAGGCGGTAGAGGATGACCGGAACAAGCACCAGCGCCGCCAGCATTGACAGCCGAATCATGCCCGCCAGATCGCCGCTGAGTCTTTCCTGACTCATTTCATACAACGTCGCGCCGTGACCGACCAGAATCACCGCATAAAACAGGAGTTTAAGGGGAATATCGGCGGCAAAACGGTAGCGGGTGATAAGCAGCAAAACAGCAACGACCGTCAGCATCACCGCGATAAATGTCCACGACATGCCCAGACGGTGGCGGTTAAATTCTGCGCTGGCGGGTTCTTCATTCCACTGTAAAACCGTGATGACCAGTCCGGCAATCAGTGTCAGAATGATAATTACGGCGGCAATAAATGACCCGCGTTCCCGACGTGGACTTTCCGCCGTCAGAAAGGCCCAGCTTAAAGCCACAATCACCATTGTGGTAGTGACACGCTCCATCGGCGGAAAGATTGTATCCGCAAAATCGGTTATATCCAGCAGGGCGTTCAGGCTGCTGAGGGTCAAAAAAATCCACGCGATGACCACGCCAAGCAGGGCAACCATATAGCGGTAGGCTTCGGTTTCGCGGGGGCTGCGTGTCCACTGGTCAAGCGCCATCAGCAGCCCGGCCAGGCTCAAGCCAACGGCCACCAGAAAATACAGCAGTTCGCCCGCATCACTTTCCACAAACAGATTGGCAAAATTCACATCGCACTCCAGGCCGGATTTTTACCCTCATTCTAGCACAGGCGTTCGTTCGCTTTTGGTTTTCAAACCTATTCCTAACGCCCATGATAATCTACATACAAAATTACGGCTACTTTTTCTTGAAAAATACTATGTAATCTGGTAGCTTTAGAAGTGGGGCCGCCGACTGGTAATACCAACAGCCTAATACGAAAGCATGTCCCTTTTACTTTGTTAAATGACATTTTATCCCCAGTGAGGTTTTTATATGCGCGATTCGATGACAGACATAATAGTTGCCATAATAAGTGTTGTTGGATTGATAATAGCTGCCATAGTAGGTCAGCCTATTATCAATAATTATATAAATCAGTCTCCCAGCTCACCACCTTCAGCAACTAGCACGTCTACCCTTATTCCGACATCTACCGCAACGGCCACGGCTACCTTTACGCCAACACCTATATTTACGCCATCACCAACGGCCGAAATTCTGACCACACAAAGTAATGTAGAGCCGGAGGCAAACGTTACTCAATATGTCTGCACTACCCCAGGCACATATCGGATAAAAATTGAAGAAAATTTATCCTCTACTAATAACACGGGTTCGCCAATGGTTTTGCTTATTTTCCCTGACGAAAATATTTGGTCGGTAAGGTATGTTATTGAACCACGGCAAGATGCCTCTATTGTGAGTCAGGAGTATACAGACGTGTTTTGCCAAAATAGCCTTTTAATTGTTCCTATGGAGATAGAGGGGCAAGAGGGGAATATGCAAGGCCAGGTTAACGTCAGTATTCAACGAAAGTGAGGAAATCAGGTACACAAGAAGATAGCTGTAGGGGCGGGGACGATACCCGCCCTTTTTCAGGCAGGCATCGCTCACTTCGTTCGCTTGTCCCTGCCCCTACTGCTTAGTTCACACGTTCGCGGACGACAAACTCAATATGGTCGCCTTCGCGGAAATCGTGGAAGTTGCCCAGGCCAATGCCACATTCAAAGCCTGCACGGACTTCCCGCACATCTTCTTCCATGCGTTTCAGGCTGGTGACGCCCTGACTGTCGGAGATAATTTCACTGCCGCGCCGGACCCGCGCTTTGGCGTTGCGGCGGGCAATCCCATTGAGGATATAGCTGCCCGCGATATTCCCAACTTTTGGAATTTTAAAGACTTTCCGCACTTCGGCCACGCCGATTACTTTGTCTTCGTATTCAGGTTCGAGCAGCCCATGTAAGGCCAGTTCCACATCTTCAATCAATTTGTAGATGATGCTGTAAGTGCGAATATCCACATGTTGACTTTCGGCAGCACGACGCGCAGCATTATCCGGCTCAACATTAAACCCGATAATAATCGCGCCGGTGGACTGTGCCAGATTTACGTCGTTTTCGCTGATGTCGCCAATATCAGAATGGACAACATCCACTTTCAGCCCTTTTTCCTGAATTTGAATGTTCTTGATGGAATTCACAATTGGTTCAAGCGACCCGTTCACATCGGCTTTGACAATCAGCCGCAGTTCATTCACATCCCCAGCCTGGAATTGGGCAAACAGCGATTCCAGGGTTTGAGTCTGGCGGACACGGATATTTTGTTCGGCGGCCACCAACTGCCGTTCCTGGGTAATGCGCCGCGCTTCTTTGACATCCTTGACGACCTCAAAGGTTTCTCCGGCGGTAGGAGTGTCGGTTAAGCCCATCACAGAAACGGGTTTAGAAGGCGGGGCTTCCTGAACTTTATTGCCGTATTCATCAAACATGCCTTTGATGCGGCCATGAACTGTCCCCACAATCACGGTATCACCTGTCCGCAATGTGCCGTTTTGCACCAGCAGGGTAGCGACCGGACCGCGCGCCGGATTTTTGCTGGCTTCCAGCACGACCCCCCGCGCTTCCCGATTTGGGTTGGCGCGAATATCACATTCGCTGGCGGTCAGGGCAATTGCTTCCAGCAAATCCTCAATCCCGATTTTATTTTTGGCCGATACCGGCACCACCATCGTATCGCCATCCCATTCGTCCGGTGTCAGGCCAACTTCGGAAAGCTGCTGTTTTACGCGGTCAGGATTGGCGTTGGGTTTGTCGATTTTGTTAAGCGCCACGATGATAGGTGTTCCCGCAGCACGGGCATGGCTAATCGCCTCACGGGTGGTCGGCATCACCCCGTCATCGGCCGCGACGACCAGAATCACAATATCCGCGCCCTGCGCCCCCCGCGCACGCATCGCGGTAAAGGCTTCATGACCGGGGGTATCCAGAAAGGTGATTTTGTTGCCTTTGTGTTCTACCTGATACGCGCCGATATGCTGCGTAATGCCTCCGGCTTCTCCTTCGGCAACGGCGGATTTACGAATCACATCCAGCAGGGAGGTTTTGCCATGGTCAACATGCCCCAGCACCGCCACCACAGGCGGACGGACGCTTAACTTACCGGAATCTTCGCGGGCGTACTGCTTACGCCAATCGGGAAGGTTTTCCATCGCTTTCTGGCGGGCTTGTTCCGCTTCGACTTCACTTTTGGATTTGGCTTCAAAACCCATTTCATTGAGGACAATGGCGGCGGTATCAAAATCAATCTGCTGATTGATGGAGGCCATGATACCGTTAGCGATGAGTTGTTTCATCACTTCAATGGGGCTGGAGTGCATCACATCGGCCAGTTCACGGACGGTTATATAATCCGGTATGACCAGAACCTGTTTTTCTTGCTGCTTTTCTGATGGCATAAGCATCCTTTGCTACT
>CAZKZS010000219.1:0-8462 GCA_964557285.1 uncultured Anaerolineae bacterium | reverse complement strand
GGATATTTTGCGTAAACTGGGGGTGTCGCTGGATGTCCGCAAACAGGCACGCGGTTTAACGCTGGCCGCACAGCAAACGGTAGAAATCGCTAAAGCCCTTTCCCTCAAAACCCGTGTCCTCATTATGGATGAGCCTACCGCGTCCCTTTCCGCGCATGAGGTTGAGCAGCTTTTCCGGCTGGTACGGACTCTGCGCGACCAGGGGGTTGCCATTTTGTTCATCAGCCACCGCATGGAAGAAGTTTTTGAAATTTCTGACCGCATCACGATTTTCCGCGACGGCCAGTTGATTTCGTCCGCCCCTGCCCGCGATGTGACTCCACAGAGCGCCATCCGGGATATGGTGGGGCGCGATATGGACTCGTTTTTTGTTAAAGAACAGGTATCCATTACCGATGAAGTGCTGGCGGTTAAAAATCTGAGCAAACACGGCGTTTTTTCCAATATCAGCTTTGAAATTCGGCATGGTGAAGTGCTGGGATTTGCGGGGCTGGTTGGGTCGGGGCGGACGGATGTCGCGCTGGCGTTGTTTGGGGTAACGCCGGCGGACGAAGGTGACATCTGGTTTGAGGGACGAAAAATCCATGTTCGTTCCCCGCAGCAGGCCACCCGATTAGGAATTGCGTATGTGCCGGAAGACCGCCGCCAGCACGGGCTAGTTATGCCGATGGCAATTGCCGCCAATATCTCGCTGCCGATTTTGCATCGTTATTTAAATAGGCTGGGGCTGATTAAATATAAAGAGGAAGAAACCGTCGCCGATGCCTTCCGGCAGCAGCTTTCGATTCGCACGGAATCGGTCCGGAGTCAGGCCAGCAAACTTTCCGGTGGCAACCAGCAAAAAGTAGTTCTCAGCAAATGGCTCAACACCCGCCCTAAATTGCTGATTCTGGATGAACCCACACGCGGAATCGACGTGGGCGCGAAGGCCGAAGTTCACCATATGATTAATGAACTCGCCAGACAGGGGTTAGCCATTTTGATGATTTCATCGGATTTGCCGGAAGTGCTGGCGATGAGTGACCGCGTGCTGGTCATGCGCGAAGGCCAGCAGATGGGCATTTTCAACCGTGAGGAAGCCTCTCAGGAAGCCGTGATGACGGCAGCGATGGGGCAGACAATGGAGGCAGCCGTATCATGACGGCCTTTAGACGGTTGATTCGCCCTGAACAAATCCGCGAGTTAAGTCTGCTGCTGATTGTGGCGGCAACCATTTTAATTTTTGGCAGCCAGATTGACAGCTACTATGAAGGCCGTACTTTTGTCCGCATTTCGACCAGCGTAGCGATTATTCTGGTGGTGGCCGTAGGGGAAACGCTGGTCGTGCTGACCCGCAATATTGACCTGTCCGTTGGCTCAATTGTGGGCTTTACCGCGTATTTTGTCGGGTATCAGGTGACACAGAACAACGACCTGCCGCCCCTGGTGGTGGTATTGATGGCAATGGGGTTCGGGGCAGCACTTGGATTGGTCAATGGGCTGCTGGTCGCTTATGGGAATGTTCCGGCGGTAGTGACCACACTCGGCACACTGGCGATTTATCGCGGCCTGCTGGTCGAATACGCCAATGCCCAGACCATCCTCACCCGCGACCAACCCGATTGGTTGAAGGAACTGCCGCGTGAAACCCTGTTTGAAGTAGGCGAATTTGATGTGCGGCTGCTGGTGGCAGTGTCGGTGATGGTGGTGGTGATTTTTCAGGTGCTGCTGCTGTTTTTGCCGTTTGGCCGCCGCCTGTATGCAATTGGCTCAAACCCCGATGCAGCCCGAGTCGCCGGAATCCCCGCCCGATGGAATAAGCTGGTCGCGTTTATGCTGTGCGGGTCGCTGTCAGGGCTGGCTGGATTTATGTTCCTGGCACGTTTTGGCACGATTACCGTAGTTGCGGCACAGGGATGGGAACTGCAAGCGGTGGCGGCGGTGGTGGTCGGCGGGGTGAATATTTTTGGCGGGTCGGGGACGATGTTCGGGGTCATGCTCGGTGCAGTATTGATTGGCACACTGGAACAAAGCCTGATTCGTCTGCAAAACATCAGCGAATTTTGGAAAGACGCCCTGCTGGGACTGTTTATTTTCCTGGCCGTTGCTACCGACGCGCTGATTTTAAGCCGTTTGCGACTCCTTTGGGCGCGTGGTGGGCAGGAATTTCATGAGATAACTGGAGGCGGCCATGAATCGTAACTGGCTGGCAAGTTGGGAAGGGCTGCTGACAGTCATTTTACTGGTTGTGATTTTTATTAATGTGCAGTTGTCCTCCAACTATTTCACAACGGGCAATCTGATAAACGTATTTCAGCTTTCCAATGAAAAAATCATCGTCGCCCTGATCATGGCCTTTATCATCATTAACGGTGAAATTGACCTGTCAGTAGCGTCGATTATGGGGCTGTCGGCCTGCATGTTTGCCTGGCTGTACCGCGAAGGCACATCGGCGGAACTGGCGGTGGTGCTGGCGATTGGGGTAGGCGGGCTGTGCGGGTTGTTTAACGGATTCTGGGTGGCTGCTATGGGGCTGCCGTCGCTGGCGGTCACGCTGGCCGGACTGATCGGGTATCGTGGGCTGGCGCGTGTCATGCTGGAGGACGAGTCGATTACCGATTTTCCGAAGTGGTTCATTGACCTGGGACAGCGCGAATTGATAGGGGCGATTCCTGCCGCGTTAATTTTGTTTTTCCTCATGTTTATCCTGTTTGCGGTGGTGCTGCATACGTCCAGTTTTGGGCGGTATGTGTACATCATCGGCAATAACAAAGAAGCTGCGATTTACTCCGGTGTGAAAGTCCGCCGTATTAAATGGACACTGCTGACCCTTTCCGGTTTAATTTCCGGCATGGCGGGGGTGCTGTACGCGGCACGACTGGGAACAGTCCGTGCCAACGCCGCCGAAGGATTTGAACTGGATATTATTACGATGGTACTGTTGGGTGGGGTCAGCATTTTTGGAGGTACGGGAACACTGGTCGGGGTCGGATTATCTATCCTGGTGGTGCTGAACATCCGTAACGGGATGTCGCTGGCGGACTACCCCGGCAATATTCAGACCAGTGTAGTGGGGGTACTGTTGATTCTTTCCGTCCTCCTCCCCAATCTGGTGCGGGAAATCCGCCAGATTCTTAACCGTCGCAAATTCGCGCATATTGAAGAAAGGAGCGTCGCACGGCAATCCAACGTACAAACTTAATCCACCATCCGAATATTTTTAGGAGGAAATAGCTCATGAAAAAAATGATTGCTTTCGTGCTGGTAGTGCTGTTGTTATCGTCCTTCGCGCTGACCTCTGCCCAGGAAGCTACAGAAGAACCGGGCGATGTGGTCACAGCGACCCCCGGCCAGGAAGTGAATATGGTGCTGGTGCCAAAATTCCTGGGGATTCTGGTGTTTGACCAGGCGAATGAAGGCGCTCAGGAAGCCCACGCGGAACTGGAAAATTCCGGCGAACTGACCTTCACCGGCCCCACACCGGAAAACAGCGTCCCCGGTCAGATTGAAATTATCGAAGCCTCCACTACGGAAGGCGTGGATGCGATTATGATTTCCGCCAATGACAGCGAAGCGCTTGTTCCGGCAACGCAGGCGGCCATGGAAGCCGGAATCACCATTGTCACCTGGGACTCGTCGGTTAAACCCGAAGGGGAAGTCCTGTTTGTGGCTCAGGTCGATTTTGCGGAAACCGGAAAAGTCATGGCGGACATGGCGCTGAATCTGATGGGTGATGAAGGCGGCCAGTTTGCAATTCTTTCCGCCACGCCCGACGCCCCCAATCAGAACGCCTGGATTGCGGCCATGCAGGAAGTGCTGGAAACCGACGAAGCCTACGCCAATCTGGAACTGGTCGATATTGTTTATGGGAATGACACGTCTGAGGACAGCTACAATCAGGCGCTCGGTCTGGTCGATAAATATCCTGACCTGAAACTGATTATGGCGCCGACCACCGTTGGGATTGCGGCGGCGGCCAAAGCCATGCAGGATGAGGAACTCTGCGGCGAAGTGATGGTTAGCGGTTTGGGGCTGCCTGCCGAAATGCAGGAATTTGTAGAAAACGGTTGCGCTCAGGAATTTGCCCTGTGGAGTTTTGTTGACCTCGGCTACCTGACCTACTACGTCACGTACCTGCTGGCGACAGATGCCATTCAGGGTGAAATTGGCGAAACCTTTGAAGCCGGACGTATGGGCGTGTACACCATCGAAGAAGACCCGACTCGTGAAGGTGGCAAACGGGTGTTGATGGGCCCGTTCAGCCTGTACAACGCGGATAACCTCGAAGAATGGGCAATTGACGACTAAAGATAGTGGGGCGGGTACTTCCTGCCCTCCCGATTAACCACTATCACTGTGGGTATCGGAGTAATGTTTCCCGATACCCTATTTTGTTTCCTAACTTCATGAATTATTTGTGAATTGTCCTGAAATTTTGTTTTTTTAATTACATTTTGACTATCCTTGTAATATGGATAATAGTGTTCCGGGGGGGAACATATAAAATGTCTGATGTCGTGATTTTCCAAAACGAAGAAGCCACGCTCATTTACCACAACTCCGATAAAATCGTCCATCACGAATTTCACAAACGCTTTTCCAGCGAAACTTTCCGTCAGGTATTGAACGCTGGAGTAGATGTCTTTAAAGAGAATGGCGCTACAAAATGGCTGTCGGATGACCGCAAGATTGGGGCGCTGTCGGATGAAGATTCCACCTGGGCTAAAACCGACTGGTTTCCGCGTGTATTGGGGGCGGGCTGGAAATTCTGGGCGCTGGTTGTGCCGGATGATGTGATGGCTCGTATGAATTTAGTCCAATTTGTGGCGCCCTATATGAAAGAAGGATTGATGGTTCGAGTTTTTACACAGCCTGAAGAAGCAATAGCATGGCTGCGTAAAGTTTAGCCCTGCTCTTTGGAGGGCGGCCGCGCTTCAGCGTGGTGGAGAGGGACGGAGCGGAGGGGCGGGGACGATACCCGCCCAAATAAGGGCAGGCATCGCTCACGAGGTTCGCTTGTTCCTGCCCCTACTTTTTCTTTTGACCGCTCGAATCCACGTTATAATGGGGTATCTTTCTGGAGACTACTCATGAAAAAATCCCGTTTTTTTATTATTTTTGTGTTTGTCCTTCTTTTTGCCTCGTTTTTTGCTCATGCCCAGGAAGCCACTGAAGAACCCCAGGAAATCATCGTGGCTCGACCCCGCCAGTTGGTAGATATGGTGCTGCTGCCCAAGTTTCTCGGTATCGCGCCCTTTGAACAGGCTTATGCAGGGGCGCAGGAAGCCCATGAGGAACTGCAAAATCGGGGTGAACTGGCGTTTCTTGGCCCATCACCGGACGACAGCATTGCGGGACAGATTGAAATTATCGAGCAGGCGACAGCAGATGAAGTAGACGCGATTATGATTTCCGCCAACAGCCTGAGCGACCTGCTGCCCGCGACCCAGGCGGCCATGGAGGAAGGCATCACGGTTGTAACCTGGGATTCGCCAGTTGCACCGGAAGGGGAAGCCCTTTTTATCGCACAGGTGGATTTCAGCGAAACCGGAAAAGTCATGGCGGACATGGCCTTAAGCATCCTCGGTGAGGACGGTGGCAAATTTGCGATTCTGTCCTCCTCACGGGATGCCTCCAATCAAAACGCCTGGATTGATGAACTGAACAATGTGCTGGAAAACGACGACACGTATGCTAATCTTGAACTCATCACCACCGTTTACGGAAATGACAATTTTGAGGAAAGTTATCTTCAGGCGCTGCTGCTGATAGAAGATTACCCGGAGCTTGAATTAATTATGTCTCCCACGACGATTGGTATTGTGGCGGCGGCACAGGCCATGGAGGACGAAGGGCTGTGTGATGTAATTAAAGTCAGCGGCCTCGGACTGCCGGATGAAATGGTTTCCTACGTAGAAAATGGCTGTGCGCCGGAATTTGCCCTATGGAGTTTTACCGATTTGGGGTATCTGACGTATTACGTGACTTATTTACTGGCGACAGATGCCATTCAGGGAGAAATTGGCGAAACGTTTGAGGCCGGACGGATGGGGGTATACACCATCGAAGAAGACCCGACCCGTGAAGGCGGCAAGCGGGTGCTGATGGGGCCGTTCACCGTTTACAACGCGGATAATATTGAGGATGTTGTAGGCGGCGACGAGTAGGGAAGTCAGGGCTGAGTCCTGCCCCTTTATTATCTGCTCACCAGATATAGACAACAGACTGAGCGCTACTGGCAAAAGTGAAGTCATCATGGAAAAACGTGTCGTTTTAGTCACCGGTTCATCACGCGGCATCGGGGCGGCCATCGCAAAGGGCTTCGCCCGCGAAGGCGCTCAGGTGGTGATTAACCATGCTCAGGACAGTGAACAGGCGGCCCGAACCGTTCATGAGATTGAGGCGGCAGGTGGCGCAGCGATGGCGATAGATGCCGATGTATCCAGCCTGACCGATGTACGCGGCATGGTCAGTCATATTCTAAAGCGATTCGGGCAGATTGATGTGCTGGTGTGCAACGCGGGAATCTGCCCTTTTTCCAGTTTTCTGGACATGCCAGAAGCCCTGTGGGATAGGGTGCTGGATGTGAATCTGAAAGGGGTGTTTCTGGTTTCGCAGCAGGTAGCGCGGCACATGGTCGAACGCGGCAAAGGCGGACGACTCATTGCGACCAGTTCCATTTCCAGCATGGTCGGTGGCACGCAGCAGGCGCATTACTGCGCGTCCAAAGCCGGAATCAATTTACTCATCAAAAGTATGGCCTTGAGTCTCGCGCCGTATCAAATTACCTGTAACGCGGTGCTGCCGGGAACAGTCGAAACGGATATTAACCGTGACGTTTTAAAAGATGAGGCGCTGAAAACGCGGCTGGCACAGGGAACGCCCTTGGGCAGACTCGGCGAACCGGACGACCTTGTAGGGGCGGTGTTATTTCTGGCTTCGGAGGCCGCCAGTTGGGTAACGGGTTCGCTGCTGGTGGTGGATGGCGGGGCAACCTCAACGTTTCAGTGAGGCGATAGCGGCCGCCAGTTCATCGGCTTTTTGCGACCCAATCATAATCCGTTCGCCATCATCCAGCACCAACTCCACGCCGTGGCTGCCGCTGATGTTAAACGCGACGCCATGCCGACTCAGACGCCAGCCCCACCCGCCATAATCTCGGATGGGACGGTAGCGCCGTGCCTCAAACGCCTGAATGCGATGCAGCGGCACGCGGCGGGTGCGAATCGGAAACAGCCGAATATAAATTTCATCCGGTCGAACCTCTACCACCAGTTTGATCATCATAAAAAACAAAGGCAGCCCCAGACCAAACAGCGCCCAGGAAACCATCACAAAAGTATCGGAGGGATCGCCAGGCTGCTCTGGCTCATCCAGAAGAATCCGCTGGATAAAATCATTCCAGGACAAAAAGATAACCAGCAGGAGAATCCCCCACACCCACCACTGACGCGGCCTTTGCACTTCACGGAAGGTCATGATTTTGGCTGCACCATTTCCAGCGTAATGTTATCCGGGTCAAGGAAATACACTGTCCAGCCGCCTTCGTTAGGGCCTGCCGTGATTCGCACAGGTTCAGAACGAAAACGCACCCCTAATGCTTTCATCCGTTGGTATTCCGCCTGAAGGTCATCCACCTGAAAAGCCAGGTGTGCCGACCCGGGGCGGTTGGTGGTCGTATCGGTAGGTTCGCCGCGCGGATTCACATATTCAATCAGTTCCAGTAAATGGCCTGAGCGGGCAGGGGGAATCCCTTCAATCGTCAATTGGGCAACTTTTAAATACGCATCCTGAAAGCCAACCTGAATACTGGTATAGGGCTGGTCATGTACGGCGGTTTTCACCAATTTCATACCGACCACATCCCGGTAAAATTCGATGGAACGTTCGAGGTTAGAAACGGTAAAACTAAAATGAAAGTAGTTCATCAGCATTTTGAATTTCTCCTCCTTAAAAATACCCCCAATTTTTAGGGGCTGCCACATTCCCTCCAACTACTAAAATAGTTCTAACGAATGGCAGATTAGGCAGACAACAGGTACAGCGTGCAGGTTGTTTGCAGCATTAGCCAACAATTTCCACAGGGGATTTGTTGGCTTTTTAGTTAGAAAGGAAGTATGAGCATGAAATGTCCTATATGTGATGTCCCCTTGACAATGACTGAACGTAAAGGCGTCGAAATTGACTACTGCCCACAGTGTCGCGGGGTGTGGCTGGATCGCGGCGAACTCGACAAAATTATCGAACGTTCGGTGAGCGACGCGCCACCGCAGGTAGCTGCCCAACCCGAACGCTACGAAGAAAAACACTATGATGACGATGATTACAAGTATCATCAGAAGAAAAAGCGGAAATCCTTCCTGGATGAATTGTTCGATTTTTAATTGCCATCAGGGTGTCGGTTTTTACCCCCTCTCCCCGCTTGCGTGCTGAGGGGGCGACACTAGCAAATAAGCGGAGGGTGGTGAGCCAGAAAAGCGAGC
>CAZKZS010000218.1:0-8493 GCA_964557285.1 uncultured Anaerolineae bacterium | reverse complement strand
GCGCCGCTTGCGAAAGCCCCACTGATAAAGATCGTGATGGCGACGGCGTAGACAACGATCTCGATAACTGCCCGAACTTCCCGAACCCGGATCAGAAGGACAGCGACGGCGACGGCGTAGGCGATGCCTGCGACACAACCAGCGACAATGATAAAGACGGCGTAGATGACTCCATCGACAACTGCCCGAACGTCCCGAACCCGGATCAGAAGGACAGCGACGGCGACGGCATAGGCGATGCGTGTGAAGGCAACACGGGCGGGGGTGGTGATACGGATGGGGACGGGTTCTCCGACGCGGTAGACAACTGCACCACCGTGTACAATCCGACTCAGGCGGATACCTACGGCGAAACCTATGGAGATGCGTGCGAAGACATCATGCCCAAAGAATACAGCCCGTTCAATGATAACGACAAAGACGGGGTGATGAACGGCCAGGATAACTGCCCCAATCACTACAATGCGGGTCAGGAAAACGGATATGGCAGTCCGGCTGGCGACGTATGCGATACGGTCTGGTTTAACCCGGGCATCGGCATCAAGGGCTATCCTCTGCTCAATGGCTACTGGGAAATGTGGGCGAACTGCTCCGGTGATATGTGTTACCCGATTGCCCGCTTTGACCCGTCCCAGTTAAAGCCCAATACCAACACCCGCTTTGACCTGCCGGAAAGCGCAGGCTGGTACGTGGTGGTGCTGTATCTGGGGAAAACTTCTACCGGACTGGATGTATATCAGATCAATACCTATAATCCGGTGGATACGCTGATTGATGACCGTTTGGAAATCTACGTGAACGCTTCCGGCCAGTGGCGCTTCCGGGATGCTGGCGGCCAGCCGCGTAACAATCCTGAGATGGAAGGCTTCTAAAACACACAAGGCGCGGCTCACCCCCGCGCCTTTTTTTATTGGCATGTTTTATAATAGGGACAGTGTTATAGGACATGCCAAGTCATGAAAAAAGCTCTTTTGATTTTTCTCCTTTTGTTGCTCCTTCTGCCTGTGACACAGGCACAAACCGATTTACCCTGGTGGAACAACCGCGTTTTTTATGAAGTGTTTGTCCGCAGTTTTTACGATAGCGACGGCGATGGCATTGGCGATTTGCAGGGGGTGATTCAAAAATTGGATTACCTGCAGGAACTGGGTGTAACCGGACTCTGGCTGATGCCCGTCGCACAGTCGCCCAGTTATCACGGCTATGACGTGATGGATTATTACGCGATTGAACAGGATTACGGCACGAATGAGGATTTTCTGGCGCTGATGGAGGCGGCGCACGAACGGGATATGGTTGTGATTGTTGACCTGGTGATGAATCACACCTCCAATCAGCACCCCTGGTTTATCGCCTCCGCCGAAGGCGACCCCGACTATGCCGATTTTTACATCTGGGAGGAGCAGCCCGGCAGATACACCAGCCCCTGGGGGTCAAATGTCTGGCATCCCCGCGACGGCAGGTATTATTATGGCCTGTTCTGGGAAGGAATGCCCGACCTGAACTATGAAAACCCTGCCGTGACCGCCGAAATGCAAAAAGTCATCGACTTCTGGTTGGAGGAGATGGGCGTGGACGGCTTCCGGCTGGATGCGATTCGGCATCTTATTGAGGATGGGTCGGTTCAGGAAAATACGCCGGAAACGTTGGCCTGGTTGGGTGGTTTCCATGATTACGTTAAATCCCTTGAACCTGACGCGCTGACTGTAGGAGAAATATGGGACACCACCTCTGAAGTTGTGCCTTATGTGGGAAATCGCGTTGATATTGCCTTTGAGTTTGACCTTGCCACCGCGATTCTTCAGAGTTTGCAGCGCGGCAGCAGCAGCAGACTCATTTCGACTCAAAACAGGGTGCTGGAGTCCTACCCCTTCGGGCAGTATGCCATCTTTTTAACCAATCACGACCAGAATCGTGTCCTGAGTCAGTTAGCGGGAAATGGGGAAGCGGCAAAAGTGGCGGCTACACTCCTGCTGACAAACCCCGGGGTACCGTTTATTTATTACGGGGAAGAAATTGGCATGATCGGTCAAAAACCGGACGAACGGATTCGCACGCCGATGCAGTGGGACGGCACACGGATTTCCGGCGGCTTTAGCACCGATTCCCCCTGGCAGCCCATGCAAACGGGCTACCGCGCCGTGAATGTGGCGGCGCAAACCGACGACCCCAACTCGCTGCTGAATCACTATCGGATGCTGGTCAATTTACGCAATTCGTACCCCGCGCTGCAAACGGGCGACATGCACATTCTGGATTCCGGCAATGCGGGTGTGTACAGCTTCTTACGGTACGATGACGATGAGGTGATTCTGGTGCTGGTCAATCTAACCGATGAAGTTATTACTGATTATGGGCTGACTATGGAAGCTGCAAGTGAATCGATTTTGTTGTACGGGGAAGGCGAAATTGCTGCCCCTGTGCCATACGAACCCTATCAGCCCGTCCCCGCACTTGCCCCTTATGCAAGTTTAGTTATCCAACTCCAGTAATTTTCCTGAGCGTGGTTCGGCTCTGAACCACGCTTTTGTAGGCTCTTTTCTTCCATCAAGGTGGGATTTACATCCTAAAAGGGTAGCATATTTTGTCTACAGACATGCACATTTTTTCACAACCGGACATGTTATAATGGACAAGGCAAATGCAGGGGGAGTCTCATGACCCGTCTTAAAAAAGTGACGCGCACATCCAAACCCGTTCATTTTGACCTGAATACCCTGGTCAGGCGCATGAATGGCTGGTCGCGCCCGCTTCGGATTGGGCTGGCAACCCTGATTGCGGTGCTGTGGGTAGGGTTTGGGATTGCGATTCTCAGCCTGGCGCTGCCCTCCGATACTTTCCAGAATCCGGACAGCGCCCTGAATGTGGTCATTGGCCTGACGGTGCTGGGGGTACTGCTCTACGGCCTCGGCTGGACTCTGATGGTGGGGTTCGATTTTGACCCCGACCTGCCCTGGCAAGCCAGCCGCGCCTCTGCCTATTTTGTGCTGGCGGGCGGGCTGGTGATCGGGCTGCTGCTGCTGGCGGTCATTTTTGGAATTTTATATGCGTATGTGTTCTAGCAGCTACATGACCAGTTCAAACTCCCGCCGTTCAAACAACTGCCCGTTAATTTTCAATGCTATCGCGTGTTCCCCCGCGTAATACTGGCGGGTGGTGATGGGTCGCAGGGCATGTTTGCGCCTGAAGGCTGCCCTTTCCCCCGGATTCAGGGTGCGTTTGGCAAGTTTAAATACCTTCGGTGTCAGGCTGCCGTTGGCTTTTTTGAAGTACACCACGTAATCAATCACCAGATTTTGAGGTTCATTTCCCAACGCTTCTACCGCAAAAGAGAAGGTAAAATCGCTGCCAAACATGACCTGTTCCGGCGAAATATCCATCTCCAGCACACGAATATTTAAATCGTGGTGATTCGCGCCCAGCAGCGCCAGCGCATCGGGATGCCCCGCCTTGACCAGGGTTCGCAGCGCGTGATGAATAAGTTTTTGCATTTCTGGTGAGTCGTCCTGCTGCCAGCGCCGCACTGTATCAATCACCACCTGCGGGTTATCCTTGCTGATGTCATTCAGATTATTGGCGACACTGCGCCGCACATACTCAGACTCGTCCTTTTTGAGCAGTTCCAGAATCGGCAAAATGGGGGCGGGGTCGCGTTTAAAAATTGGCAGCGCCATCGCCCAGGGCAAACGCGGGCGGCAGCCTTCGCTGGCAAGCCGCCGCACATGCGGGCTTTCATGCTGCGCCCACTGTCTCATTTGCTGCATCATACGTTCCGGTTCGCGCAAAATGAACGGACGCACGGCAAATTCCGCGCTGCTCTGCTGGGTGAACTGTTCCAGCGCGGGCAGCGACACCTCCCAATCGTCTATCCCATACAGTTCTACAAAATCCGGGAACACAATGGTTGCAAAGGGCTGCCCTTCCAGACGCGGGGCCGCCCGCCGCAAAATGTCCAGCGCGGTACGGTAGTCTTTGGGCAAAAAAGCATGTAAGGTGACGGACAGATGCCGCATCCGTTGTTTGAGTTCGCGGCCTTCCCACTGCTCATCCATCACGGCGGCCATAAATGCATTTGTATCCAGAACGGGGTATTCGGCCTTTACTGCGCTGGCAAAAGCAGCAACGACCTGCTGGTTATACATATTTTTCAGGACTTCTGGCATTAGTGGCTATCCTCTCTCTGTTTTAAGATAGGTTCAGTTTAAAAGGAAAATAGGATGCTGTTCCACCCGTTTTTAGCCATGCACCTGCCCGATGGGTTTTTGAGCCTTCCGGTAGCGCTGGTCGGCTGGATTCTTTCCGCCCTGTTTATCACGGTCGCTCTACGGCAGTCACGGGAAGCCCTTGAAGATCGGCAGGTAGCGCTGATGGGTATTATGGCTGCCTTTGTGTTTGCTGCCCAGATGATTAATTTTCCGGTGGCAGGCGGCACATCGGGTCATTTAATTGGAGGCACGCTGGTGGCGGTACTGCTCGGCCCCTGGGCGGCGGTGCTGGTCATGACGTGTGTCGTTTTGGTTCAGGCGCTGCTGTTTCAGGATGGCGGCCTGCTGGCGCTGGGATTTAATATTTTTAATATGGGCATCCTTAATCCGTTCATCGGGTACGCGCTTTATCATGCCATTCAGAAACAATTTCCTGCTGGAAAAATCATCGGCGTAGGGATCGCGGCGTGGGCAGGCACACAGGCGGCGGCGCTGGGCTGCGCCTTGCAGTTATCTCTTAGCGGTACGTCCCCGCTTGAAATTGCCGTCCCTGCCATGTTTGGCGTCCATACCCTGATTGGAATCGGCGAAGCACTGATTACGGCGGGCGCGGTGGTATTCATCCAGCAGACTCGCCCGGATTTATTAGACCTTTCCACTCCCGCAACACACCGCCGTTCAAACTGGATGGCAGTGGGACTGGTAATCGCGCTGGCGGTGACGTTTTTTTCGCCCCTGGCCGACCCCAACCCGGACGGGTTAGAAAAAGTGGCGGAGGAAAAAGGCTTTTTAGATGAAGGCGAGTCGCCCATGTATGAAATTTTGCCGGATTACACCGTGCCATTGATTAAAAATGAGGCCGTCACAACCATTGCCGCCGGAATTATCGGGGTGCTGATTGTGACGGGCATTGGTTACGGTACAGGCCGCGCTAATAAACGGACTTCATGCTGACCGATGCCCGTCTGAAGGTCGTCCTGACCTTCCTGCTGATTACTGGCATCGTTATGACGCCTGCTGATGCCTTCCCCGCCTATGCGCTGCTGTGGGGGTTGGTCGGCAGTCTGGCAGCAGCACACGGCATCAGCGTGTGGCGGCTGGCGCGGCTGGCCGGAGTCGCGCTGATTTTTAGCCTGGCCGCCCTCCCCCTTTTAATGACTACTACGGGCGCAGTCCGTTTTTTTTCCATTGTTTTGAAAAGCTGGCTTTCCGCACAGACCGCGCTGCTGCTCTCCTTAACCACACCTTTCACTGAATTATTATGGGCATTTGCCGCGCTGAAACTGCCTGCCCCACTGGTCGCCATTTTGAGCTTCATGTATCGGTATTTGTTTGTGCTGCGGGAAGAATCGGAACGACTCCTGCGAGCAAGAACATCGCGCAGCGCGGGCAAAAAATCCTATGGCGGGCTGCGCTGGCAAGCACGCACGGCGGGCAGTATGGTCGGGAATTTATTTTTACGTAGCTACGAACGCAGCGAACGGGTGCAGGCGGCCATGAGCGCACGCGGCTATCGGGGGCAGATTCCTGTTTTTGAGAAAAAACCCCTCCCTACGCGGGAAATTTTTGTGATGCTGGGGGTTCTGGCTGTGCTGGTCGTGATAGAATTGGGGGCGCTGCTGCTGTGGAGTTAACATGACCCACCACTCCATTGAAGTCGAACATCTCACTTTCCGTTATCCCGATGGACATCTGGCGTTAGAGGATGTGTCGCTGTCGGTTGCCCCGAATGAAAAAGTCGCGCTGGTGGGACCAAACGGCAGTGGAAAATCGACTCTGCTGCTGCACCTTAATGGGGTATTCCGCAGCCCCACCGGATTTATTAAAGTTGGCGGCCTGCCCCTGACCGATGAAAATCTGGGACAGATTCGTGCCTGGGTCGGGCTGGTCTTTCAAAACCCGGATGACCAGTTATTTTCTCTCTATGTGCATCAGGATGTGGCCTTTGGGCCCCTGCACATGGGCGCACCCGATGTCCAGGCGCGGGTCGAACGGGCGCTGGCCGCCGTTGGCATGAGCAGCTATGCCCACCGCTTGAGCCATCACCTGAGCATTGGCGAGAAAAAACGCATTGCCATTGCCACCGTGTTAAGTATGGATGCCCAGATTCTGGTATTGGATGAACCCTCCGCAGGCTTAGACCCACGCGGGCGGCGCGATTTAATTCACCTGCTCAGGGGATTGGAGCAGCAGACCATGCTCATCAGCACCCACGATATGCGGCTGGCCCATGAATTGTGTTCGCGGGTGGTGGTTTTAAACGCTGGGCGGGTGGCTGCTTCCGGCACAGCAGACGAAATTCTGCTCAACGCGACGCTGATGGAAGCTAACGGGCTGGAAACGCCGTTTTGACTCCTCTGACATCCTATCCTAACACATTACGGTAGAGACACGGCAGTGCCATGTCCCTACGGAAAACCATCTCTGTTGTGTAAGGACGTGACCCGCCTTTTTCGGGCAGGTATCGCTCACGAGGTTCGCTTGTCCCTGCCCCTACCCGTTAAAAGCTATCCCCTTTCTAACACTTGAAGCCTTATGGTTTTTCCGCTAAGATGTGACCTGCTAACTTTCCGCCCACAACAATCCCGTGTGTGGGCAAACCCGAGGAAGGAGATATTTCCACTGTGCAGCGTGCATACGAATTAACGTTCATCCTGCCTCCCGCCCTCCCTGAAGCTGAAATCGAAGTTGTACAAGGCACTATTCAGGGCTGGATTACGGATGGCGGCGGCGAAATTGTCAAGGCGACCCACTGGGGGCGTCGTAAACTGGCTTACTCCATTCAGAACTACAAAGAAGGCTACTATATCCTGCTGGAATTTAATGCGGATTCCAGAGCGCTTAAGGATTTAGACCGCCGTCTGCGTCTGGAATCGTCGGTGCTGCGCCATCTGACCGTTCGCAAAGACGAATAAGGTTTCCGGCAGATGAGTCGCGGTTTAAATAAGGTTATGATTATTGGGCGGCTGGAACGCGACCCGGAAATGCGCTATACCCCCAATGGCCGTCCAGTCACCAGCTTCAGCGTCGCTACCACCCACACCTGGGTATCGGCGGAAGGTGAACGCCACGAAGAAACCGAATGGTTTAATGTGGTGGCCTGGGGGCCGCTTGCCAAAATTTGCCAGACTCATCTTTCCAAAGGAAAACAGGTTTACGTTGAAGGGCGGCTTAAAACCCGTAGTTGGGAAGACAGCACCGGAAAACGGCATTTTCGCACTGAAATTGTCGCGCGGGAAATGGTCGTGTTAGGGGATAAAGACGACGACAGCTATACCCTGCGCGACGAATATGATGACGAAAGCGATTTTGCTTTTTAAGGAGGAAGAAGGGCGCATCGTCCCTTATTACACATGAGAAACCAGGATAGACAGGAGACCAGCATGACTTACTATCGAGGACGTGGCAGTAAAGCCTGCCCGTTTTTGCGTGACGGTAAGTGTCATATCGATTACAAAGATGTGGATACCCTCAAACGGTATATCACAGAGGAGGGCAAAATCCGCCCGCGCCGCCAGTCCAATGTGTGTTCCAAGTGCCAGCGTAAACTGGCCGTTGCCATCAAACGGGCGCGTCATCTGGCGCTGCTGCCCTACACGGGCAAACATACCTACAAGGATAGATAAGGAATGGCAAAGCGAGATACGACGGGCGGCCCCAAACAACGGCGCATGACCGAGGAGGACATCGCCCGCCGCAGGGAGTACAAATCCAAAGCTGAGCGCGAACACCAGTATCAGCGGGTTGTCCTCCTGGTGGCCGGCGTGATTGTAGCCATTGTGGTCATCATCATTCTTGGGGCCCTCATTTACGACAATGCGGTGCTGCCGCGCGAAGCGCTGGTCACAGTCAACGACGATGAAGTAAGCGTAGACGAGTTCCGGGGGCGGGTGCAGTATACCCGCTTCCAACTTGCTGAGCAGATTCGCGCGACGTATCAGGAACTGCGGGCGCGTGGGCTGGATAAGTCAACGACGCAAAATCAGATTTTGCAGATTTTCCAGGAACCGATTAATTATCTTATCAGCGATAATGCCATCGGGGAAACGGTGCTGACTCAGATGGAACGCGAACGGGTGATTGAGCAAAAAGCCGAACAATTTGGCCTGGAAGTCAACGACGACCAGATTGATGATGAAGTCGGTATCATGATTGCCAACTTCACCGGACGCAGCCTGACCGAAACCCCCAGCGCGACTCCCAGCGAAGAACCCAGCGGCACACCCACGCCGTTTGTGTCGGCCACACCCAGCAGCACCCCCACCGAAACCCCTGTGCCAACGGATAC
>CAZKZS010000217.1:0-8515 GCA_964557285.1 uncultured Anaerolineae bacterium | reverse complement strand
ATTTTGGCTGCATCACCCAGCGTTTTATCCCCACGCAGTTTGCCCGCCCCCTTGCTAAAGCTATTGCGGGCTTCTTTGAACTGCTGCCCTCTGGTAATTAACTGGCGGCGTTCCGCATCCAGCGCCACCACCGCATCCACATGTTTATGAGCCTCCTCATCATTCAGTTTACGAAGCTGCTCATGCACCCACTCCGGTTGTGTTCGTATCAGTTCAATGTCAATCATGGTTTATCCTCATTTTCTTCTGGATATAAATCCGCTAAATCTTCGCGGGGCGGGCCGCTTAAATCTCGATACAGGCGTATCACTGCCCAGAGTCCCCCCACGATAATGACCGCAATGATGAGCATGTCGAAATGCTCTGGCTGTAAGCCAATTTGTTCAATCAGGTCTTTCATGAGTTTTCCTGTTTAAAATTAAAAATCCTGACGCCTTTGCACCAGGATTTTTATTGCGATTCCAGTTTACAGGCAAGCATAAACCCTGGTGCGTGTTACCGACCAGAGGAGCTAGACAGCCCAAAGAAGATAATCAGCCTGCCATTCATAATTACCAGTCTAACAACGGCCTGAAAGTGTGTCAAGCATTTGCGGCAAATGCTTCTATTAGTCCAGCCATCAGGCGCATGTTATCGAAATAGTCCTTTTCCAGAATATTCTCGTTGGGTGCATGGGCGCGGGAATTGGGATGCCAGAGTGTTCCTGCACAAATCACCGGCACCTGAATATGGTCGCTGAGGGCATACATGGGGCCGCTGCCGCGCATCCAGGGTTCAACCACAGGCTCAATGTTCAGTTCACGCCTATAGGCTTGAAGTGCCGCCCGTTTAATGGCCGTATCACCCGCCTGTAACATACTGGGGTTTTCGCTGCCAATTTCAATGATGTCAATGTCCTGAAAACCACGTTTATCGAGATGTTTTCGCAGCAGCTCTTTGACAAGTTCGGGGGTCAGGTGCGGTACAAGACGAAAATCCAGTTTCGCCCGCGCCTGAGAGGGGATAATCGTTTTTGCGCCCTCTCCCTGATACCCTGATTCCAGCCCGCAAATGGTGATGGTGGGGTTAAAGAAATACCGCCGCAGCGCTGTGCGGTCATCCATGCCGTTTATCCACTGATTCAGCCCCCACAGGTCGCGTTTTTTAGCACCGTCAAAGGGCAGATTTTCAACTTGCTCGTAAATGGCATCCTCAAACTGATGCAGGTGGTCCGCGTAGCCATCAATCGTGATGTGGTCGTTATTGTCTTTCAGCGTGCTGAGCGCCCAGACCAACCGCCACGCCGGATTTTCCACGATGGGCGCATGGGACGAATGTAAATCGTAAGCGGGGCCGCGTGTGGTGCGAAGTTCCAGATAGGCAATCCCTTTGCAGCCCTGTGCGACCCGATATGTGCCATCTTCATCGTAATTTGCTCCCTCCCACAGCACCCCATCAGCGTGCAGCAGATGTCTATTTTCATCCACCCAGGCATGTAGATTCACGCTGCCAATTTCTTCTTCCCCTTCTACCACAAATTTAATTTTTAATGGCAGATCGCCCTGTGTTTGCAGCCAGGTTTCTATTGCCTGAATCCGCGACAGTAAATCACCTTTGTTATCCGCAATGCCGCGCCCGTAAAGAACCCCATTCTCCCGCCGCATAACAAACGGCGCAGAAGTCCAGCCTTCCAGTGGGTCTTCGGGCTGCACATCGTAATGGTCATAGATCAGCAGGGTTCGCTCACCCTGCCCGATTTCAGCAAAGACTACCGGACTGCCATGATTCGGGGTGGGAATCTGGCGCACCGATGCACCAATGGCCTCTAAACGTTTTTGCACCGCGCTGGCACATTCCTGAATGCTGCGTTTTTGCGCTACCACACTGGGAATCTGGATGAGTTCCGCCAGTTCATTTAAAAAACGGGTTTTATGTGTTTCCAGATAAGCGTTAAATGGTTTCCTATCGAAATTCATACCTGTCCTAAACCTTATCCAATTTGAGATTTTACGATTGTATGACACAATCAAAATGGAGATGGGTGATTGTAATCATGTCATCGATTCTGACAACGAATCCGATAGAGTTAAATATCCAGGCCGTTCGTAAGGGCTTAAGCTGGGCGCAGAGTTGGACATCTGAACCCGTTCTCTGCCGCATTAAAGATGAAAAAATGCACCTGATTGCTGTTTCACAGCAGCGTTTTCTGGTGTCATGGGCATGGCCTTTACCTGGCGTGACGGGTTCACAGTTTTTCCTCATCCCGCCGTTTGTCATCAGCACCATTACCAACCCCGCCGCCTACAGCGCCGATGCGCTGGCCGTGATGCTCAAAAAAAATGTGGCTGGACTCATCATCAAACAGGGAAAACAGGAATTTCGTTTGCAGTGGCGCTGGACGCCGGACAGCTTTAAAGCGCCCAAATATTTTGAGCAAATGCTGAATCCGCCACAAAAAATGATTCAAGATTCCTATCTTGCGATGGCGGACGTGGTGCATCTGGCAATTGCCAACCTGGGTCAAATCAGCGCGGCAGAGGATGTTTCCTTTGAAGAAGCAGTCATTGAAATGAATCTACCCGTGACGGATTCGGAAAATAACAACCGTTCTCGTTACTACTTTGAACCCCGCCTGGTCATACGCGGTATGGAGGTTACACGCGGGGATAGGGTAGGGTTTGCCATGCAGCCTATTGAAAATAAACGGGCGATTTTGCACTTTACTACCCAGCGTGAAGATTATTTTATTCACTGCGCGATTTTATCTACTGCCACCAAAAGCAAGTGGGCGCCCTCCACCACGATTACTATTCGTGAAACGCGCCCACCGATGTCAGACGGAGCATGGATTTCGCCCCGCCGCAGTTAGTTTATTTGGCGTAATCTACCGCCCGTGTCTCCCGGATAATTGTGACTTTAATCTGGCCGGGATAATCCATAGTTTCTTCAATCCGGCTGGCAATATCGCGGGCAAGTTTGACGCTGGCAAGGTCATCTACATCCTCAGGCCGCACCATAATACGGATTTCACGTCCGGCTTGCAGCGCGTAACTTTGCTGCACCCCGGGAAACGAATTGGCGATGTCCTCCAACATTTTGACGCGGCGGATATAGTTATCCACACTTTCGCGCCGCGCCCCGGGACGTGCGCCGGAAATCGCGTCGGCGGCTTCCACGATGATGGCTTCCACGCTGGTTTGTTCCACTTCATGATGATGGCTGGCAATACAGTTCACCACCCGTTCGTTCATCCCAAACCGTTTGACAAAATCCGCCCCGATGATGGCGTGTGAACCTTCCACCTCATGATCCATCGCTTTACCGATGTCATGCAGCAGACCGCCCATGCGGGAAATGGCTACGTCTGCCCCTAATTCAGAAGCAATCATGCCCGCCAGATTCGCGGTTTCAACCGAGTGGGCAAGCTGATTCTGCCCGTAGCTGGTGCGGAACTTGAGCCGCCCGAGCAGTTTAATGATTTCAGGGTTTAAGCCCGGCACATTGGCATCATATGCGGCGCGTTCACCTTCTTCACGAATGACCCGTTCCACTTCTTTACGGGTTTCCTGAACCAGTTTTTCAATCCGCGCTGGATGAATTCTGCCATCCAGTACCAGTTTGGAAAGCGCTCGTTTGGCAACCTCACGGCGCACCGGATCAAAACTGGAAAGGGTCACAGCTTCCGGTGTGTCATCTACAATAACATCGACTCCGGTAGCCTGCTCAAAAGCGCGGATATTGCGTCCGGCGCGGCCAATAATTCGTCCCTTCATATCATCCGAAGGCAGGGACACCACACTGACCGCGATTTCACTGACCGCATCGGAAGCAATACGCTGCACAGCCAGCGCGATAATATCACGGGCGCGTTTGTCGGCTTCGTCCTGTAATTCTTCCTCAACTGCCCGAATCCGGCGGGCGATGTCATGCCGTACTTCCTGCTCCACCACGCGCAGCAGTTCTTCACGGGCTTCGTTGTGGCTCATCTGGGCGACTCGTTCCAGTTCGGCTTTCCGTTCTTCGCCCATTTTTTCGATTTCATTCCGGCGCTTATCCAGCCCGCTTTGCAGTTTATTAAGCTGACTTTCCCTCCGTTCCAGTTTTTCGAGCCGTTCATCCAGGTTAGTGCGCCGCTTTTGAAGCCGGTCCTCTTCGTTATCCAGTTCTTCGCGGCGGCGTTTCAGGATTTTTTCCGCCTGTTCCTGTTCCTCCAGAAGTTTGTTTTTCGCTTCCAGCGTTAGTTGCTGCGTTTTGGCGGTGGTTTCTTCCATCAGCCGCGCAGCTTCTAACTCAGCCTGCTGTAACCGATTTTTTCCCTGGCGGGTCAGCAGCATTGTATACCCTGCGTAGCTGCCAACTGCCCCCACCAGGAGGGCAATCAGGCCTACTATAATGGTTTCCATTCGGCCACTTACTCCTCATTGTCTGCCTCAAGTTCATCGATCAGTTTTTGAAGTACGTTGTTAACGGTATCGTAGCCATATCCCCGGCGCATCAGAAATCCTCCCACCTGCTGGCGAAGGGTTTCCCGATTTTTTCCACGCAGGGAACGCGCTTTTTTTTGGGCCGCGCGATAAGCCGACTCAAACGGGTCAAATTCTGCCAGCACTTCTTCCACCATTTCGGAGGAAATGCCTTTTTGACGCAGTTCAAAGCGTAAAGCGCTTGCCCCTCTGGGGTGAAATTCCTCACGGTTTCTCACCCAGGCGCGTGCAAATTCGAGATCATTTAAATAATTCAGGTCCGTTAGACGTTCAATTACCTCTGTGATGAGTGTGTCGTGATACCCTTTTTGATGCAGATAATCTCGAAGCTCGGTGCTGCTGCGTATCCGGTAAGAAAGATAACGAAGGGCCTGGTCATAGGCGGTAGCGGCCGTATCTCTGGCTTGCAGCGCCGCAGCTTCTTCAGCCGTCAGGTGCTGCCCGACTTTTAACAAAGCTGCATCCAGCGCGTTCAACCCAAAAGCAAATTGACCGTCCAGATAAACATTCACACGCTTTTTGTCGCGTTTTTGCACATCCAGCGCTGTGATTTTACCGCCCATTATGTTTCCTATAAACGCAAACAGCCGCAGTCCCAGGTGACTACGGCTGCATACAAGTTTGAAATGCAGTAGCGCCGTAACCCCGTGTGAGGTTACGGATTCCCTGAAGCTCTGTTGGTATTAAGAAATGCTGCTCCGGTAAAACACCGAATACAGCCCTTTCTCAGCAGGTCTCCACCGTCCAAAAAGACGGGTCATTCTTCATCAAACGTGATAACCGTAATCGCAGTAGCACTGTGTACCGTTATGTATGTACATTGCTTAAATTATGCCCCGATTTTGCAATTTGCACAAGACTGCTGATGGAAGGAATCAAAAATTACGCCGATACAGGCGTATCGGCGCAGGGAAAAACAACGGACTAACGTACCATGCCCAGAAAAATATCGGGCAGTTCGGCAGGTTCAAATGGCTTAAGTAAAAACATATCCACCCCAGAAGCCAGGGCTTCCTGCTCTACATCCAGCCCTGACACCATGATAATTGGGGTTTGCGCGAAACGGGTATCCCCCCGAAGCTGGTGTACCAGTTCCAGCCCATCCATATCATTGAGGTTATAATCCACCATGAACAAATGTGGTGGATTGGCAGATGCTTTTTCCAGCGCCTGACCACCACGCGGCACAACCGTCACTTCAAATCCAGCAGGTTCAAGTTCCAGCAAGGTTTTGAGCAGTTTTGTCATGCTGGCGTCGTCGTCTACGATCATTACTTTGACCAAAGCAACACCTTCACTTGTTCTTTTTCGCTCTCTGTCGGGCGGGTTTGACCAGCGCCGCCTCTAACACCTGTTCCACACTGTCCACCAGGACAAAGTGCATTTTCTGACGAACCTCCTCAGGAAGCTCTTCCAGATCAGGCTCGTTGCGTTTCGGCAGAATTACCGTATCCAGACCGTAACGGTCTGCTGCTAACACTTTATCCTTAATGCCGCCAACTGGCAATACCTGACCCCGCAGCGTCACTTCGCCCGTCATGGCGACGTTGCTTCTCACCGGACGCCCTGTAATCAGGGATACCAGCGCGGTGGTCATGGTGACACCTGCGGAAGGGCCATCTTTAGGAATCGCGCCCGCCGGAACATGCAGATGAATATCATGTTTATCAAAATATTCTTCCGGAATGTTCAATTCACTGGCCCGCGCCCGCACGTAACTAAAGGCTGCCCGTGCGCTTTCCTGCATGACTGCCCCAAGCTGGCCTGTATACTGGAAACCGGTTTTTCCCGGCATCTGAGCCGCTTCTACGAACAGCACATCTCCACCCATCGGAGTCCAGGCCAGCCCGACAGCCACGCCGGATTGGTCGGTGCGTTCTTCAATTTCTTCGCGGTAGCCTGCTTTAGGAGGCCGCAGCAGTTCACGCACTTCATTGGCATGAACGACATACTGTTTATCTTCTCCGGCGGCGACCTGCACAGCAACTTTGCGTACTACCGTACCGATTTGCCGTTCCAGATTACGAACCCCTGCCTCACGGGTGTAATTCCGAATCAGGTACGAAATGGCATCTTCTTCAAAGTCAATTTCCTCTTGAAGCAGACCATTTTCCCGTATCTGGCGCGGAATCAGGTATTGCAGCGCGATTTGTACTTTTTCCTGTTCGGTGTAACCACTGAGTTGAATAATCTCCATCCGGTCACGCAGAGGCGCGGGAATGGGTTCTAACTCATTAGCCGTTGTAATGAACATGATTTCCGACAGGTCAAAGGCCACATCCAGATAGTGATCGCGGAAATTGCTGTTTTGTTCCGGGTCAAGCACTTCCAATAGCGCCGATGCCGGATCGCCACGAAAATCGCGCCCCAGTTTATCAATTTCATCCAGCATAATGACCGGATTCCGCGACCCACTGCGCCGCAGCGATTGAATCAACCGTCCCGGCATAGCCCCTACATAGGTACGGCGGAAACCCCGAATTTCGGCCTCATCACGCACCCCGCCCAGGCTCATGCGGATAAACTTCCGTCCCATCGCCCGCGCAATCGACGCCCCCAGGGAGGTTTTGCCCACCCCGGGCGGGCCGACAAAACACAAAATTGCGCCCGAACGAATCCGCCGGATTTGATCTTCACGTTCCACCTGGGCAACCAGTTCGTCGGCGCGTTCCAGGGTGAGCTTTCGCACGGCCAGAAATTCCAGAATCCGGTCTTTCACATCCATCAGCCCGTAATGATCTTCATTCAGGACTTGGCGGGCATGAGAAATATCCAGGTTATCTTCGGTGCGTTTGCTCCAGGGCAAATCCGTAATTAAATCCAGATACGTCCGAATCACCCCATATTCTGCGGCTGCGGTGGGGAGCTTTGCCAGACGGTCAAGTTCGCGGCGGGCTTCTTTTTCCGCTTCTTCGGTCATGCCTGCCGCCTCAATTTTGCGGCGGAATTCCTCAATTTCTACCGTTTGTTCGTCACCTTCACCCAGTTCTTTCTGGATGGCTTTGAGTTGCTCTCGCAAAAAGTATTCGCGCTGCAACTTTTCCATCTCAGACTGGGCTTCGGTCTGGATTTTGCGCCCCAGTTCCAGCACTTCCAGTTCTTTATTCAACACCGTCATCAGGCGGTGCAGCTTGGCACTGACACTTTCCAGTTCCAGAATTTCCTGCTGGTTTTCCAGATTAATCCGCACATAGGTTGCGATGGAATAGACCAGTTGCAGGGGGTCATCAAAATTGAGGGCCGAAGCAATCAGTTCGCCGGGAATGTTGGGAACAAGTTCCGCCAGTTTATTAAACTGGTCAACCACATTCCGCATCAGGGCTTCCACTTCCAGCGAAGACTCAACTTTTTCTGGTATGGCTACCACCTGTCCGCGCAGAAAGGGTTCAGTCTGGGTATATTCTGTGATTCTAATGCGTGCCAGCCCCTGCACCAGCAACCGCACCGTGCCATCCGGCGCACGGAACAGACGGTGAATCTGTGCCAGTGTGCCAACCCGATGAATATCATCAGGCCCGGGGGTTTCCAGATGGGGGTCTTTGGCGCTAAACAAACCGATAATCCGATCTTCTGATGTCGCTACCTCATCAACCAGTTTTAAAGACCGTGCCTGCCCCACTGTTAGCGGCATGGCGGTATGGGGGAACACCACCAGCCCACGCAGGGGCAAAATCGGCAAATTGGCAGGGATATGAATATCTTCCTGCACTTCTGGCATGTCCTCTATTTGTTCAACCGGAATTTCTTCGACGGGTGCGGTTTCGTCAATTACCGGAATTTCGGCTTTGGTTTTTTCATCCGATGTCATGGGTATCACCTGACTTTTCGTTGTCACTGGATATATTGACAACCGTGATTTCATTTTCCTGTTTCTGGCGCGGCAGCACCACCTTCAGGAAACCATCCTCATAGGTTGCCGATATACTTTCGCGGTCTACCACCCAGGGCAGATTAATCGCTGTACGAAAATCACCGTAACGAACTTCAAGCTGATGATAGGCGGTCACACGCTCGTCAATCGGTGGGGTGCGGCGGCCTTCAATGATAAGCTG
>CAZKZS010000216.1:0-8518 GCA_964557285.1 uncultured Anaerolineae bacterium | reverse complement strand
AACTATGCATATTACAATTTATGGGCGTGATGACTGTGAAGATACTGAGGCCACCTGTCATTATCTGACCGCGCAGGGGATTCCGTTTGAATACGTAGATATTGATAATGAAGCTGAGGCGAACCAGTTTGTCCTTTTTATTAACAAAGGGATGCGGATTACCCCAACGGTCATCCTGGAACATCACCGCCGCAAACTCGTTATCACAGAGCCGTCAGACGCGGAAATGCAGGCTGCTTTGGAGGCCATGGCCTGAAGCATCTCGTTGGGCAGCCCACACGCGGCAAAACGGCACTCAACCGACTCCGGCAGGTGGATACTTATATCCTGCTCAACTGGTCGTCTGTGCTGGCGACGGGTGCGCCGCTGGTGGTGGATGTGGGATACGGCGCGTATCCCTGGACAGCGCTGGAAATGTACGAACGCTGGCAGGAAGTGAATCCGAATCTCCGGCTGCTGGGTGTCGAAATTGACTCGGAACGTGTGGCTGCCGCCCAGCCGTATGCTCATCCACCTGTCGTAGATTTTCGATTGGGTGGCTTCAACCTGTCCGATATTTTAGGTGGGCAGCAGGCACAGGTGATTCGGGTGTATAACGTGCTGCGCCAGTACGAAGAATCGGCTGTGCCGGATGCACTTTCGCTGATGGCACGGGCGCTTGCTCCGGGCGGGATTCTTATCGAAGGCACATCGACGCCGACCGGACGGCTGGTGGTTTTTGATGTCTATCAAAAAACAGAGAGCCACCTGCACCATCGGCAACTGGTTTTTGGGACAAATTTCCGCAGCCCCATAGATGTGACCGATTTTCAGACGATTTTGCCGAAGCGCCTGATTCACCGGATGCGAGAGGAAAAGCTGAGCCGTTTTTTTGAGAGCTGGCGTCGGGCGCTGATTCTGGCACGCGGGCGGGGGATTGTTTTCCCGCGCCGCCAGTGGGTGGAAGCCGGAAAAATGTTACGAACCCAATTCACTTATCCAGTGGATGTCCGTCCGCGTCTTTTACGACGTGGGTTTCTGGTCATTCAGGAGAGGCTTTCATGTTAAAATGAAGGACAGCGAGGGCATACTATGAGTGACACTGTACTCAGTATTGATTTAATTGTTTCCAACCCCAAAGTTCGTAGTGGGCGTCCGATTATTGTAGGAACGACGCTGACTGTAGAGGATATAGCGATTACGATGATTTATCATCAGCAAGACCCTGATGGGATTGCCGAATGGTACAATCTTTCACTGGCGCAGGTTCATGCAGCGCTGGCCTATTATTACACTCATAAAGAGGAAATTGATGCCAGCATGAGGCAGCGCCGCCAGATGGCTGAAGAATATAAGGAAAAGCGTATTGGCAGCCGCTATAAGCCTTTATTTGGATGAACATTTGTCGCCAATGATTGCATCCCAACTGCGACGGCATAATATCACTGTCTATACTTTGCAAGAATTAAACTCGTTAGGGGATACAGACATTAACCATCTAACCCGGGCTGTAAAAATGGGATGCGTGCTTTGCACCTGTGACGCAGATTATTTAAGGCTTGCTGCTGAAGGCATTGAACATACGGGAATCGTTTTTGGCAATCAGTTTAAACATGACATCGGAGCATGGGTCAAAGCACTCATTCTCGTTCATGCTGTTTATAGTGCAGAAGACATGAAAAATCACATTGAGTATTTGTAAATTTACTCCACCTCAAAAATCTCTTTAACGGGGACGCTGAAATCGGGCAAAACAGGGCTGCCATCCAGCACCCCTTCCAGATCAAGGGGCTTGACTTCCATTTCACCGTTGCTATCCAGCCTGCACTCCTCGACCGCCTGCTTACGAGGATAAATCAGCCAGACCAGTTTTGAGCCATTCCGCAGATAGTAATGGGCTTTTTCGCGCATTTCACGCGGCCTATTGGTGGGCGATTGGATTTCAACCGCCAGATCGGGCATCTGCGGAACAGACCCTTCGGTGACAATCGGATCATTGCCTGCCCGAAATGAAACGTCGGGCATCCTGACGTTATATTTGTCGGAGGGCTTGCGGTGAAGGACTTCTGTACCAACTTTTCCTAATTTACGTGGTTTGACATGATTTTTCAGCAGTGAACCCAGGGTAATGACAAGGACTCCATGTTCTTCGGTTGGCACTTTTTCCACAATCTCCCCATGCACAAGTTCCAGCAGACGGTCTTGATTTTCGGGCAGGTCGGCGAACTGCTCAAAGGCTTCGACGGTGTAAAGGTGTTCTACGGCAGTATCCAGCATGAGTCGCTCCTTTCATTGAGTTGCATTTTAGCATACTCCTCTCTAATCCAGGCGGCAGGGATACGGCACTGCCGTATCCCTACAATTCTCATTTGCTAAATAAAATGGCGCTCTTTGGATTTGGCTTGTTCGTACTGTTCGCGTGCTTTTTCGACATCGGGCATGGCGGCGGTTTCGGCAATCGCTACATCCCACCACGATTCATATCCCGGTACACGCTGGCGGCGATCCGTTTCAACCACAATGCACACTGGACGATGTTCGATTTTTTGTGCTTCCAGCATGGCATTGGCAAGGTCATCCCGGCTGCTGGCTTTAATAACATGAGCGCCCAGACTGGCAGCATTGGCGGCAAAATCAATCGGTAGGGTGTCCCCGTCCAGATGACCCGATCCGGTGCGGTAGCGGTACTTCGTGCCGAATCCATCACTGCCCACCGCTTTAGACAGTCCGCCGATGCTGGCAAAACCGTGATTATCCACCAGAATGATGTTAATCTTGATGCCTTCCTGAACCGCCGTGACAATTTCGCTGTTCATCATCAGGTATGAACCATCCCCGACCATGACATACACGTCACGCTCTGGCGCAGCGAGTTTGACCCCCAGCCCGCCCGCGATTTCATAGCCCATCGTTGAGTAGCCATATTCCAGATGGTAGCCGTTGGGCTGGCGGGTGCGCCACAGCTTATGCAAATCCCCCGGTAGACTCCCTGCCGCGCATAACACCACATCCTCCGGTCTGGAAAGCATGTTCACCACGCCGATGACCTCTCCCTGGCTGATCAGTGGGCCGTGTTCCAGATTATAAATACGCGAGACTTCCGCATCCCATTCTTTGTTATACTGAACGGCACGCTGGCGATAACCCGACTCAACATGATAGCCTTCTAGCAGGGTGAGCAGTTCTTCCAGGGTGGCTTTTGCATCCCCTATCAGTGGCAGCGCGTTGTGTTTATAGGCGTCAAATTCCGCGACGTTGATATTAATGAAAAACACATCGGGATTCTGAAATGCAGTTTTGGAGGCCGTCGTAAAATCGCTGTAGCGTGTGCCAATGCCGATAATGACATCTGCTTCACGGGCAACGACATTTGCGCCCGATGTGCCTGTGACTCCTATCGCGCCCAGATTCAGGGGATTGTTATAGGGCAGGGAGCTTTTGCCCGCCTGTGTTTCCCCAACCGGAATCCCTGTTTTTGCGACAAACTCCACCAGTGTATCCGTGGCTTCACTGTATAACACACCGCCGCCTGCGATAATCAACGGCTGTTTACTGGCACGGATTTTTTCTGCCGCTTTTTTGAGCATTGTCACGTCCGGACGGCTGCGCGGAATCGTCCAGACTCGTTTTTCAAACAGCCTAACCGGATACTCATAGGCCATCACCTGTATATCCTGGGGCAGCGCCAGCGTGACCGCCCCCGTTTCGGCGGGCGAAGTCAGCACGCGCATGGCTTCCGGTAAGGCGCTGATAATCTGCTCCGGTCGGTTGATACGATCCCAGTAGCGAGAAACGGGCTTAAAACAGTCGTTGACTGAAATATCCTGGGAATGTTCCGATTCTAACTGCTGTAAAACGGGTGCTTGAGTACGTTCTGCAAAAATATCCCCTGGCAGCAGCAGCACGGGCAGCCGATTGACCGTTGCCGCCGCCGCACCTGTAATCATATTGGTCGCGCCGGGGCCGATGGAGGTGGTACAGGCGAACGTTTGCAGCCGATTTTTGGTTTTGGCGTAAGCCGCCGCCGTGTGTACCATCGCCTGCTCATTACGACACTGATAATAGCGGAAGGTATCCGCGTACTGTTCCAGCGCCTGCCCGATGCCCGCGATATTGCCGTGTCCGAAGATGCCCCAGCACCCCGCAAAAAATGGATTTTCTATCCCGTCACGCTCAACATACTGATTCTGTAAAAATTCAATGATGGCCTGTGCCATCGTTAACTTTTTGGTTTTCATCGTTAGCCAATCTCGCTTAATTTGACCGGACGGCCTTCCTCATATGATTTTCGTGCTGCCAGCCCCATGACCACCGGCACGCGCCCATCCATGCCCCCTACCGGAACGGGTTTATCGTGGGCTACGGCGTCGATAAACGCGGAAAGTTCAATCACATAGCTGTCCGTATACCGTTCGATGAAAAAGTTGAGGGGCAAATCGCGGTAGATGGTTTTTCCGGTGCTGAGTGTCACGTTGTTCGGGTAATTGTTGCTGCTGGCAGCTGTTCCCCGGCTGCCAAACACCTCCACACGCTGATCATAACCATAGACCGCCTGACGGCTGTTATCAATTGTGCCAATCACCCCGTTGGCAAATTTGAGCATCACCACCGCCGTATCCACATCCCCCGCTTCTCCGATTTTCGGGTCAACCCGCACGCCCGCCAGCGTATACACTTCCTCTACTTCGCTGCCAATCAAAAACCGTGCCATGTCGAAGTCGTGAATCATCATATCCAGAAACAGCCCGCCAGAAACTTTCACGTATTCAATGGGGGGTGGGGCGGGGTCGCGGCTGATGATGTGGAGAATATGCGGCTCGCCGATTTCGCCACCCGTCACAGCTTGCCGCACGTGGGCATAGTTGGGGTCAAAACGGCGGTTAAATCCTACCTGGAATTTCACGCCCGCTTTTGCGACTTCCTCTAACACACGGTCAATTTTTTTCAGGTCGTGGTCAATCGGTTTTTCGCAGAAGATATGTTTGCCCGCCCGCGCCGCCTCACTAATCATCTGCGAGTGGGTATCTGTGGACGAACAAATCACTACCGCCTGAATATCCGGGTGATTCAGCACCGTATGATAATCGGCGGTGCAGAGGGGAATATGCAGACGGGAAGCCGTTTGTTCGGCGGCAGCAGCCATTACGTCCGCAATTGCCAGCACTTTGACATCGGGAATACGGGTTGCTAGATTTTCTGCATGGAGCTTGCCGATGCGTCCTGCTCCAATAACGCCAACATGAACCGACATTTTAAAATCCCTTTCCAGCATTTACTTTTCCGCTTCCACGCGGGTTATATCCTCATAATCAATTTTTTCTAAATGGGTCACATAATCAGAAGCATGAAGAATTTCCAGTCCCACAGGGTTGTTATCTTTATCCATGATCAGCATAAACTCGTATCCTTCAGTCAATTTCTTATTCGCTTGATATTCTGCTTTTTCATTCCAGAGGATGAGCATAGCATCTGCGTTTTTATCGTAGGTGATTTTCATTTTCAGTCCTTTGTGACAATAAAGGCTGTGCTGATTCTTTCTGTGCCTTCGATGACGATGACAGCAATTCTTCTTTTGCCGATGTCTTTTCTATAGATAATATCTCCTCTCTCAGTATAATCGAGTTCACCCGTTTCTATGACTTCAATAACTTCTTCTTCGCTAATCCCACGCATCATCATTTGTGCTACTGCGTGGTCAGTCAGCGTGTAAAAGGTATCACCAACCTGAATAATCGCCATTTGCTCCCCTAAAAACGTGCGGGAGGAGCTAAAATCCCCCTCCCTGAATACTGATAACCGACCCCCGATAACTTAGTTCACCTCGGCAACCTTGACCACCTGCCCCGTGTGCTGCGATTGGGTAGCGGCGATGGCAATTTGTAAGGCGGCGCGGGCATCCTGAATCGTGATACGGGGCGGCTTATCGGCCTGCAAACATTCCACAAAATAAGCCACCTGAGCCGTGTAGGCCGGGCCAAAACGCTCCGGAAAATGCGGCACAACATCATGTAACACCCCGTTCCGGTTGAGCAGCAGCACGGGGGTTTCCTGCAAATAGCCGACCCGCAGCGCCCCTTCTGACCCCAGAATTTCACATTGAATATCATAGCCATAGCGGGCGTTACGGCTGGCTTCCACGTTGCCCAATCCACCTCTGGCAAACCGAAGGCTGATCATGGCGTTATCCACATCTCCCACGTCGGCCAGTTCGGGGTAGACCAGCACCCCCGCTTCCGTATATACCCGTTCCACTTCATCCGACATCATCCATCGGCAGATGTCAAAATCATGAATCGCCATGTCGACGATCATGCCGCCGGAATTGGTCGGGCTGGCATATTCAAGGCTGGTGCGGAAGGGGTCGCGGCTGATGGAACGAATTGTGACCGGTGTGCCAATCACGCCGTCGTCAATTTGCTTTTTGGCCGCCATGTACCCTTTATCAAAACGGCGCATAAACCCCACCTGGAACATCACACCCGTTTTTTCAACGGCAGCCACCATCTCATCCGTTTCGGGCAGGGTGAGGGCGGTTGGTTTTTCACAAAAAATCGCTTTACCCGCGTGGGCTGCTGCAATCACAATTTCGCGGTGGGTGCTGGTCGGGGTTGTGATGACCACGCCCTGCACCTCCGGGTCGTGTAATAAATCTTCATAGGCAGCATAGGCTTTTAAATCGCTGAGTTGACTCGTAAATTTCTCGCGTGCTTCGGCGCGGTTGTCGGCCACCGCCACCAGTTTTGCTCCCTCCACGTTGCGGGCAATAAACGACGCATAAACACTGCCCATCCGTCCCAGACCAATCACACCCATACCAAGTGCAGCCATAAAAGTATCCTTTTTTGAGTAAGATTTGTGATTCTTGCACAAGCAGCACCAGTTTTCAAAAAGAATCATCAAAAAGTTTGAAATTCTGAAAAATTGGGTGTATTTTTATTAAAGCTGTGTAGCCACATTCATAGAAAAGAGGAAGCCTATCTGGAAAGAGCCAAGTAGCATTTCCCATTAAATTTATTGTTCCTACTATTTTTTAAGGAGAAATCCTCATGAAACGTGTCCTTCCTGTTTTAGTTCTGATTATTGGTATCATGATTGCGACTCTTGCTCCGGCGGGCGCTCAGGATGACCAGCTTGTGTTTTCGATGGTTAGCCATGGTGGTGTAGGCAATCCGTTCTGGATTGTAGTCATTAAAGGCATGGATGATGCCTGCGCCCTGTTGAGTGCGGACTGCGCGTGGCTGGCCGATCCGGTAGACAACGTGGACGATATGGCGGGTTACTGGGATGACGCGCTGGCGCGTAACCCGGATGGCATTGGCACGACTGTTCCCAACCCCGAAGTGATTCGGGATGCGGTGGTGCGTGCTGATGAAGCGGGCATTCCGGTGATTGTTTTTAACACTGCCGACCCGAACGCGGGAACGGATCAGGCGCTGCCGACTCTGTTTTACATTGGCGCGAATGAATTCCTCGGCGGGCGCAGCAACGCCCAGCGTGTCCTTTCTGAAGCGGCAGCCGACGGTGTAACCATCACCAAAGGCGTTTGCCCGATTCAGGAAGTCGGCCACAGCGGTCTGGAAGCTCGGTGCGCGGGTGTCCGCAGTGTCTTTGAAGAAAATGGCATCCCGTTGGACGGCCTGACCATCAGCAATGATGTGACCGAAAGCGCGGGCGTGCTGGCCGACTACTTCACCGCTAACCCTGATACCAACGCTATCTTTATGCTCGGCCCGAACCCCTCTAGCAGCCTGAATTTGTACTTCCAGGAAGCGGGGCGGCAGCCGCGTGAAGTCTATGCCACAACCCACGATACCAGCGCTGAAATCTACCAGATGATTAAAGATGGGTATCTGGTGCAGGCGATTGACCAGCAGCCGTACCTTCAGGGTTTTGAAACCATCATGTGGCTGTACCTGAACAGCCAGTTTGCGCTTGCCCCCGGTGGGGACATCCTGACTGGCCCCGGTGTCATTGATGCCAGCAATGTGGATGCGATTGTCGAACTGACCGCCGCAGGCTACCGTTAATTAAAATAACTCTGGCGGGTGGTTTGTCACCCGCCTTTTTCCCTGATGAAAATACAATCCAAAAGAGTTTTTTATGCAAGCAACTTTAGAACGCCAACAGATTAAAACCCAGGACAATATCCTGGTCACGCTTTACATGCTGGTGGTGGGGGTGGCCTCCCTCATTTTGACCCACCAACTGCTGACCGGATGGATTGCGCTGGGTAAACGCGCCAACATCAGCCGCCACGACCTCAACGCGACAGAATGGTTTGCCGCCATTGTTGCTTTTTGTCTGGGGATAGCCGCACTGCGGACGGCATGGGGACTGTTCACCGAAGAAAAAGTCGCGCTGAAATGGGCGCAGTGGATGGCGCTTATTTTTATGGTGGCGGGGTTTGTCATCGACATGAACGCCGTGCTGAGTGCTACCGACGGCGGCAATTTTGAGGATAAATTTAGCTGGATCACGTCTGTCATTGGGCTGGTGATTCTGGCCGTTTCTTATTACGTGTACCAGGCTGTGACCAGAG
>CAZKZS010000215.1:0-8520 GCA_964557285.1 uncultured Anaerolineae bacterium | reverse complement strand
TCGGAGAGGAGCTTATGGTGGTCGCTTGTTCCTGCCCCACCTTATGCCATCGCTGCCCACGATTCCAGGAGGGACTCCAGCTGTGCCTGTTTTTCCTGATACAACTGCCCCAACCGTTGCACTTCGGCAAAGGGGAGCGCGGCCTGAAGCTGTGCCGAAATGCCTTCCAATTCTTTTTCGAGCGTATGGATTTTGGCTTCCAGTTCCGCCGCCTGCCGTTCCAATTTTTTGCGGGCGTTGGTGCTGAGCGATTTTTCCTTGCCGTTGGGTGCGGGCGCGGAGTCGGATACAGGCGCAGATGGCGCGGTATTCCCGATAAATTCCTGATACGTTCCCTCAAACACCCGCAAACGGCCATCGCGCAGTTCCCAGATTTGAGTCGCCAGCCGGTCAATCAGATAGCGGTCATGCGAAACCAGCAGCGTCGTGCCGTCGAACAGTTCCAGAACCTCCTGCAAAATTTCCTGAGTCGGAATATCCAGATGATTCGTCGGTTCGTCCAGCAGCAGGACATTCGCCCCTTCCAACGCCAGAATCGCCAGCGCCAGCCGACCCCGTTCGCCGCCGCTAAGCAGGCTGATAGGCTTAAAAACATCCTCCCCACGAAACAGGAATCGCCCCAGATAGTTGCGGGCTTCCCCCGGCAGCATCTCCTTATGATAGGTAATTTCCTCAATGACCGTATTGTTTGGGTTTAAACGGTCATGTGCCTGGGCAAAATAACCGAGTCGGATGCTTGCGCCCAACTGGACTTCGCCTTTTAACGGCTGAATCTGCCCCAGCAGGGTTTTCAGGAAGGTCGTTTTGCCTGACCCATTCGGGCCAATCAACGCAGCACATTCTCCCCGCAGCAGTTCGATATTTTCTGTGCTGAACAGGGGCCTGCCGGAGTAGCCAACCGTCAGATTTTTCGTCCGCAGGATGATATTGCCACTGCGGTGCAGGCTGCGGAGTCGCATGTTGAGCTGCGGCAGGCGGTAATTCGGACGTTGCAGCGCTTTAATTGCCTGTTCCGCTTCCATGACTCCCATCGGGCGAATACTGCCGATGCCTAACTGTGACCAGTTGGTGTTTTGCAGCGCTACCGCCCCCACTTCCTGCATGGCAACCAGATCGCGGCTCAGCCGACGCAGCCGACCCACTGCCCGCGCATTGGTAGACGCCCGCACAATGTTCCGTTTGATGAAGTCAAGTTCTTTTTCCATGCGGGCTTTTTCGTCATCAAATGAGTCCTGCCGATGATTCCAGCGAATCTGGCGCTCATTCACGTAAGTGGTGTAATTGCCGCGATACACTTCGATTCCAAGACGGCTCATTTCCCAGATGGTATTGACGACTTTATCCAGAAAATAACGGTCATGGCTGACAATCAACATCGCACCTTCCCATTCCAGCAGGGTGTTTTCCAGCCATTGCAGCGCGTCCACATCCAGATGATTCGTCGGTTCGTCCAGAATCAGCAAGTCGGGTTTTTCCAGCAGCAGCCTTGCCAGCAGCGCCCGTGTTTTTTGCCCGCCGCTAAGGTGAGCAAGCGGCAGTTGAAACTGGTCGCGCTGGAAACCGAGTCCGGTCAGGGTGCGGTCAATCCACAGGTCATATTCATAGCCACCGCGCACCTCAAACTGATGCTGCAAGTCGCCATATTTTTTCAGTGCCTCCTCATCCCCGTTTGCCATCGCCTCCTCAAGCTGCTGAAGCTGCGATTCCAGTTTGACCACCTCTGCAAACACCGTCAGCATTTCTTCCCAGACGGTATGCTCCTGATTGATGAAGGCGTGCATGGCTTCCTGCTGAAGGTAGCCGAACCGTGTGCCTTTCGCAAAATGTAAATATCCGGTAGAGGGTTTGCTTTCCCCCGCCAGGATTTTTAACAGGGTGGTTTTTCCGATTCCGTTTGGCCCCACCAGGCCGATTTTTCCCCCGTGCGGAATACTCACACTGATGTCCGCGAACAGGTCAAAATCCCCAAAAGAATGTCCGATATTGTCTAAAGTTAAAACAGGCATAATGTTTTAGCCCTCTCAATCACATTTTCCGTTTTCGGTAGCGGAATAGGTCATCCTTATCCTCAAATCCAAGCCCGTGATACAGTCCGGTGGAGGCCGGATTCTCCACTTCATGCCCGACCAGCGCGGTGTCCATTCCGGCGGCCACCATCCGGCGCATTCCGGCCAGCATCAGCGCCCGTCCCAATCCGCGCCGTTGAAAATCCGCATGAACACCAACAGGCTCAAACAAGCCGGTTTTACGAATCGGGTCGAACCAGAGGACACAAAAGGCGGCGAATCGGCCATCCGGCGCGACTACCACCAGTTCATTTTCCAGATGATAACCCGGCGTTTGCATCACAGCAGCGTAACTTTCGGGAGTCCAACTTGAGCCAAACGCGCCCGCATGGACTTCTGCCAGCCGCCCCGCTTCATGTACCCCTGCCGCGCTGCGAATCGTGAATCCGGCGGGCAGCGACGGGTCGGAGATAGGGGCAGCCAGCGAACGCGCCGTAAGATGATAAACCGCTTCGCCTGTGGCCTGATAGCCGTGCTGTTCCAGAAAACGGCGGCGCGTCACATCCGACCCAAATACATCCGTGCCGACTTCCTCCGCCTTTAGATTCTGTTCCGCCCATGCCAGCATTTCCGTCATCAGCGCTTCATCAGGAATCGCCTGAAAGTCGAAGTCGCTAAAGCGGGGATACAGCATCATCCAGCCCAGCAGAGTCCCCTTGTCATCTTCCCACAGCCGTACAATTTCCGACGGCTGAAAGTTCCGGTTAACGTTATACAGCCGATGGGCAAAATCGCCCGGATGCAGTCCAGCGTTGGTCTGTGAAATAAAGCCCTGTATCCGATTTAAGTCATCGGGAGGGCTGTACTTCCGGTTGCTGTTCATCATATCCCTCCGTGATCCCCTCCACACGCGGGTCAATCTTCTGTGCATCTTCAAGCAGCAGGTTCACAATCCAGGACTGGAAACGTTCGTCCTGAAATAAATCGTCATAATCTGATGTGAAAGTGTCTGTTTTACGGATGTCCATTGTTGATTTTCTCCTTGTGGAGGGGAAGTTCCCCTCAGCTTA
Organism: uncultured Anaerolineae bacterium; assembly: GCA_964557285.1. GTDB lineage: Bacteria > Chloroflexota > Anaerolineae > Aggregatilineales > J027 > SB15. The sequence goes on along the minus strand of CAZKZS010000215.1, from coordinate 5,444 downwards.
ATGTTCAGTAACAAGGTCCTGGGTGGTGAGGTCCACCCCTTCACGAACCGTTTTTTGATAAAGACACACGGAATGGAAAACTTTCATTCCGGCTTTTTCATACAGGCGGGTCGCTCCGGTCAGGCTGTTGGCATCTACACCCAATTCCACACGTCGATACCCGCGCCGATAAAATTCTCCAAAAGCATGATGCAGCAGCGCCAATCCGATGCCGCGTTTGCGGTAGGCAGGCACAACGCCCAGCGTTCCAACCCATCCCTTCTGCGGGTTTTCAGGCAGATGCACATGGCACAGGCAGATTCCGGCCACGCTGTCTCCATCCATTGCCAGAAACCACAGGGTAGGGTCAAAGGATTCTTTGGACACTTTAAAGCGTTCGATGATGGTTTCAAAAGGACGTGCCACAAATCCCCAGTGGTCGGCAAACGAAGCCAGATATGCCTCATACACTGCCCGGTCCTCCTGCGGCGAAAGGGCGTGACGCAGCGTGATCCCCTCTGACAGTACAGGTGCGGGCGGCGGGCTGTCCTGCTCAATCATCATGTGGAAAAAATTGCGGACATGCTGATAGTGATGCCGTTCGTACAGGTCACGTAGATAAGTGGTCTGCTGATATGCCATCAGGTCAGCCGTCACTTTTGCTCCCTCCGGCGCGTGAGAAGCCAGCGCCTGACAGCGTTTTTCTATCCAGTCCATCAGTACCTGCTCAATGCCCTGGCCGCGAAACGCCGGCAGCACACGCACAATGCAGTACAGCTTTACATACGGCGGCAGCCCGAAGGTGTCCGCATAGGCCACGATCTGCTGCTGAAACACGACAACTCGTGTATCTTCCGCCAGATTAAACGTATCCATGCCCCAATCGCCTGCCCATTCACTGACCGAATATTCTTCTGCGCCGATTTCTTCTTTTGAACATGCATTCAAAAGGTGAACGACCGCTTCCACATCGGTCATCTGAGCCGGACGTAACATCATGCCTTCTGGTAAGTTCATATCCCTGTCCTCAACGTTTTTGACTTTTCTCATGTTCCCCATTGGCGCCGATTTTTACACCTTTTTTATTGCAGCGTCTGGATGAGGAAATACATCCCCGTTTCGGGTACATAACCCAGTTTGCGATTCAAAGCCAGCATGGGCGCATTTTCCGAATCATTGTTAGTGCGAATGTAAGCCGCGCCCGCCTGTTTTGCGTAGCGAAGGGTCAGCAGTTTGAGCGCCAGCGCGATTTTCCGCCCGCGATAGTCCGGGTGAACCCCCGTGATCATGTTGTACATGGAATTGGTAGCCGCAAAATAGCCCACCGCACCCAATCCAATCACCCGGTCCCCGTCGGCCGCCATGATTTGGGGCGAAACCATGACCCCTTCAAAATGACGTTGTTGAAGGTTTCATAATCTGGAAATTCGTTATCAAAGCCGGGAATATCCAGCACGACCAGACGGTTAATGTCATAGAGTTGACGGCGGGTGGACTCGCTGTTGTCATCGGCCAGGGTGAAAAATCGGATGCCCGACGCCTGCACCCACTCAATGATTCCGGCAAAAGGGCTTTCATCAAAGGTACTCAGGTCGATGGTGGACTCAAAAATGTGGCGGCGAATCTGAAACCCCCGTTTTTCGGCAAAACGCAGCCCTTCCGCACAGGCTTCACGGACTTCACTTTTAAGCTGAGTCGCTCCGTGCTGGCGGGCTGTTTTTAGACCATCGTCATATAACATCGTGCCAATGCCCCGTTTGCAACAGGCCGCTTCAACCGTTACCCAGACCAAAAAAAGGCCGGCTTTGTCCCACTGCTGATGCTGAACCACCCCGTACCCGACAGTCCGCCCGTTTTCATCCACGGCGACCGTCCGGCGGCGTATGATGGCTTCCGATTTTTGCTCATCCCATTCATGCAGGAACTCCGCCGTGACGGGTTCGGGCTGCACGGCGCTGATGAGTTCGGCGATGCGCGGGTAGTCCTGTTCTGGTACGGCTTCCCGTAAGGTAATCATTTGAGCTGCTCCTTTTGCTGTTATTTTTACAGGTTTGCCTCCGTAGGGACACGGCAATGCCGTGTCCCTACTGGGTGGTTCAAGGGCGGACAGTAGGGGCGGGGACAAGGGCGGTAGCCCGATACCCGCCCCAAAAGGGCAGGCATCGCTCACTGCGTTCGCTTGTTCCTGCCCCTACTCTCCTGTTTGGGCGGGTCACGCTACGCTTAAGACCACGCCCCTACACCTGCCCTATAACCATTACTGCCCCGCGCTGGTGGTGCTGATTTCTACCCCCGGACGCAGTTCTTTTTCATACAGAGTCATCTGGCGGTCAACGTACATTCCGGCTTTTTCATACAGGCGGGTCGCTCCGGTCAGGCTGCTGGCATCTACCCCCAGGCCGACTTTTTTCTTGCCACGTTTCCAGAGTTCGGCAAAACTGTACTGAAGCAGCGCCAGCCCCAGCCCGTTACGCCGATAGGGGCGGCAGACGCCCAGCGTACTGACCCATCCCTGCTCAGAATCATGATGGGCTTCAATACGGCACAGGGAAATGCCCGCCACCGTTGATTCATCCATCGCTAAAAACCACAGGCTTTCATCGAATTTTTCATCCCCTTCAATATAGTGCTGCCAGCGTTTTAGTCCCTGCTCAAAAGGTTCTTCCACGTAGCCAAAATGATCCTGGAACGAATCGCGCACGGCCTGATAGGTCAGGGGTAAATCCTGGGGATGACGATGCGTGCGAATGGTGATACCTGCTGGCATGTCCGGCATGGCGGGGGCGGAGTCAAAGTCAATCACCATCGTCCAACTGTGCCGAATCGGTTGAAGCCCCATGCGGGTATACAGTTTTTCGGCAGGGGTATAGTCGGATTTATAACCCACGCGGTAGGATACGCGGGCTTCTGGTGGGCATTTTTCTATCGCCCACTGGCAGCGTTCTTCGGCCCAGGTTAACAGTGCTGTGCCGATGCCCCGTCCTTCATGGTCGGGATGCACTCGCCCCCACACCCAGGGATGCACAGGGACAGCATGGTTATCCCACACTTCAATGTAACCGACAATTTGCCCGTTGGGGGTTAACACCACGCGCATGGATTTTTCCAACTGTACATCGGGCATGGTCCACTCAAATCGAATGTCCTCCGGCCTAAATTCGGCGCGGCCATACTGCGCCTGGGAACAGGCGTTAAACAGGGCAATTGCATTATCAAAGTCGCTCATCAACGCCGGACGCATGGTATACCCTTCGGGCAGCACGGTCTGGGTGATGGGTTTTAAAATGGTCATGGTCTAAGTCCTCTCTCGCTAGCTAGAAATAAAAAAATCCGCAGGCTGTCTGTGGGTGCAGACCTGCGGATTTCCGGCATCAGGCACAAAAAAACCGCAGTCTGCGTGAGACCTGCGGCTGTGCCGAACGTATTTACTTAACGTAAAGCAGCAGTCAGCAGGCGCACTTCTCCCCCGTACCTCCGAAAGGCACAGCGGTGATGTGCAATTTGGTGACAACTACTAAACTCATTGGAAGATTCCTAATCTTACGTTTGCCAGTGTAACGGGATTTTAAAAAAGTGTCAAGCAGTTTTTGCCCTGAATCCGTAGGGGCGTGCATGAGCTTTTTTACCCCTCACCCTGCCTTCGGCATCCCTCTCCCAGAACGGGAGAGGGACTTTTTGCTCCCCTCGCCCCGCGCAGCAGTGGGACGCGAACGCGGGCCGGGGGTGAGGGAACATGCTTTTTGCCACTCCCTTTGCCCTGAATCCGTAGGGGCAGGCATCGCTCGTTTCACTCGCTTGTTCCTGCCCACATAAGCCCCTCGCCCCGCGCAGCAGTGGGAGAGGGGTTTGGGGTGAGGGTAAACAGGGCGGGTATCGTCCCCGCCCCTACAGGGGTTGGGACAAGCCATCAAGGGATGGTATTTAATTCGCGGGTGGCAGCAAAACCGTGTCAATCAGATAAATAACCCCGTTCTTCATGCGATGCTGCAAACCGGTAGGGAGTCCATTCACCGTCAAACTTTCCCCTGGCGTGTGAACAAGTGAGAGGGGCGACCCCTGAAGGGTTGTATATGCCTGCTCTCCATCCAGCGTATAAGGCGGCAGGTAGTCCGGTATCATGTGATAGCGCAGGATGTCGGCCAGCGCTTCGGGATTGTTCAGCACAAAATCACGGGTCTGGGGTGGCAGGGCTTCAAAGGCGGCATTGGTCGGCGCAAAGAGGGTGAAGGGGGTGTCTCCGGTCATCTGTTCCGTTAAGCCAGCCGCCTGAAGCAGTTCAAACAGGGTTGTCAGGGTGCTGCCTTCCAATGAGGTGTGGGCGGTCAGGTAATCGAGCATATTCATGCTGGTGGTCGTGAAAAAGAAACGTTTCACATCTGTAGGGGATGTCCCCGCCAGATACGCGAGAGAGGTGGTAGACGGCACGGCAAAATATTCACTTTCAAACAGCACCGTCTCCGGGCTGCCCGCCAGTGTTGCGCGTGCCTTAAAATGACCTGTGGGCGCGGTAGCCACGCCATACGTGCCAAAGCTCAAATTTTCGATCACTTTTTGGTCAAGAAAATACACATCGGCGGCCGGCGCATCCGGCAGGTTGGATACGATAATCGCGTTGTTACCTGTTTTTTCTAAGGCTGCGAGTTCGGCGGTTTCGTCAATGACCAGCAGCGTCGGGGCATCGGACTCCGCTTCTCCAATTGTCACCAGAGTATAATTGTGGCCGTCCGCAACTTCTAAATCCAGCGACGCACCGGAATCACTACCCGCAGGGGTAACAGCTATTGTATGGTTTCCGGCTTCCAGTGGGAAGTAATCCGTAGCAAATGAGAATTTCAGCCCTTCAAACAGGCTTTCCCCATCCACCAGCAGCGTAGAATCAGGATAAAAAATTTGCACCACCCGAAACTGTCCCCCTTCGGCAGGAGGGTCTTGGGCTGCCAGGCTGCCTCCTATCAATACCAGCAGCATACTTAATAATATCCATTTCTTTCTCATAATATTCTCCTCAGACTTTGACCTTAGCAACCAACTATACAGGATTTCCTAAAAAATGCTGTCAAGCACTCAGGTGGTTGGAAGCCTGCACTTAAACAGTCGCTTCTATGGTCGCCATTTTTTATAGTGATAGCAGTTATGGGAAGGACTCTGTATGCAGGCAGAAAACGAGCTTTTGCTGACTGACGATCTTGTGCAGGAAGAAAAAGAAACAGAACTCATATCCGTTGCCGTTCTGGGGGTGAGTCTGGCGATGGGACTCATTGGCAATGCAGTATTTTTTCACTACCGCCCCGGTATCAATATCCCCATTTACGCTGTGATTTTTTTGCTGGCGGGAGCGGCGCTGCTGGCAACTTTCCAGCGTAAGCTGTCGTGGAAAAATGGCATTTTTGTGATACCCGTTGTGGTTTTTGCGGGGTTGTTAAGCCTGTTTACTGCGCCGCAGTTGGTGTTGTTTAATACCGCGC
>CAZKZS010000214.1:0-8525 GCA_964557285.1 uncultured Anaerolineae bacterium | reverse complement strand
ATGATGGCACAACTTTGTGAGAAAGGCCATGTTGGGTGGACTTGATAAAACGTGCGCTTGAAGGCAGCGAACCCGCCTGGCAAGCGCTGGTCGAAGAACATCAGGAAGCGGTCTTTCGTCTGGCTTACCTGCTGATTGGCAACGCCGATGACGCGGAGGACATCACTCAGGAAACGTTTATAGCAGCTTATAAGGCACTGCACACATTTGATTCGTCGCGCCCCTTGCGTCCCTGGCTGCTGAGTATCGCGGCTAACCGCGCCCGCAACACCTATCGCAGCTTCAGCCGTTACACCGCCGCAATTGGACGGTTTTCCAAAACCGTCTCGCCCGTCACCGCCAGCGCGGAATCTATTAGCAGCCGGAACGATGAGCAGCGAACCCTCTGGCAGGCGATCCAACGGCTCAAACACGAGGACCGACAAATTATCTATCTGCGCTACTTTTTGGAACTCTCTGTTCCCGAAACTGCCGATACTTTAGATGTTGCCCCCGGTACGGTAAAATCGCGGCTGCACCGGGCATTGGAACGCCTGAAAGCGATTATTGAACGGGATTACCCCGGTTTGCGCTCGTTTACATTAGAATGGGGGGAAGAAACATGAGTGAGCAGCCCATGAATCATCTGGAAAAAAAGATACGTGAATTTGCACAGGGATTCGAGTATCCAGCTACGCCTTCCATGGTCCGGCAGCTACCATCTCTGGCAAACATGCGGCGTCAACAGCGACGGGCTTCTCAGATTCGCGTGGCGGCCTATGTGCTGGGGGCGGCGATGGTGCTGGTGATTTCAATAGTGCTGCTGCGGGCAGCCTTCCAGACAGAAAATCACCCGACACCTGTCGTAGAAGTTCCATCGACTGCCAAAGGATTCAGCAATACCCGTGCGCTGCCCCCCTACCCCGCAACGCTGGGCTACCCGGATTACATCCTGTATCAGTATGACAATACGGGCTATTCCATTATTCTGGCGTGGAAACAGGCGGTACGCGGCATCCCGCAGTATCAGCAGGTCAGTGGGACGGATATTCAATCGTTTCTTATCCGGCAGTCGGTTTCCCGCCGCCCTACGTTTACGGTTTCCAATTCCCCCCTGCATCAGGAAAAATTGGCGGACGGTTCAACGCTGCTCTGGCAGGTGACGCGGTATCCGTTTGTGAGGTAAAAAAAGGGGAGCTTGACGCTCCCCTCGCGGGTTATAAGCCAAACAGGGTTCTGAACCAGTTCGCCAGAAAAGCCCGGAACTGGCTCGCCTGTCGCTGCAAGAAAATCTCGTAAATGACATCCAGAAGTCTTTCGTTCATAGCGACCTCCATCCATCACTCAATCCATTCTCAAGCTACTTCAAATTTAACGCAGATACGTAAAAACTCTATTAGAATTCACATCCCATCAGAATATCTTACTTAATTTTTATCTTGCAGTCTAACTGTATTGACAAATGGACGTAGAACGTATATGCTAATTTCACTTGCAAAATACAAGTAAAATGAGGATAGGATACATGGATAAAAGATTACCCTCTCAGGATCTAATCATCACTCGAACTTTGAATGCCCCAATCGCGGAAGTATGGAAAGCCTTTAGTGAGGCAGAATATATCAAGAAGTGGTGGGGGCCTGTAGGGTTTACTTGCCCGGTTGCGAAAGTGGACTTTCGTGAAGGCGGAACATCGCTAGTTTGCATGAGCAATCCTGAATATGGCGAAATCTATCGGAATTGGCATTATGAGAAAATCATCCCGATGGAACGAATCGAATATACTCGAAAAGTTGCGGACCAATTTGGGAATGAAATTGATCCCGCTACTACTGGAATGCCTTCGGATTTTCCAGAAATTCAAAGGCACATAGTGACACTTAAAGCATTAGGCACAAACAAAACCGAGATGACGTTTCGGGAATGTGACTGGACCCCTGGTCAGACCATGGAAATGTCTCGGGCGGGCTTGGAGCAGTGCCTTGATAAGATGGAAGCTATCTGGAAGTAACACATAGCAAAATCGAACTTTACGGTCTTTAGGAGGAGAATGAATATGGACTGGAAACTAGAGGTTGTAGTCGTCCCAGTGGAGGATGTAGAACAATCTAAGCAGTTTTATAGTGAAAAACTGGGCTTTGTGGTTGATCATGATACTAAAATAGGAGATCAATATCGAGTTATACAATTAACTCCCCCTGGCTCAGGATGTTCTATTGTCATAGGCAATCAAAATCGCGGAATGTTGCCAGGTACGCTCAAAGGATTACAACTTGTGGTTATGGACATTAACAAAGCTCGTTCACAACTCCTTGCTAATAATGTAGAAGTGAGTGTCATAAAGCATTATGAAGGCACAACCCTCGTTGAGGGTGCTGGAGGAAGATGGAACTCATTCATATTCTTTAACGACCCGGATGGGAATGAATGGGTCATTCAAGAACGTCCATCTGAGGTATAAGACTTAGGGGCAGTTCACCCGAATTTGTGGACGTATGTTTTGATCACTGTCGGGCGCTTGCCCCGTTAGGGCAATGGCGGGTGAGGTTAGTGAATGGACGGCAGGCAGATACGAAACAGGCTGCCCACGCCGACGGTACTTTCCACCTCGATTTTACCGTGATGCGCTTCGATAATTTTCAGCGCAATCGACAGCCCTAAGCCCGTCCCGCGTGTGGAACGGGCTTTATCACTCCGGTAGAACCGTTCAAAAATACGGGGTAGTTCTTCTGGCACAATGCCGATGCCGCTGTCCAGCACATCAATACACACCTCATTCTGGCGGGTGTAAGTGCGGATTTGAATTTTGCCGCCACCCCGCGTATAAGCAACCGCGTTGCTAAAAATATTACTTAAGGCGGTATACAAATGAGCATAATCGGCCAGCACATCCGGTATTGGGTCATCAGTTTGCACAGTAAGCGTAATGGTTTTGCTCTGTAAGGCCGTTGTGTAGGCATCCATCAGGGGCTTGAGCAGCGTATTCACCTGAAGCGGCTGGAAATTAAAGGCAACTTCATTTTTATCCAGGGACGACATTTTAATCATGTCTTCGACCAGTTTTTCCAGTTGAAGCACCTGTTCATCCAGCTTGCCCATGATAGTGGGTAGTTTTTCGGGTGGGCTTTTTTGTGCCAGGAACACCTGCAATTTGATGGTCGTCAGCGGTGTTTTGAGGTCATGAGAAGCATTGTCGATAAACTGCTGAAGCACATTAATCCGTTCGCGTTCCAGCAGGAGTTCCAGACGGTGTTTTTCGGCCTGTTTTTGATGGGTGAGGTCGCGGACAACAACCAGCGTCGCGGGTCGCCCCTGGTAGGTGATAGGAACGCCGCTGATTTCTACATCCAGAATACTGCCATCCAGACGCTGGATTTTTTCTTCCAATGCTTCGGCGGGCGTACCGTCTTCATAAATTTGTCTGGCACGCTTAACACCTATTTCCCGATAGTCGGCGTGGATAGTATCTAACACCGATTTTTGGAGCAGGTCATCTGCCGACCTTGCGCCCATCAATTGAATCAACGCCCGGTTCACATAGACTACTTTAAAATCCTGATGCACGGCGATGGCATTGGGCGAATACTCCACCAGACGGCGGTAGCGTTCTTCGCTTTCCCGAAGCTGTTTTTCGGTTTTTTTCCGGTCAGTAATATCCCGCAGACTCAGCAGAATCCGATTTTTGCCGCCTATCTGAACATGCCTGCCACTGCCCTCTACCGGAATCAGGTGGCCTTCTTTATGTTTTTTGAGAGTTTCAAAGCGCACGCCGTCGTCAAACCACTGGGACGACCCTGCTAGCCGAAGCTCCCCCGTTGGCACTAAATCCGCGATGCTCATCTGCAAAAGTTCTTCGCGGGTATATCCCAACAAATGAACTGCCCGTTCATTGACTTCTACAATACTGCCGCCGATGTCATGCAAAAAAACTGCGTCGTTGGAGGCTTCAAACAGCAAATGATAAAGAGTCGCGTTTTCCTTGCGGGGATTGTTCCGGCAGAATCTATCAAATAAAAACAGGAGGAGGATCAAGAGCGCCAGAACGGAAAGCGGTATCCACACCAGGCTTAGCGCAACAGCAAGAACTATCGCAGTAAAGACTGGCAGAAAGGGAACGAGGAAAAAATCCTGTGCGTAGATGTGACCTTCCGCCTTAATTTTAATTAAATGAATTATACATTTTACTATTCGGTTAATGTCCGAAGATTGTGTGAAAAATTACACAGGCGCTTCTTCCTCATAATTTATAGAAAATGCGTCCCTCAGGTTGTGCAGCGCCAGCGCCGCCACTGCCCCGACCAGAGGAGTACCAACCCAGAAAAAAATAAAATTAAGCACCGGAAGATTATTTAAATTAGTGCTAGCTTCCACCGCGTCAAAGGTGGAAACGTAACTTTCCAGGACCAGCATCACGGTCACATGCACCGCCGCGCCCAGGAAAACGGTTGCCCCTGCCATCAAGGGACTGCGTGTAAAATACCCTGCCCCCATAAAAAATCCCATCATTGCCGCCAGAATCATGTTCGTCAGGGGCAGAATCAGCCATCGGGTATCCAAAATACTCAGGTCGGACCGGCTGGCCGAGTCCAGGTTGCGAATCACCAGCAGACTCAGCAGCAGGACGGACATCAGCGACGCGGAAACCGCCAGATTTTGCGGCTCAACATCCAGCGTAGGCAAGGTAAACGCTGTTTTTTGCTGAATGAGTACCGCCATTTGCACCCCTGCTGCTATGGCTGTCGCGCCGCCTATCCATACCAGCAGCAAAAACGCATGATAGTCCGGGATGTCATGCAGGGAGAGGATGCCCGACATGAATTTCCAGAAACTGGTTGCATTTGGCAGGAAAATTCCCAGCGCCATGATTCGAATCAGGGCGGCAATAGCAAATCCCAGCAGCCCACTGGCAAACATCGAACGGCTGTTTTCTCCCCATCCCAGCAGGCGGGTACTTAAGCCCACCAGCAGTCCGGCAATCCAGAATCCACTGACCAGCCCTATCGAGTCCTCCAGGGCGATTGGCAGACCGTCTAAAGACACCGCTACTTCGGAGGCATCCTTATTTTTAAGATATTCAATGGTTGTAATACTGCTCAGGGTAGTCATCAGCAGGGTCAGCCACATTCCTAGAATCACTGCCCGCACATCCAGCCGACTCATATTCATTCTTCCTCATCTGCTTCCGATTGCAATTTTTCTTCCGGTATCGCCAGAATGGACGCACCCTGTTCCTTAAAATATTTATATTCAATTAAATTCGTGTAAGGTGGCCGTGCAAAACCTTCTTCCCGTGCCATCGCTTTTGTCCGATAGTTCATCCAGTAATCATCAAAAATTTCACGCCCCAGTTCGGCAAAAACTCCTGTCCCTTGCAGCAATCTTTCCAGAAAAACTGTTGACCCAATATTTCTGGTGTTACCACTTCCAGGGCGGTCAGAAGCAATACGATATTTTTCCTCTAAGAAAAAATCAAAATTATTTGCCACAGACGGAATTTGATCCAACTCTGTAATAGAATACACGCGGGTTTCATCAAAATCTGAAAGCTGGTCGTAAATTACCCCTAGAATATAGTGTTTAGCATAACGGTTATAGGGAAATGTGCTGATAACGGCGCTCTCACGGTCACGAAAATAGCCCATAAATGTGCCTAAGGTCATGCCATTCACCTTCAGCCTCCCCTGTTTATCCATCCCCCGACGATACGTAGTTTTAATGTCTACAGCGTAATAGGTTTCATCAGGAGCAATGAGGCTAATATCCGGGTACTGGTTTTGCGCTCTGGCAAGCACCAGTTGATACCCCTGTTCAGAGGCAAACTGTTTGATGACTGGCAGCATCAGCAGTTCCAGCACTTTGGATAGTACCTTTGTATCCAGGGAAATACTATAAATGCGCTGGTATATATCAATGAATCCTTTGACTGTCCACTCCCCCTTTTCAGCAGCGACACGCTGGCGAAGATCCTCAAAATAAGTTAGGAATGTTGTACGAAAGGGATCGGACATGGTTACGACGCCATCAGCAAAATTTCATGGGAACGACGTTTAGAAAGCACATATTGTTTAGGAAGATGGGCGACTTCTACAGTTGACTTGTATTTTTTGAGAAGGTGAATCAATTGTTCCTGCGTAGGAATCCCATCATCTCGATAGGACAACACCAGAATACTGGTCCGGTGATGAGCGATTAATCGTTCCAGACTGTATAAAATTTGGTCAGCATGTCCCCACAGATTCGGTTTGGCAATCAGACGCCGATGTTTACTTGTATAATCAATCATCTCTCCCCAGGATTCGTAACTTACTAATCCTTCTAAAAAATGATAAAAATCACGGTAATCTACCCCAATTCCATTCGCATTAAAATAAGGGGGGTCAATGTAAACAAGATCAACACCTGCGGGAGTATCAAAGGCATCCAGATTCAAGGAAATGTTTGTTTGCTGATTATCAAAAACAGCAGCGTTCACTTCGGTAACAAAACGCCGAAAATGGGACTCAAATGGCGTATCCCAGGTCGATTTATTTCCAAACGAACGCTGAACCTCAGCCTCACGCATATATAAATTTGCCCTGTGGAAAAGATTATATGGGCGTTTGATGATACAGGCTTGAAACAGCGCCGTAAATGCCAGCGCTTTTTTATAGGGATTAGTAAGAGAGTGGTTGATGTTGGTCACGACCCGATCCAGCCACATATTTTCCTCATCTGTAAAAAAAATTCCCTGAAAGGTGGCCTGAATAAAGTCAGGGTAGTTTCCTTTGGTGCTGAGAATAAGTATCAAATCCTCATCTGTTAAAAAAGTGTCTTTGTTTTCAATTAAAGCCAGCCCCATTGTATGGTTAAAAGCCAGATAATCGTTGTAAGTAACTGATTTGCCCTTTCGCTTAAACAGATGGCTAACTGCCCCTGTTCCTCCAAAAACATCCAACACACTCTCAAAAGTGAACTGGCTGACATTCGTCCATATCCATTCGGCAAGCTGACGTTTACTCCCCTGATAGCGTGTCGTGGGAAAGGTTATATCCGTAGAGATGGGAAATAAAGGAAGCTGTTGTGTCATATCTCGACGCTCGCCTGGTTCGCTGCTTGCCTCAGTTCTGTCACCGACAGCCCTTCTTTGAGCATAAACAAACTCCCAATCACTGCTGTAATCGTGAACTGCTGCGTTCGCATTAGCAGCGCGTAGGCCGTGGCCGACTCAGTATCAATATCCAGCGCCGACAGCGCCAGCACAATCGCCAGTTCATACGTTCCGGCGGAGGAAGGCAGCAGGGGTAAAGCCAGCCCAACCCCCGTCCCGACCAGCGCCACCAGCGCCGCCTGCAAACTGACCTCCTCCAGAAAAACCCGCAGCAAAAACCAGTTTGCCAGAATTTGCAGCAGATAGCCATTCACCGTCAGCAGCATCAGATAGGCAAGCTGGCGGTTGCTGCGAAGGCTGGTCAGCCCATCGCGCACATGCTCCACCAGATGCAGCACCTTTTCCTGCAAGCGGTGAGGTAAAATCCGTGTGACCAGAGGCCGAATCACCGTTTCAATCAGGCGGTCACTGCGCGAGAGGGCAAACATCGCCGCCGCAGCGACCCCCGTCGCAACCGCCAGCAGGCCGCCCGCACTCACCAGCAGGGACGGCAGGGGCAGAGTCAGCAGGACAATCGCCAGCAACAGCATCAAAATGAGCATATCCATCGTGAGTTCTGCCCCAATGCTGGATAAAATCGCCACCATTGAGAGGTGCGGCACACGACGGCGCAGCACATACGAACGGGCAAAATCCCCCATCCGTAAGGGCAAAATGTTGTTCAGATACGCTCCAATTTGATTGGCGGCAAAACACTGCATGAACGCTGCCCGCCCATTCAGCAGATTTTGCCAGCGTAACACGATATTCGCGGCCACCGCAACATTGATGAGGGTCGAAGGAATCAGATACAGGTAATTGGCATCACGCACGGTTTCCAGCAGGGAGACAAAATCCAGCTTTTGCGCGACCCCCAGCGCGATAACGATAACCAGTATCACCGCCGCGACATAGCGCAGCCTTTTCAGCCATCTATTCATAGCTTTAGCAAGATAGCATAGGTAAGGGATTCTACGAAAGTGTGGTTTTTGAATTTTGTGCCAGGTAGGTCACCATAGAATTATACTTGTGGCGGGGCTGTTTTTAAAATTTCCTCACGCCGCGTCTGGATACGCTGCTGGTCGTCAGGATGGTAGCGGGAAAATCGCACAGGCAGGTCGGTGTAATCAACAAAATTGCCCCACTGATTCCGTTCATAGGTCATCTGATACACCGGATCAAAGTCAAAGGTTATTTTTTCCTCTGCCGCAAGCGGGACATGCAGCGCTGGCAGTGGCATCCCCACATGAAAACCGTACACACTGGTTTGCCCTGTTTTAAGATTGGGGCGTGGGTCGCTGAGAATGAGATAGTACGGATAGGCATTTTTATCCTGCGGGTACATCGGAAATTGAGCAATAGGGGAGGCAAACTCATGCAAAAAATCAATTTCCAGCAGGGGAATCCCACTCAATAAGGC
>CAZKZS010000213.1:6127-8556 GCA_964557285.1 uncultured Anaerolineae bacterium | reverse complement strand
AAAGGCAGCAGGGCGGCGGTTGCCAGCACCACCACCAGCGCGGCATCAAGGCTGGTCAGCAGATACAGCCCCACCAGCAGCCCAATCACCAGCCCAAAGGTGACAATCGGCCCTTCCAGCACCAGCAGCAGCGCCACCGCCGCCCCCAGAATCCCGATGCTGAGTCCGGCAAACACGGCCAGCCGATTTTCAGTCAAAATGAGAGGGTTATCCATGGGTCCGCAGGCGATCCAAAAAGAAGGGTTTTTGAATGTCCTCCCGTGTGTAGGGGAGTTTATAATACTCAACCAGCGATTCCAGCAGGGCGGAATGGGGATAGGCAATCGCACGGCCTGAAACTACCGTCTGGTACGCCTGGGGCAGAGTCATTTTTTCATGTTCAATCAGATAAGCCAGTACCAGCGTCACCGAACGGCTGACTCCCATATGGCAGTGGACTAAAATTTTTCTGCCCGCCGTCACCTGAGCATGGATAAACTGGGTAGCCCGATGGAAAAGCGCTGGCGCAACCGCAAATCCGTCGTTAAACGGCATATCCAGCAGGATAAATGAGTCCTCCCATTGTCCTTCTTCCCGGTTTAAACTGTCCACCCGCAGCACAGCTTCAATGCCCACTTCACGTACCGCGTTTTGTCTGGAAAGCTCCCGGCTGCCACTGATATAAATACCTTTGTAGATATGATTCATCATGAGAGATAAAGTCCTGGCGTGATACTACGTTCCCATTTTATAGAGGGAAAAAGGGTTCTGGCAACCTACACTTGCACTAAACGGGTGAATCCGGCCTGCTCAAAGTGTTTGTCCCCTGTGAAGGCTTTGCTGATTCCTAACTCCTGCATCACCACAAAGCTAATGCAGTCGGTATGCCCCCAATCCTTATCTGGACGGGCATGGTACAACTCCCATGCCCGTTCCCAGAGGGCCGTATTTACCATGACTATCTGAGCTAATTCCTGCTTTAACATAGTGCGAACGCCTTCTATTTGCCTGATAGCCAGGTGGCGAATCTGCCTTTTTGAAAACGCATTTCCCACTTCAGTTAATACTGCCTGTGTCGTAACCATCATCGTATGCTGACTCTGCAATGCTTTACTGAGGGTTTTTGCCTGTTGATGGTGCAGGTTGCCTTTATCTGCCAGAGAAATAAATGCCCATGTGTCCCAGAAAATTTTTTCGCGCATGGTTTAATCGTTTTCTGAATTCCGGCGCGGTGTTCCATAGAGGTAATGGTCAAGCTCATCAGCATAATCTGCTGGCAAACCTGTATTTTCCGCCCCTATATCGAGTAAATCATAGGCACGCTTCAGTTCCGCTAATTCTTCGTCCGTTAATTCACGTTCTTCAGGAAGGTGTTTTTTGGCTTCTTCCAGCGTAACGCTGTGCATAGGCTCGTATTTGAGCGCAAACAGGTATTCCCCCGGCGGTAAATCGACCTTTTCTTTGACTTCCACATGTCCATCAGGATGAACCGTGACCACAATATCAGCCATGATTTTTTTCTCCATTATCTGAGTCTATTTTAGCCGACTTTCGCAGCGCCATGAGGAAAAAAATGAGGCAGCCTGCCCACGCCGCACCGGAAATGCCTGCCGCCAACGGCAGCCAGCGTGACTTAAATTGCAGGGTAAGGGTATGGTCGCCCGCCGGAACATACACCGCGCTTAAGCCGCCGTAATTGCGAAGGATTTCCGCGTCTTTTCCATCAAGGACTGCCAGCCAGCCGGGGTAATGGGGGAGCGCCAGCGTGAGAATTGCGTTTTCTGGCAAGCGGACTTCCATCTCGATATGCTCCGGCGCAAAACGGGTCAGGGTAACGGTGTGCGGTTCATCAGGCAGGTGATTTTCAGGCAGCGGCCCCGGATTTTTTTCTAGCAGCGCCAGATGCCGCACGTCAAACGCGGGTTCACGTAGAAACCCATAGGCTTCGTCGTCGCTGTTCACCTGATAGTAGCCGTACACCGGATGGGCAAAGGGGCGGGTTTCTGAAACCGCCAGAATTTCCCACTGCCGTTCCAGCGGAATTTCTTCAAGGTAGGTACGGATAGGGGCAAGCTGGAGGGGGTCTGAGCCGGAAATATCGGGGATGCGATACAGGGTGCTGTAGCCTTCCCGAATATTCTGCCGCCCATCGATTCGCTGCCCCGGCTGGACCTGAAAATCGCTTAGCGCAGCCGGAAAAGCCAGCCGTTCGCGCACGGGTACAGGCTCATAATTTAACTTCAGCATGGCGCTGGTGCTGAACAGGTCAAAAACCAGCAGCCCCATCAGCGCCGTCATACGGATTTTTTCGGCAGGCTGCTGGAAAAACCAGGTGAATCCGGCCAACATCCCCCCAAAAATCAGCGCGGAAAAGGCTGCACTTGCCAGACGGTCATCCACTGCACGGGTGCGGGCATCGGTCAGGGTGATGAGAAAACATCCCCCCGCTA
>CAZKZS010000213.1:0-6117 GCA_964557285.1 uncultured Anaerolineae bacterium | reverse complement strand
CGCTACTATGATACAAATAATCAGCAGCAGGAGAATCACCTGCCGGATTGGTTTTTTGGAGTAACTTTCTGCTGTCAGATGGGCGGTCCCAAGCCCGACCAGCACCGCCGCGCTGTGCGCCATGATAAACATGACTCGTTCCTGCCCCCGGAACAGCGCCAGACCGGGCAGAATCGGATATAAAATCCCGTACAGCGCTGTTTTTTGCCCAAACGAGAGGAAAAACGACCCAACAAACAGCGCGGTAAAAAATCCCCAGAACGGCACTCGCCGCCAGACCGCGATTCCCATCAGCACCAGCGCCGCCAGCCCCAGATAGTTTGGATTCCACAGGTCGCCGCGCAGAGGAAACAGGATATTGCTGAGTTCGGCAAAACTGAATCCGCCGCCTTTGGCTTCAAAGGTCATGTCCACGCGGGAAGTATGCAGCGAAAATTCCGCCGTTGGAATCAACTGCACGGCGGCCAGCGTTCCACTGACACCCCCCAAAAGAATCGTGCTGAAAATGAACACCCGCCAGTCGAGTCGCTGCGTATAAACCCGATACAGCAGCCATGCCACCGCAGCATACACCGTAAAAAGGGCAGTCTGCGGGTGTCCGGCCAGCAGGCAGAGTCCAAGCATGACGGCGGAAAAAAGCAGCCACTTGACCTCACCCCCTAACCTCCTCTCTCCACCTGTGGGGAGGGGTGATTTTGTGGCTTCCAGAATCCCCAGGAGTACCAGGGGAAGCCAGATTCCGGCTTCCAGAAGGGGAACTTGTAGAATTGGATAACCGGCGACATATCCCCCGTAAGCATAGGTGATAGCCGCCGCCAGACCGCCCCACACCGACATTATTTTTTCCGTTGAAAGCAGCCGCCGCACAAAAAAATACACAAACCATGAAGCGAATAGCACATGCAGCATGACTTCACGCTGCAAGGCCGCATACACTTCATGCGGCTGAACATCGGACTGGATGAGCAGGGTAACAAGAGTCAGCAGACGCGGCGGGTAGGTGAGGGCGGTCTGCGGGTCGGCCTGAAAGGGCGCTCCCGCATACTGATACGGATTCCACAGGGGAATTTCCCCCGATTTCAGCCGTTCCACGGCGTAATCTGTCCACGCCACAAACTGACCAGAAAAGTCTCCTTCGGCAAACGAAAGCTGGTCGGCTTCAATAGGTGTCCAGAGCCGCCAGAAAAAAAATATCCACAGGATAAAAAGAGCAAGCAGCGCCCGCACATCGGGCGAAGTTTTTAATGGGTGCATATATCATCTGGCGTTATTTTTCATGCTAAACCATTCTAACATGCGCTTTTATCGGGATATAGACTTGTAAGTAAAGCGCGTGAAAGTAGGATACGATGTTTCCTCAGGAAGAAATGATTGAAAGGGTTAAAAAACTCTGTAAACAGGATGAACGGCTGGTTGCGGCCATGATGTACGGCTCATTTACCCAGGGGGAAGGCGACGAATTTTCCGATATTGAGTTTTCGCTATATTTTCGGGATGATCTTCTGCCATCGGTGGACAGGCGAGACTGGGTATCGCAGGTAGCGCCGGTGCTGCTGTTTTTTACCAATGAATTTGGTACGGATACCGCCATTTTTGAAAATTTCATACGCGGGGAATTTCATTTTGAACCCACCTCCCGGATGGGCAGTGTACGGGCAGCCGCCTGGGGCATGACGCCTAAAATGAACAGCCAGAAAATGCTGCTGCTGGATAAAACGCTGGAACTGGCCGACCATCTGGCCTATGTGAAAAATCACATTCCTGACCGCACCGACCCGAAGAATCTTCAAAATATGGTCTATCTTTTTACCAATTGGATGCTTTTTGGGGGGAATGTGCTGCGGCGGGGGGAACGCGCCCGTGCGCTGGAACTCCTGCATATGGCGCATCGTTATCTGCTGTGGATGGCACGACTCACAGAGCATCAGCTTGACCACTGGCCGACGCCCTCACGAGCATTGGAACAGGAGCTTTCCGATGCCAGCTATCAGCGTTTTGCGGCCTGCGCGGGCGGACTGGACAATTTAGAAATAACCTACCGTGCCGCGTGGATATGGGGCAAAGAATTGATCACTCGCCTTGCGCCTGACAGCCTACCGGTCCCCTTAATCCAGCATTTAGATGAGTTGTTTTGTGTTTGAGTTATAATTTGCACAAAAACATGACAGACAGAATTTTAGATTTAAGTCGTTACATTGAAACGAATCCCGTGGAGAATCGTCCCTATGTGCGTGGGCGTCGGATTCCTGTTGCCGTGATTGCTTACCACGCACGGGACAATCAGTGGGAAATTGAGGAACTTGCCAGCGCTTTTGACCTTTCAGAGACGGAAGTGCTGGCGGTGATGCTTTACTATGAACAGCATAAAGCGGAAATAGATGCCCAGGAAGCGGAAATAAACGCCATTTATCGAGATAGATATGGCAAAAATTAAATTTTATTTCGATGAAATGGTATCGCGCCCCCTTGCCAATGAGCTGATTAAACATGGTTATGAAGTTATTATGGCAAACGATGTTGAGATGACTGGAAAATCTGATCCTGAGCATTTACAATTTGCAACGCAGCAGGGTGCTGTTATGATTCCTTTGGATCAGCGGTTTGCTGGTGAAACCTCCTCTCAAACTGAGCCTCAACATGCAGGACTGATTTGCTGGACACCTGAATTTCAAAATATCGGGAGGATGCTCCATGCTTTTATCAATTTTGCAGAAGAAAATCTGCCTGAGGATGCTGCTGGAAATGTATTCTGGCTGCGTTGAATCGTGAAAGGACTCTCTGTGACTAAAATTCATACCTATCGCAAACTGCGCCCCAAAGACCGCCCCTTCCATCGCCCACCCGCCGCCATGCCCATCAACGGCGAAACGGTGCTGCTGATTGAACGGATTCCAGAGGGAAAAATACCGGAAGTTGTGCTTAAAGATACCCGCCGTGATTTTACTTGGCGGGCTGTCATGGAACGGACGGAAAATGGCTGGGAAGTGGATGTGCAGATGCCCAGTGAACCTACCCTGATTCACTACTATTTCCAGTATGAAGATGTGCTGATTCTGGAACGGCGGCAGGTGGAAGGGCATAATTTTCCAGTCTACGGCCATTGGGAAGAACGTCCTTTTCAAATCAGTGTGTATGACCCCAATGCCATGCCCGCCAAGTGGACTTGCGGCATGGTGATTTATCAGATTTTCCCCGATAGTTTTAACAGGGCGGGGAATGAGGTCTACCAGCGTCCCTATAATGCTTACGGAAATGATATTGTTTACAATACGTGGGATGATGAGCCAGAAAATCCGCCGCGTGGTCGTGATTTTTATGGTGGCAATCTGCGCGGGGTGATGGAAAAACTGGATTATTTGCGGGACTTAGGCATTGACTGTATTTATTTTACCCCGATTTTTCATTCCCCCACCAATCACCGTTATGACGCGGTAGATTATCTGGAAATCGACCCCATGCTTGGCACAGAAGCCGATTTTGTGGCACTGGTCGAAGCTGCCCATCAAAAGAACATCAAAATCGTGCTGGATTTAGTGTATAACCACTGCTCCTCCGACAGCCGCTATTTTGATTTTCCGGGGCGGTATGGCAACGGGGCGGCGGTCAATAAACAATCCCCTTATTATCGCTGGTTTGATTTTGATATCTGGCCGAACAAATATCGCGGGTGGGCAGGGCTGGCACACATGCCGGAATTTGTGGAATGTCCCGAAGTGGAAAATTTTTTCCTGGGGGAAAACGGAGTCACGGCCTACTGGCTGGCACGCGGCGCGGATGGCTTCCGTACAGATGTGACCTTCGATAACACGGAGGAATTCTGGCGGCGCTTCCGCAAGCGGATTAACCTGCTCAAACCGGATGCGTATCTGGTATCGGAAGAATGGCGCAATGCTTCCCATTACCTGCTGGGCGATACCTTCAGCGCGACCATGAATTACCGTTTTACCTGGGCGATGTGGGGATTTTTTGCCCATGAAAAGCTGACCGCTACCGAAATGGATGATCGGCTGGCAGTGCTGCGGCGGGATACACCTGCCCCCGCGCTGCATAGTCAGATGAATATCCTGAGTTCGCATGATACGCAGCGTGTCCTGCGGGCGTGTGGCGACGACAAACAAAAACTCCTGCAAATGGTGGCTTTCCAGTTCGCTTACCCCGGCGCTCCCATGATTTATTACGGAGATGAAGCCGGAATCACCAGCCTTGACCACTGCGAATCGGGACGGAAGGCGTTTCCCTGGGGCAGGGAAGATGCAGAAATTTTGAATTTTTACCAGAAGGCGCTGGCCGCCCGCCGCACTTCAAAGGCACTGCGCTACGGGGATTTTTATGTCTTGCATATTGATGATGAAAAGCGGGTATACATTTTCGGGCGGCAGTATAAAGATGAGGTAGTCTATGCGGCCTTTAACGCGGGCAAAACTGCTGTTCCGGTTACTATTCCCCTGTCGCTGCATTATGAAGCCAACTGCGTAGCGGAAGATTTGTTAGGGCATTATACGGAGATTTCCGTGAATCAGGACAGTCTGGCCGTGACGCTGCAACCGGGGCTGGCGGGCTGGTTCCGCATCCGGGAGTAGGGACACGGCACTGCCGTGTCCCTAAAATAACAATATCCATCTTCATACGGCACTGGTCTGGAAATGGTTAGAACCTGCAAAAAACGCCCGTGAAATTCATTCTTGTATTAGAATGAAGGTGCGGGAGAGTTTTTCATGAGAAAGCTAACAACGCTTTATTTTGTGATTGCCGCCATCGGCGTACTTATTATCGGGCTGGTGATGGTTTTACAGTTTCAGGGTGCTGACCAGGATGCACTTCTTTCCATTGGAGAGGCGCAAAATGAACGGGTCGGAGTCCATATCAGCCGCACCTACGCAACCAATCTGGAGGAACTGCCGGACGAACTGACCGAACTGGGCATAAAACGGTATACCCTGATTCAGGACGGAATTATCGCTTACAGTACCGATTCTGAACAGATAGGGCAGGATTTTAACGAAAATACCGAATCACAGCGAGCGCTGCGGCAGCAGGTATCGGTATCGTTGCAGGACGGCGATCAGGTAACAACCTATCTGCCTATCGAAAATGGACTGGCAGAAATTACCAGTGATTTAAGCAGCGTTGATGCCATTTTAGAGACTCGACGCGGAGACAACCTGACTATCCTGCTGGTGGCAATGGTGATGCTGCTGGCGGTGCTGGCGTTATTTGTGTCCTATGCCCGTCAAAATCTGGAACAGCAGGTCGCGGCGCTGGAAAAACAAACGTCTGAGTTGATGCTGCAACTGGTCAACCGTGCCGACTTCAGCCACATGTCCCTGCTGGCGCTGCAAATGGCCTTCCGCAAGCTGAATGCGGCAGTGGCCGACGCTTCCACGCTGCGCGGGTATCAGGAAATAGAAGGGCTGGCGCATAACCTGGCGCTGGTCGAAAAAATGGAACGTTTCCAGCTTGAGCCGGAGAAAAAACCCTTTGGGCTGGATGACCTGCTGCGCGAACGGGCTGCTCATTTTAAGGAAGCGGAGGTCGTGCTGGGGGTAAATTCAGGATTAGGGCTGATTGCTGACCGGGCAATGATGGCCCATACGATTGATGCGATTCTGCATAATATTAACAGCCATAACATCCGTCAGCGTGCCATCAAACTCAGCAGCAGCAACAGCAATGGGATAACCCGTATTACCGCCGCGCTGCCCATTGTCGAGTCGGTAGAAACGCTGAAGCGGGTCAACCCGAACCAGCATATTGACCTGACAGTGGCGCGGCTGATGGTGGAACGACACGGCGGTAATCTCGAATTTAACTACAGTGACGGGATTCAATTCCATATCTTGCTGCCGAGTGTGTAATCATGAGCAGGTGCTATCTGATAAATTGCTGGCCTAACTTGATGGCTCGTCCCCACCCCAAACCCAATGGCTAAGGGGCGGGGACGATTTCCGCCCTTTTTAACCTCACCCCAAACCCCTCTCCGAAAATCGGAGAGGGGCTTACCGTGTTCGCTTGCTGCTCCTCCTGCCCCACCCCTGAAAATGCGTTGGGGAGGGGCTTAGATACTTCAGGTAAACAGGGGTTCTAAAACCTGCGATTCTTCAATTAAAACGTCCTGCG
>CAZKZS010000212.1:1858-8565 GCA_964557285.1 uncultured Anaerolineae bacterium | reverse complement strand
GGGTGCGAAATGCGGCGCTGGCACTTGAGCTGGATTTTATTCCCGTAGGGTGGGAACGGTACGATCTGGTGATTCCACAGGTGTATTTTTCGCATCCGGTGATTCAGCATCTGCTGGACATTTTAAACACACCGGAATTTCAACAGCAGATTGCGCGGCAGCCGGGGTATGACTCGCGGGAAATGGGCAAAATTCAGTATCAACAATGAGGGGCGGATAATCCGCCCCCCGCGAACAGCCTACGGACCGTTGGGTTCAAAAGAACCCCGCAAGCTGTCAGACTGATTTATTCTTCGACCATATCCAGCAGTTCATCGAGCAGGTCTTCCGCTTCGCTGAGGATGTCATCGGCGTAACCGGGGTTGTGGAAGCCCCAGCTACCGTCCGCCTCAACAAAGGAAACCAGCGTATGGATACGTTCAGCAAGCAGTTGTTCTTCAGGCTTATCCTGCGCTTCAGGGTCCCAGTCAGGATGGGCAGCCGTGATTTCTTCGAGGTCGGCATTAATGTCCTCTACCCGTTCCTGAGTATCGGCCTGCACTTCTTCAACATAGAAGAACAGACTTTCTGGTGTTGCATCCGGGTCGTGTTCGGGGTTATGACATCCGGTGCAGGAATCCGGCTGCCCTTCCGCGTTTTCTGTGGGCAGGATTACCTGGAAGGTATGCGACGCGGCATGACCGACCAGCGGACTCTGCGTGGTAGGCACCATATGGCAGGACGAGCAAATGGGGCCGTAGGCTTCGTTGGCAAAGTGCGGGCTGGGGTTGGGTTCCAGATCAAGGAAGGACGAACCTTCAAACATCTCGCGCATCGGATGGTGAACTTCATCCCCCACCACGATAGGCCGCTGTCCCAGACTGGTTCCAGTGTGGCAGCTTACACACAGGTCATAGGCTTCAAACCGCAGTTGGGCTTCTACGCCGGGGGAACCACCATGCGGAGCGTGACACTGCACACAGGTGATCCCAAACTGGGCATTTTCTAAAGTGACAGCATCCTGAGCGAAGGTTCTATCCTGCTGAGCAAAATCCGTGCTGTGGCAGGCCAGGCAGAATTCACCCGCATGGTCATTGTCCGTGATGGTCGGCAGCGCATTGGCGTGAGCCGTATTGATGTAAACATTGTAGGTAGTGCGATAGGCTTTTTCAGACCCGTTCGGCCAGAATAGGTCACTATCTTCGCCTTCAACAGGCTGCGCCAGGGTGTAAACACTGTCATCCAGCGTGCCGCCCGCCTGATAATCTACCGGGAACGGATGCGCTCCGTCTGCGCTCATGCCCTGACTGTGGCACTGGCCGCAAACGGCAGAATCGACGGTGCTGACAATGGCCTGCCGTACCGCGTACACCTCTTCACTGTTGGGATCAACCCCTTCGGGCAAGGCGCTAGCGAGTTCCACATGACCGCTGCCGGGGCCGTGACAGGCTTCACAGGTGATGTTGAGTTCAGCCCAGGTCGCCGCGTCACCACTGTGTTCATAACCAGTGGTGTGGCAGCCCGCACAACTGGCAACCCAGTCAGTGGCTTCGGCTTCTACCCATTGCTGCGCCTGAATTTGCCAGATGCCGGGGAGAACCGTATAACCCGCGTCGGTCTGCTGCACAAAACGCTGGCTGTATTTATTTCCAAGCACATAAGTCACATCTTCCAGGTCATAGGGTGTACCTTCGACCATTCGCATATCACCGCCTGCCGCAAAATCTGCAACGGAGGCTTCTGGCCCTTTCACCATTTCGGAATGGAGTGTGGAGTCCCAATTCCGATAATAATTGCTGTGACACTGGAAGCAGGTCGTTGAACCCACATAAGTTGCGCCTTCCGGTGATGTCTGAGCCACAGGCGCAGCTACAGTAGTCGGCGCGGGAGTGTCGTTGCTGGCGCTGACTGCGAAGGCGCTTAAAACGAGCAGCCCTCCCAAAATCACTATCACTAAACCTATATTCTTCCTCATGATCTTCCCTTCCTAAAGAAAGAACGAAATAGGGCTGGCCGAACGGTCACGGCCAGATATTTCACGAATGAAATAAAAAAGAGACTGCATGGATGGCAATCTCCTTTTTAACAAAATAGAATCGGTCAATGCTTCATCCGAAGGAGGCCCACGACGCTGCACCGTAAAATAGAGCAGGAAGCGTGCTTGTGAGTTTAGGCTCTCATTCAGAAAGGTACAGGGAATGTCCTGATTAACCACAAAGAGGAGTTCTGATTTGACCGCATCGGGTGGTTGAAACCGCGTCTGGATATTCAGCCCCGGGGAGGGTTCATGGGTTTTTTGCCCACTTACCCAGTGTCCGGACCGGACTTCATTTTCCAGCTCCGCGAGAAGCTGTTGGGCATGGGTTAAATGTATGACCATTCGTTGAAAGGTCGTTTCCTGCACAGCATACTTTTCGATTTGGCTGGCCGTTTCCAGTTCATGAATGGCTGTTTGATAGCGGGCATCATGCCGTAAGGGAGCAGGTGCAGTATTTTTTAATTCAAGCGCCTGCTGCCATGTTTCTTGTAAAGAATTAGCGAGTTTGGGCTGGTTTTTAGCCTCATGGCAGGCCGCACAGGGGTCAATAGTTGGGAAGGTAATCAACGAAGCCGTATGACAGGTCATACAGTTATCCGTTGGTGGGGCGATTACGCTGGCATCGGTGGTATCGGCGGCAAGCAATAAGAGCCATCCCAGGCCAACCAGCAGCAGCCCGATGAGCAAACTTCTATAACTTACTGTCCGAAAAAAGACTTTCGATGCTACCAATAAAATAAGTTCCCAAATCGCTGCATTAAAAACTACCCCGTTTTCCCCCAATCGTCAACTTAAAAATCCTTTTCTTATCCGCTTTTCATCCAGGCCAGTGCTGCCACGTATCCCGGCTGAGGAGTAAAACTGGCAAGCTGCCACTGACTCGCTTCACGGGGATGCCCTCTTGTTGCCAGCAGTCGGGCGGGTTCACCAGGAATCAGGGTCACGTCGAACTGATTTAGGGGCATTGACAGCCCTTCCCCCTTTGCTTTGATGAAGGCTTCTTTGCGCGTCCAACAATTATAAAAGGCTTCTAACTGCTGACCCTCCGGAACGGTTTGCAGCAATGCCACTTCATTTTTTGAAAAGTACCCCCGGGCGATGTCCCAAAATTCATTCACCGGACGGATGTGTTCAATATCTACCCCCAGCACAACATTCCGCCCTACCGCATATAAAACCAGTTCAAAGGAGTGGGACAAGTTAAAAGTGAGTTCCGTTGGGGGAGGTAAAAAAGGTTTACCAAAAGTGTTGTAATCAAAGTGCAGGGCGGCGGGGTCACGGTTCAGGTAACTGGCAAGGAGTTTCCGCAGCAAACCCCGTGCGGCGATATAAGCATTTTTATCTTTCGCAAAATAAAATCGGGTTGCCTTTTGCAGTTCATCCGGCGCCAGCAGACTCTTGAGCATAGGGAGATTGGGCTGATTCAGGGAAGCCAGCCACAGGTGGATGTCGCCATCCTTGAGTTCAGGCAGCGCGTCCCATACTTCCGGTAGCGTGAAAATGTCCATAGGCTTCTCATAGTGCATTTAAGTGGATTTTATAGGGAACGTGTTAAAATGGGGCGGATAAAGGGTGAATTCATGAACGAAGATACACTTCAAAAACACAAACAGGACGCCTTTCGACGGGTTTTTTTGCCCGTTTTAATTCCAGTGGGGCTGCTGGTACTTGGGGCAGTCATTTTGTTTATCCTTGCCATGACCGATACCTTAAGTGGGCAGCAAATTGGCGTAATGGCGGGTATTCTAGTCGTCATGTTTGTTCTGTTCCCCTTTGCGCTGATCATGTTCGGAATCAATGCAGCCCTGCTCTTTATCGCGTTTAATGCGGGTCGCCTGCCCGGGCTGGCTGTGAAGCCGCTTGAGCTTGCCCGTCAGTACAGCGAAAGAGGCGCACTTTTCGCCCGCACCAGTTCCGAACGACTGACCGCACCGGTCATTACCACGCGCGCCAGACTCGCACGCTGGCGATATACTGTTTCAGAAACGTTAAGAATCCCGGAAGTCAATGATGGAAAACAACAATAACAATTCACTCAATATCTATATTGTGGGCGGCGCGTTGGGGCTGGTGACGGGACTGGTAGCAGCCTACTTATTCAACCGCGCGGCTCAGGAAAATGAACATCTCAAATCGGGGAATCTCTCTACGGGGGATTTAGTGAAGTTGGGGCTGCTGCTGCTGGGAACGGTTCGACAGGTGGCGGAACTGGGTAGCAGCAGCGAAAAATGAATGACCTGCTTTTAGGTACGGCCGACAGACTGTTTCAGGAGCGCGGCTATGAAGCGGTTTCGCTGGCAGACCTGGCCGCCGAAGCCAACATAGAGATAGCGGCTGTTCCAGACAAGCAGGACATTTTGCTGGCACTGCTGGAACGTCACAGCCCCCGCCAATCGCTGCGTCAGATTTTGCGACAGGCGAAAGGCCAAGATGCCGAAACGCTGGTGCGCGACGTGTTTATGCGTCTGATGACTCTGCTGGAAAGCCATCCCATTTTTATGACCTATGCCCTGCTGGATGTACAGGTTAATCAGGCCAGTTATTTAACGGCCCTCATGACCGAAATGGCCGGGGATGCTGCCCGATTCGTGAATCGGCTTTCCGGCCTCCCCGGGATACGTCCCATTTCTCCGGTGATGCTGGGGCGGGCATTTGCCGCGCTCGTAATCGGTTTTGTGGCAACGCAGCAGTTTGCACCTCGTCCAGCACGTTTTGCCATGCGGATTTTCCCGGAAAAAGCCTGGATTGATGGGATGGTTGATATTTTCCTATATGGCATTCTGGAATCTGAATAGCTGGCTGCTGCGGCTTGGTCTGGCGGTGCTGATTCTAGTGCTGCTGGCAGCCGCGCCCTCCATCCCGCCCCAGAACCCTGATAATCGACTGCAAAAAGTTGCGCTTGGCCGCCCGCGTACCGTGCAAACCGTTGACCCGCGTGTTTGTGTTCACACCCGTCTAACGGATGAGGTACAGGAACAGCCGATTCAAAAAACCTTTGAAATGGTGCGGGAAATGGGGGCAGCAACGGCGGTTGAGTATTTCCCCTGGGCATACATTGAGCGTGAGGAAGGGGTGTATGACTGGTGGTTTTCTGACCGGATTATTCGTCATGCTGAAAATCAGGGGATTCGCCTGATTGCGCGGCTGGGCTTCACCCCCGATTGGGCGCGTCCTGAAGATTCCAACGGCAACTATATGAATAACGAACTGGCAGAAAAATATGCCGCGTTTGTGGGGGCATTTGCGGAACGTTACGCTGGACGGGTGAATCACCTGATTATCTGGAATGAGCCGAATCTCAATATCGAGTGGAGTGGCGAACCCGCCGACCCCCTGCGGTATACGTATTTGCTCCAACTGGCCTATACAGCCGCCCACGCCGCGAACCCGGATGTGGTGATTCTGGGCGGGGCGCTTGCCCCCACCAATGAACCCCCACACGGCGCAGGCGGCTGGAATGACATTGACTTTTTAAATGAACTGTATGAGGCAGGGGCAGGCGATTATTTTGATGCGCTGGCCGCCCACGTTTACGGCTTCACATCACCGCCGCAGGCCGCCCCCGCCCCTGACAAACTGAACTTTCGCCGCGTGGAACTGCTGCGCGAAGTCATGGTCAAACATGGGGATGAACACAAAGTTATCTTTGTGACAGAAGGCGGCTGGAATGACCATCCACGCTGGCAGTATGCGGTGCGCCCGGGGCAGCGTATCGCCTATACGCTGGATGCTTATGCTTATGCTGCCGAACATTATCCCTGGCTAGAAACCTTTTGCCTGTGGGCATTTCGTTATCCCCTGCCCACCAACGGCTACCCGGATTATTTTACTTACGTTTCGGTGTTATTTGACCCCAGGCCAATTTATACCGTGCTGCAAGCCTATGCGCGTGGGTGGGACATGCCTGCATGGTACAACTAGCTTCACCCACGATGCTCCGCCTGAGTCTGGCGGCTGTCGTGCTATTTACAGTGATAGGCGCGTTTCTGGATTTACGCCAACCGGAACGCGGCCCCTATGATGCTCACTGGGAGCGTATTCAACAACAGGGTTTTTTGGTCGTGGGTACTGATCCTACCCTGCCGCCTTTCAGTATTTACACGGACGACGGCCCTATCGGACTGGAGCCGGACATCATACGGGAAATTGGCAGGCGGCTGGGGTTGGAAGTGCGTTTCATGCTGCTGGGATATGATGGCACGTATGATTCGCTGCTCAATCCCGGCGGCACGGATATGGTGATTTCTACGCTGCGGCCTGACCCATTCCGTATGGATAGAATCCGTTACAGCTCCCCTTATTTTGATGCGGGACATGTGCTGGTTAGCCCCGAAGCATATACCAGCCTGGAAGCGCTGGCAGGAAAAACACTGGCGGTAGAATTTGCTTCAGAAGGGGATATAACGGCGCGGCAGGTGAAAAATCTGACTATTCAGCGCTACTTTACTGCACAGGAAGCCGTTGAAGCGGTTTATTCAGGGGGGGCAGACGCAGCGCTGGTTGACCGGATTTCCGCGCTTTATTATGCAGATAAAAAATGGGGTCTGACTTCTGTTGTGCCAGACCCCTATGCAATAGCAATGCGCCGTTCGGATTGGCGCTTACATCGGGCAGTTGAAGCAGCCCTTCAGGACATGCAAGCCGATGGCACGCTCGACGCCTCCGACTACGCCGGCATCTCGCTCGTTTC
>CAZKZS010000212.1:0-1848 GCA_964557285.1 uncultured Anaerolineae bacterium | reverse complement strand
AAAGTGGGTCGCAAATCCGCCATCAGTTCCTTGATGTAACTTGGTAGAGGGATAACTTCGGACTGCTGCCAGCGTGTCGGCAGACCGTCAGAAATTTGAACCGCCCGCATTGGCACAATCATATCCACCATCGGCTGTCCGTGCTGGCGGTGATACCAGACACTCGCCTCATGTCCGTTTAAATCTTCGGCCAGAATACCCTGCTCAGTAAGGCGGCTTTTTAAGGTAGAAATCGCTGTCTCCCGCTTTTCTACCTCCGTACACGGCAGTTGTTCGTTGACGGTTAGCACACCCTTCGGTTCAGCAATCCACGCATGAGCCGCAAATGCAGCACGGTCTTCCACATGCAGGTTATTTTTGTGGGCTACCAGGATGTCTTTGACCAGTTGAACCGCCTGTTCCAGGTCATCGTTAACGACCACATAATCACATTCGGGAATATATGTGCGTTCCATCGCAGCACGTTCCAGACGGGTACGAATGGTTTCTTCAGAATCCGAGTCGCGGCTGCGAATCCGTTCTTCCAGTACCCGACTGTCCGGCGGCGCGATGAAAATCAGAACCACGTTTTCCGGAAAGGCACTTTTAAGCGCCTTTGCGCCAAACACATCAATATCCGCGATTAAATCTTCGCCCGTATCAATGGCCTTTTTCACGCCTTCATGGGGTGTGCCATAGTACCACTGTTTGTGGATAAGCTGATATTCAATGAGCGCACCGGAGTCGATGAGTTCATGAAAACGGGGTTCAGTGACAAAGTAGTGTTCGCGCCCTTCGGTTTCACTTTCCCGTTTGGGGCGTGTCGTGACAGTGGCGAGTTGGCGTAAATTTCCCGGACTATGCTCCCTTAGCAAAGTCGTAATGATCGTATTCTTGCCTGTACCGGAGGGGCCAACCAGCACAAACAGAAGACCTGTATACCTCATGGATTAGCACCTGTTTTGCACCTTGCCTTTGTCTAATAATACCAGAACTCACGTTCGATAACCATTGCATTTCCGTCAAAAATCAACAAAAAAGGCTGTCTAGTGGACAGCCTTTTTCGGGATTCCTGTGAATGTTATTCGGAAACTTGAATGTCGTCGATGTACCAGCCGTCGCCTGTCGCTGCCGCATTTACCGAGTTGTCATTGATGGCATCCAACCGGAAGCGAATGACAATCTTCTTGCCTGCGTAGGCGGAAAGGTCAACCAGCCGTTTACGCCAGTTCGCGCTGGTAAAGTTATAGGCATTGTAGACCGATGTCCAGGTCGTGGCTGCGCCGGGTGCAGGATCATTCCCGCCAACCACCGAAACTTCGACAATAATCGAGTCCAGATTGCCCACATCAAATTTATCCCACCATGTCAGCGTGGGGAAGGTCGTGCCTGTCAGGTCGATTTCATCTTCCATGATGACACTCGCACCGTAGTAATCATCATAGTCGCCGGCGCTACTGCTCATATTCGCTACCGCGTCCGAATGGAAGACTGGCCCTTCTAGCACATATTCCAGTTTCAGGTAGCGCGTACTGGCGTCTTCAGAACGATACTCAATCGCAATGGTATGAGTTCCTGGCGTCAGCACCACACTTTCAGATGAAATCTGTTCCCCTGCGTTCCATCGAGAGCGTCTGAGATTACCATCGACATAGAAGCGGTGGCCGTCCTCGCTGGAAATATTGAAAATAAGGGTCGTGGGGTCGGCAACCGTGATGTTACGTTCATAGCGTGCCAGCCAGAACTGGGTGGGGTCGCTGGTTTCAGCGTCACATCTCCACTGGGTAGGCCGGCTATTTGGATCTGTACCTAACCAGATTTTATCAATCGCCGTTCCAGACTCTTTGAACCAAACATTAATCGTATGGG
>CAZKZS010000211.1:0-8574 GCA_964557285.1 uncultured Anaerolineae bacterium | reverse complement strand
GGGTCGGGCAGTGGGGCGCTGACGATGCTGCTGGCGATGCTGGTGGGGGATGATGGGCATGTGTTCAGTTACGAACGCAAAGCCAAAATGCAGGCGCTTGCCATGCGGAACATCCGGCGGATTGGGCTGGAACATCGGGTGAGTTTTATCGAGCGTGACATCAGTGAGGGATTTGACCAGAAAGATGTTCATGCCGTGTTTCTGGATGTAGCAACGCCCTGGGATTATCTGACTCAGGCACGGGCGGCGCTGCGGGGCGGCGGCTTTTTTGGCGCGATTGTCCCTACATCGAATCAGATGGTTGACCTGCTGGACGGGTTGTATCGCGGCCCCTGGTATCTGCTGCAAGCCGAAGAACTGATGCTGCGGACGTATAAAACCATTCCCGCCCGTGTGCGCCCTGATGACCAGATGGTGGGTCATACCGGATTCCTGGTGTTTGCCCGTGCGGTTGACCGCGAAGTGCGTGAGTTGATGGAGGACGAACCGGCGGAATATGAGGAATAGTTTTCAGTTATCAGAGGAGAAGGAAAAATGCAGGATTTTAAAAATCTGGTTGTGTGGCAGAAGGCGCACCAGTTAACCTTAAATGTTTATCAACTGACAAGAGGATTTCCTTCCGCTTCTATTCCAACCAATATTGCGGAGGGATGAATGTCGGGGCGGGGACAAGGTGCGCCAGCACCGATACCCGCCCGAAAAGGGCAGGCATCGCTCCCGATGGTCGCTTGTTCCTGCCCCTACCGTAGGGGCTAATGTCGTTCCATCCTATATTGTTAAAAATTGTATCCCATTCAAAAAACTGAAAACCCATTACCGAAAACCCCCCAATATCGGGTAAACTCTACACCCATGCAGAAATTTGTTCTGGCGGTATCCAAACGAGTCTGGCCGTCGTTAGGCCGACAAAGCACGTTAGAGCGCGTGGTGGGGGCGGGCAACGTGTTTGCCGTATTATATTCCTTCCCCCTGGTGGTGATAGGGATGATCTGGCTGGCTGCCATCACCGATTTTGAGGTCCTCTGGCGCGAATGGCTGTTCATCAGCGTGATGATGCTGGTGGTGTATTTTTTGCTGCGCTGGAATTTCTTTTTTACCACCGAAATCAAACGGGGTATTTTTGCCGACCTGGACGGCACGCTAAACGATATTGTGGAACTGTCGGCGGTGCTGCTGCTGGGGCCAACGCTCCTGTGGATGAACGTGTTCTGGATCGGGTTTTCGCTGCTTCAGAATGTCCGCCAGTTTAAAAATCCGAATCTGCGGTGGGTGTATCTGCGAGATACGGTGATGGGTTTTGCCTCCAATATCACGATTGCACTCATGGCACTGTGGGTCTATGAAAAATTGGGCGGCGAGTATCCAATGGGAACACTCACCTGGGAAGCCGCCCTGCCCGCCGTTGTGATGGTGCTGGTGCTGATGGCACTCACTACCCTTTTGTATACGCCGTTAATTGTGTACTGGGCATCGTCGGCGGTGCTGGGCGGAACAGCCGATTCCCGGGTGGCGTTTGTGAATTTTTTTGTCACCAGTATGGGTTGGCGTATCGTGGTGTTCCCGTTTGCGATTCTCGCCGCCGGAGTTTATGCCTATAGCGGTGCGGTAGGATACTTTTTCCTGATGGCGGGCGTGCTGCTGTCGAGTGGGGTTGCCCATCACATGAGTATCGCGGTGGAGCGCAACCGCCGCCGCACCACGGAGTTAGAACGGCTGGAACGGCTCAGCCGCGCGATTTTAAATTCTAAACCGGATGTGGCGTCGCTGTACAAGGTGCTGCGGGAACACGTGCCGGGCATGTTTACCTATAGTCATATTGAAATCAAATTATTTCCGAATGAACTGCTGCTCGCTTATCCGGAATCCAGCCCGCCCATGCCGCCGGAAGCGTGGCAGTGGATTCGGAAAACGACCTCCTCTCATTTTTTTATGCCCGACCGTGTAGTTCCCTGGAATGTCGGCGTGATTTCTCACGCGCTGATTGTCACCCCTGTGCTGGATACGGAAACCAATGAAGTGTTGGGCGGCATCTTTTTACAAATTAGCAAAACCATCCTGCGGCGCGGCGCGGACAGCATCGAAAATATTATTCCGGCGGTGCAGTCGCTGGCCGGACAGATTGCCTCCGCGCTGAACCGAGTCAAAGAACATGCGCGGGCGCTGGCGACTCAACGTATGTCGCAGGAGTTGATGCTGGCAGGGCAGATTCAAAGTGCATTTTTACCCCAGAACATACCAGAAATATTAGGCTGGCAGTTGGCGGCTATCCTTGAACCCGCCCGCCAGACTTCCGGTGATTTTTACGATTTGATTCCGCTGCCGGGGGGTAAATTGGGAATTGTAGTGGCTGATGTGGCCGACAAGGGTATGGGCGCGGCGTTGTTTATGGCGCTCAGCCGCACCCTGATTCGGGTATACGCGGGGGAGTTCCCCAACCATCCGAATCTGACGCTTGAATCGGCCAACCGCCGCATTATGACGGATACCCATTCGGATATGTTTGTCACTGTATTTTTTGGCATCCTTGACCCTCTCGCCAGCACCTTTGTGTACTGCAATGCCGGACACAATCCTGCATTTTTTGTGTCCAGCCGGGGAATCCAGCCGCTTAAACGGACGGGCGTGCCGCTTGGCCTGTTTGAAAAATCGGCCTGGAAATGTGAGTCCTTTCTATTTGCCCCGGGGGATATGCTGGTCATGTACACGGACGGGCTGATTGAGGCGGTGAATCGGCAGGGCGAGATGTTTGAGGAATCCCGCCTGCTTGACCTGTTACAGATGCAGCGCGGCCGTCCCGCGCGGGCGGTTCACAGCGCTATCACCCGCGCCGCCTATCAATTTATGGGAGATGTCCCTCTGGCGGACGACCTCACGCTGATTGTGGTCGTGAAGGAATAAACTTTAATGGGCGGGCAGTTTTTCGCCCGCGTAGGCGAGAACAATCTGCTGGCGGGGGATGCCTTTTTGCACCAGCGCGTCAACGAGAGGCTTGTCCGTCGTATCCACCTCAATAATAATGTGTTCTCCTACGACCCTTGCCATGACAACGGCTTGCGCGGGCTGGTTTTCAGGATGAGATTTGACACGCAGCACGGTATAAATCTGTCGCCCTTCGTCGAAAATTGGATACAGCGCAGAATGAACGGTCTCACCCGCGTATTTTTCTACTTCTTCTCGTACAATATCCGTTATTCCAGCCATTGAATAATTTCCTCAGAGATAAAGATGGATTGTGGTTGTAGGACACGGCAGTGCCGTGTCCCTACTCATCAAACCCTGCACGACTACCCCAATGCCTGGCGCAAATCGTCGATTAAATCCTGCTCATGCTCGATGCCGACACTCAACCGCACTAGCGCGGGGTCGGTAGCAATTTGACTGTCGGCGGTGCTGGCGTGAGTCATGCTGTAGGGATGCTCAATCAGGCTTTCGACCCCGCCCAGACTTTCCGCCAGCGCAAAAATTCGGGTGCGGGCGGACATTTCTTTGGCGGCGGCTTCTCCATCTTTTAAAATGAAACTAATCATGCCGCCGAACATTCGCATCTGTTTTTGAGCCAGGGCGTGCTGTGGGTGACTTTCCAGGCCGGGGTACAGCACCGTTTGCACGCGGGGATGGTCACTTAAAAAGCGGGCAATTTTCAGGGCGCTGCTGCTGTGCCGTTCCATGCGAAGTGCCAGCGTTTTGAGGCCGCGCAGGGTCAAAAAACAGTCCATTGGGCCGGGAACTGCCCCCACTGCATTTTGTAAAAATTTCAACCCCTCATACAGGGCTTCATCACTGGTGACAATCGCGCCGCCGACCACATCACTATGACCGCCAAGATATTTGGTGGTGCTGTGCATAACCAGATGAGCGCCCAATTTTAACGGCTGCTGGATGGCAGGACTGGCAAAGGTGTTATCGACGGCCACTAGCACCCCGTTTGGGGCAAGGCTGGCAATAGCCTCAATATCTGCCAATCTCATCCCCGGATTGGTAGGGGTTTCCAGCCAGATGAGACGGGTTTCCGGCCGCAGCGCTTTTTTAACGGCATCGGGATTGGTGGTATCGACCCAATCAAAAATCAGCCCGAACTTGGTTAGCACACGCTCAAACAGGCGATACGTGCCGCCGTACACATCGTTCCCCGCGATAATATGGTCGCCGGATTTGAACAGGCGCAGCACAGTATCAATCGCTGCCATACCGCTTGCAAAGGCAAGTCCAAATTTACCACCTTCCAGGGCTGCTAAAGCCGTTTGAAGCGCGGCACGAGTTGGGTTATCGGTGCGGCTGTATTCATATCCTTTATGCACGGCGGGCGCGGCCTGGACATAAGTCGAAGTCTGGAAAATGGGGGTCATAATCGCGCCCGTCTGCGCTTCCGGCTCAACGCCTGCATGGACGCTTAAGGTATCAAAGTGCATGGGAATCCTTTCTTTTACCTCACTCTAAATCCCTCTCCGCAGGCGGAGAGGGACTTCAGTTATTGATTTAATAAAATGCTGTACTCAATATCATACTCAGCGGAGTTCAAAATGCCTGCATCCGTGAACAGACCATTTCGGGTAATGAGGCCGCCCACGCTCAGCAAATCATCCGGCGATACTACCAGTTCGATAATCGGCGAAAAGGTATCGCTGGATTCGTCAATCGTGACGCCACCGATGCGAGTCACATCATCTTCCGCCAGCCGGATGCGGAGTCGCACGCTGTGGCTGGAAGGAATCGTAATCGTTAGAGGCGGGAAGTTGGTTAAATTCGCGCCTGCCTGTACCGTGTTATTTTCATACGTATTGTCCTGCCGATTGCTGACCAGATTTCCGGCGAGGTCAACTTCCTGAATCTCATAAATCAGCCGAATTTCATCCACATTGTCCCCGACGATGATGTCCTCCTGAATGTTGTCTGTGGAAAGCACATTAATGGCAAGCGTCAGGGTGCGCGTGCGGGGGGTGGGAGTGGGGGTAAAAGTAAAAGTCGGCGTGTAGGTAGCGGTGTTGGTGGCGGTATTTGTCGCCGTTGACGTGTAACTTGGCGTGTAGGTGCTGGTACTGGTTGGAGTCGCCGTAGGGGTGTGAGTCGGGGTGGGGGTGTCCGTTGGGGTATCGGTTGGAGTCGGGGTATGAGTCGGCGTGTCGCTGGGCGTAAATGTCCATGTTGGGGTGTTGCTAG
Organism: uncultured Anaerolineae bacterium; assembly: GCA_964557285.1. GTDB lineage: Bacteria > Chloroflexota > Anaerolineae > Aggregatilineales > J027 > SB15. The sequence continues at coordinate 3,417 of CAZKZS010000211.1, read as the reverse complement.
GCGTATCCGATGCCGTAAACGACGCAGTAGGAGTCAGTGTGGCGGTGAAAGTTGTGGTTGGAGTGCTGGTATCGGTCGCCGTGCTGGTGCTGGTCGGCGTGCGGGATGGGGTAACAGTCGGGCTTGGCGTCAGAGTTATTGTGGGGATGAAGGGAACGGTAGGGGTAGGGGGAGGATCGGGGTCGGGAAAATACAACACAATGCCCGCGCACACCAGCGCCGCCAGCCCTATCCCCAATAAAATAACTACTGCATAAATGCCACACCCACTCCATCGCCTGCCCCGTTTGGGGGGTGGGGCTTCATAGGGCGAGACTTCCCTCACCGTGAGTCGAGATTGCACGAACCGGCCTGCTGTGCCATATAGTCGGACGCGAAAGCCAGCGCTGCCAGAATATCCTCACGGGTCAGGCGGGGATGATCTTCCAGAATAAGCTCAACTGTGATCGGTGTTCCTGCAATGCAGGGTTTGCCGCCCATCACGGTAGGGGTAATACTGATACGTTCATGTTTCATGGTCCGTCCTTTTTTAAATTAACCGCCACCATGTGCCAGAAAATCAATCAGGTCGATTTTGGTGACAATATCCCGAACGGTGTCGTTCTCTTTGACGATGACGACGGAATGAGTCGTAAAAAGGCTCATCAGGGCTTCTAACGGGGTGTTGACGTTGACCGTGACCGTATCCGGCGTAATCACCCCTGCATCCTCTAATTTCATGGACGCCGACTCGCCGCCCATCGACAGCATAAAGTGGAGCAGCTTCACTTCTTCTACCAGACCCTGTAATTCTTGCTGCTCGTTGACCACCGGAAGCTGTGAAATATCGTACTCGCGCATTTTTTCGGCTACACTTTTCACCGTTTCCTGACAGTGGGCCAGAATAAGTTTATGATGCGGGCGACGGTCAAGCAGGGTTTCCACCGATGCACCAATCCAACTGGGGTCGAGCATCTGGTTTTCGCGCATCCAGTCATCGTTAAACACCTTGCTCAGGTAACGCGATCCAGTATCCGGCAGCAGCACCACCACCAGTTGATCCGCATCCAATTTTTGTTCACGGGCATATTTCAACGCGCCGACTACCGCGCTGCCGCTTGAAATCCCCACAAATAAGCCTTCTTCGCGCACCAGTTGACGGGTCATCAGGAAGGATTCTTTGTCGCCCACCTGTACCATATCATCCACTGCGGTAACATCATATGAGCCAGGGACAAAATCTTCACCGATGCCCTCAATTTTATAACCGTGTGCCTGGCCGAGTTTGCCCGTTTTAAAATGCTCATACAGCAGCGACCCGATAGGATCGACGCCGACAATTTTAATATTCGGATTCTGCTTTTTCAGGTAACGCGACACGCCTGTAATCGTGCCGCCTGTGCCGACACCCGTCACAAAAACATCAATTTTTCCTTCGGTCTGCTGCCAGATTTCCGGTCCAGTGGTCAATTCATGGGTTTTGGGGTTGGAAGGGTTGAAATATTGATTAGCCAGAATCGCGTTGGGGGTTTCTTCGGTGACGCGGCGGGCAACGCTGTAATAACTGTTGGGGTCGTCGGGTTCAACATTAGTTGGGGTGACGATGACCCGTGCGCCAAAAGCCCGCAGAAGCTGAATTTTTTCCAGCGACATTTTATCTGGCAGGACAAACACGGTACGATACCCGCGCAGCGCCGCCGCAATCGCCAGCCCCACGCCCGTATTACCCGAAGTCGCTTCCACAATCGTGCCACCCGGTTTAAGCCGCCCTTCTTTTTCCGCATCTTCGATAATCTGGATGCCAATCCGGTCTTTGACTGAGCCGCCGGGGTTAAAAAATTCAACTTTGGCAACGATTTGTGCATCAACGCCGCGTGTGACTTTATTCAGCCGCACCAGAGGCGTGTTGCCCATCGTTTCTAAAATGGAATTGTAAATCATCGGTTGGTCACTTTCTGCCTTATTTTCTAAGTTTGCCTTAACTATTTCCTTTTGCAAATACCCGCTACAATAGTTCCGCCTTGATGAAAGTATACGTAATATGCTTCTGTTCATTACCCTGGTGTGGCTGGTGGCGGGTTTTGCGGCTGCGCGTTATGTGTTACGCTTCAACGGCTGGTTTACTCTGCTGCCTGCCAGTCTGGGACTGGGCATCGCGCTGCAACTGCTTTTGCTGAATCTGCTGCTGTATCCTCTGGATGCTGTTACGGGATACTGGGTAAGTGTGGGGCTGCTGCTGAGTGTTTCAGCAGCATTTTTTCTCTGGAATCGCAAAAAAGTAGACCCTCTGACGCTGGGTGTATCCGCGAAAGCATTTTTTGCCTCTTACGGACTGCTGCTGTTCCTGTGGGCATGGGTGCTGCCTGCGCTGTGGCGTTTTGAATATATTGACCAGAAATGGCATCAACCGCTTGCGGCGGTGATTGCCAACGGCGGGTTGCCCGTTCGCCTGTATACCAATCCCGATTACTGCGTGTTTTATCATTATGCGCCGTCGCTGCTGGGTGGGGTTATTTTCCGCGTTAGTGGGGTGAACATGGCGGCGGCCTTCGACTGGATGAATGCGATGGCGGTGCTGGCGGTGTTGGGGCTGGCGCTGAATGTGGCGTGGCGGCTGAGTTCACGGCGGGCAGTAGCGGCGGCGCTGCTGGGGATGCTGCTGTTTTTTTTCTATGGGCAGGCGTCATGGATGCTGCTGCCTTTTCAAAATGAAGCCCTGCATGAAATCGCGCAGGCAGCCCCCGCCCTGGATTATTTTGCCGCCCGCACAACGGATGCCTCTCTGCGTCCACAGTTTTTTAATTTTGGTTTTCCTCTGGCGCGGGCGTCTGTGGTGCAGCCGTACAGCCGCAGCTTACATTCCCACAGTGTTAATCTGGGCTGGATTTGTACCCTGCTGGTGCTGCTGATTCTGCTGGGAAAAAAATCCTGGGGGGCGTGGCTGTTGTGCGGGCTGCTGTTGGGACTGCTGCCTCTGGCTTACGAAACCTTATGGCCTGTGCCGCTGGTGGCGGTGGGGTTGTACATGCTGGTTACGACCCTCACCCCCAACCCCTCTCCCACAAGGGGAGAGGGGCTTTTTCCGGTTGTCAGTCAGGGGTTACTGGTATTTGTGCCGGCGCTGATGCTGGCTGTATTACAGGGTGGGGTGATTACCGACCACCTTTTTTGTGATACAGGCAATCTGGGGGAAACGGAAGATGATACGACGCTGGCGATGGTGAATTTTCCTGCCGGACCGGGATATTATACTCGCATACCGGATGACCGTTATATTTCACTGGCAGAACCGAAAAACTGGCTGCGTGGCATCGAAGAATGGGGGCTGATGCCGCTGCTTTTTCCACTCGTTCTGCTTCATTATATAAGGCGGCGGTGGCTGCCGGGGCTGTGCCTGATGGCGGGGCTGCTGCTGCCGATTATCGGGCTGCTGCTCAC
>CAZKZS010000210.1:0-8606 GCA_964557285.1 uncultured Anaerolineae bacterium | reverse complement strand
ACGGTTTCTCCAGTCAAAGGGACACTGATAGGTAAAACCCGCGAGTACAAATATGATGTTATCGCCCTCTCACACGATGCTTCAGGATTTCAGGCAGCCGTTCCCGGACGGTATATCGCCAAACCCCTTTTGCCCTCCTGGGTGGCAACGCTGGCCGTACCCCTGGTTGCCGTGGCGACGATTGGATTGGTGGTGTTGGTCGCCCTGTTATTAGGCGGCGGGGAAGAAACCAGTGATGATAATCCGGTCATTCCTGCGATTTTGACATTTTCGGCCAGCCAGCCGGAGGTCGTTCTGGGCGAACCCATTCAACTCACCTGGCAAATTCAGGATGCACGGAAAGTAACCATTACCTCTGCCCGTCCGGGGCAAGCTCCACAAACCATCATTGTGGATGATCCGGCCGCCTCAGCCTACCAGCTTCAACTACAAACCACCGGACAGTATGAAATTACCCTGAATGTTGAAAATTCGGGCGGTGTGCAGAGCGAAACAGCGTCGGTGAGCGTTAAACCGGCTATTACCGAGTTCAGGTCAACTCCGGTCACGTTGATTCAGAATATCAACCAGCCGATTGATTTTGTCTGGCAGGTGCAGGGCGCAGCCGTGGTTGAGGGAGAATCGCAGATTTTTTTGCAGAGCGCGGAACTGCCTGATATGGAAATCCCGAAACTGGCTGCCTCCGGTCTGAATCGGTATTCCATTTTTCCAACGGGGCCGGTCAGTGTGACGCTGCGTGCCGTAGGGGAGGATGCTACTGAAAACACCCGCACGCTGGTGATTGCGGTAGAAGCGCCGCGCTGTTTGCTTTCCAACCCGGAAGGCAAAATTTATACAGGGCCGAATATCAATTATGATGTAGTAGGGGTTTTATCAGATATAGGGACGGCGGTGAATCCCATTGTGCGAAATCAGGAAAACACCTGGCTGCAAATTGTTCATGAGGGACAGCCTGCCTGGGTACGAATCGCTGATTTTAAATGTGAGGGGTTTGAGACTGAACAGTTGAACAGCGCTGCTAATGTGCCGCCAACGCCGACCCTGCTGCCGACTCAGACACTCACGCCGACCCCGACCCCTATTACTCCTACTTCTACACCCACCCGCCGCCCGTCCGCTACCCCCCGTACAGGACAGTAACCTATGCAAAAAATCGGCCTGATTTTTTTATTCGTAGTAGATGTTTTTTTCAGTCAGGGACTGCGCCCGCAGTTTGCTGAGGATTTAAACCGCTTTCCTGATGTGCCGGTTTACACATTTCATCTGGAATTGATTCCAGATTTTGAGCAGGTCGAATTAAGTGGCACACTTGATTGTACCTATACCAACACCACGCCGGACGTGCTGAATGACCTGGTGTTCCGGCTGTATGCCAACCTGGACTCGTTTGGTGGGCAGGCGGCGGTGAGTGATGTGATGGTGAATGGCAGCCCTGTAACCCCCACTTCGGATGAAACGGGTTCAGTGGTAAAAATTCCCCTGCCACAGCCGTTAGCGCCAGATGAAAAACTCTCCCTGACCCTGCATTATGAACTGGTCGTTTTTCAGGGAGAGCAGTATTTATACAATCAGTTAAGTTATCTGGAAACAGAACTTGCTTTTGCCAGCGCCCTACCACTTTTATCCGTTTATCACCCGTCTACAGGATGGTGGCAGGAAGTCCGGCATCCACGCGGCGACGCCGTATTCAGTGAAACCGCCAATTTTGATGTGACCCTGACTGTCCCCACTTATCTTAAGGTCATTACCTCCGGTTCTCTGGTGGAACAGACCGCACAGGATGACAAGCTCATCCTGCGATATGCCGCGCCGTTAATGCGTGATTTTGCGATTATGGCGAGCGCAGTCTATGAAACGGTTTCGGATACCTTTGAGGATGTGCGGGTCAATGTTCATTACCTGCCGGGCAAAGAAGCCAGCGCGGAAATGGCGCTGCTCTGGACGCTGGATGCAATCGCGGCTTTTACGGAAGCCTACGGCCCATACGTCTATCCAGAATTGGATGTGGTGCAAACGTATACCAGCGCGGGCGGGATCGAATATCCGGGGCTGATTGTGGTGGCGGATAATCTCTGGCGGTTGGGCGAACCTTTTTTCCAGATTGTGACCGTGCATGAAGTTGCCCATCAATGGTGGTACAGCATGGTCGGCAGCGACCAGACGCTGTATCCCTGGCTGGATGAAGCGCTGACCGAATATTCAGTCGCCGTCTACTGGCGTTATATAGCGGGTGAAAATGGCTACAACTCGGCTATTCGGGTGGAGCAGGGACGGTATCAGGAATTTGAAAATGGCGGGGAAGTGTTGAAAATCGGCTTTACGCCTTCTGATTATAATGATGCTGCTTACTCAAGCATTGTCTACGGCAAAGGGGCATACTTTTTCCATGTGCTTTCTACAGCCATCGGGCAGGAACATTTTGACTCGGCCATTCAGCGTTATTTAGCGGAATATCGGTACCGGACCGCGACCCCTTTTGACTTGCAGACCATTTTTGAAGAAGTTTCCGGCGTGCAGTTAGATGACCTGTTTTTAGAATGGGTTGGGTATTCTAATTAAGGGGCGAGAGGTTTCTCTCGCCCGAATTTACTGAATCGGTGGACATTCCGAAATTTCAACCACAAAGTCGAAACGCACCCAGCCTTCCACCACCGCGCCGCCTTCAATTTCAATTCGCACCCGATACCAGATGCGGCTGTCCTCACCAATACGCTGCTCATACACATTCATGGAGGTATTGCGGGTCGCGCGGTAAATGCTGCCGGAATTGGTGGTTGGCAGCGCCCGAATAAAAACATTGTCGTTGGCAAAAATGCGACACAGGACGGCCGGTGTTTCGCTTGGCGTGGGCGTATAACTCGGCGTTGGGGTGATGCTCGGTGTATAGGTATGGGTCGGAGTCAACGAAGGTGTCACCGTAAATGAGGCGGTCATGGTCGGTGAGGCTGTGTTGGTCGGCGAAGGTGTAAACGTAACCGTTGGGGTCAATGTCGGGGTCAGGGTCAGCGTCGGGGTCAGGGTCAGCGTCGGGGTATCCGTAGCTGTTGCGGTAGTTGTAGCCGTAGAGGTAGGGGTATTTGTGGGGAAAAATTCCGCCTGCCACGTATCCCGCGTTAAAAATGCCAATCCTGCCAGTACCACCAGAATCACCCCGCCGATGGCTGCACGCTGAAAAAAACGTATCCGTTTTTGCCGCCGCAGTTCATCCATCAGGCGCAAAATTTCGGTGCGGCGGCCCAAAATGCGGAAGGGGTCTTCGCGGACAAGACTCAGCCAGCGTTCCGCGTCGGCAGTATCACCCCGATCTAAAGCGGCTTCAATACGTTCGATATGAGCGCCTAATAAATCTGTAACCAGACTCCGGTAGCGGGCATCCGTCGCATGCTGGCGCAGTCCGGCCAGCAGAGTCCGTGCCTGACTCAATTCCCCGTCCATTTTTTGAGCAATCAGCCCCTGCGCCCTGTCCATAATCTGACGGGCATCGTTGACTTCGCCAAAAACCTGCTCTGCACGCTGTAAATCGGCGCTGGCTTTGGGGTCGGTGGGGTCTAAGCCAACGGCAACCGTCAGCAGCGCCCGTGCATCCTGACTGAGGCGGGCGCGTTCTTCCAGCGAAGAAGCGGTTTCAATCCGAGTCAAAATGTTGCCCGCCTGAGAAAGAATCTGCGCTTTGATGCCTTCCATTCGCATTCGGGTTTCGTTGACCATCTGCTGAAGGCGGTCACTGCCGGGGAGAGTCTGACGAATGGACGCTAGCGTTTGCATCAGATTCATGAGCATGTCGGCACGTTCCATCAGGCCACCACTCATCATATTGAGTTGAACCGCCGCCTGGTCAAACTGGGCTTTAACCCGCCGCACCAGTTCAATCCGATCTTCGGCCAGAGGGTCGTTTGGCACAACGCGCAGCGCTCCTTCATATTTACGCAGCGCCGCTTCCCAATCATCGGCCGCCAGCAGCCGATCCCCTTCGTTTAAAAGTTCGCGTGCCAGCGCCAAATCCTGAATATCCAGCAGCGCCTGTTCAAGGTCGTTCCAACTGGTAATGCCTGCCCGTGCCGCCAGGTCACGGGCTTCCTGGTACAAACGCTGCGCTTCATCATAATTTCCCGCCCGTACCAGCGAATTCGCCCGGTTGTAAGCGATTCGTGCTTCAAACGGAATCCGATGGTCGGGAACGATGCCGCGCATCAGGTTATCTTCCGATTTTTGGCGGTATTCGATGGCCTGAGCATTATTCGGGTCTTTTGCCAGAATCCGGTTTGCCAGTTCTACCGTGCGCTGATAGTTGCCTGCATAATACGCCTGAGCCACCTCCGCCATCGGGTCATCTCCGGTAGGCAGGGGCGGGATAATGACGGCGGCAGGAACAGGTTTTAGGGTTTCAGGCGGGGGGGGCGGTTCAGGCGCTTCAATTTCAATGCCGTAACGTTCCAAAAGCCCCTGCACCTTCATAGCGTGCTGGGAACTGCGCTGCGCTGCCTGCATCAGCAGTTGATGGGTTTCCGCATTGTCGGGGTTCAAATCCAGTGCCTGCGCCAGAATATCAATCGCTTCGTCAATATCACTGTCGTTGGCGGCCACTTCCAGCCGGATACGGGCGCGGCGCAGCAAACTGCGAATTTCACCCGCGCTGCTGCTCGTGCTGGCGGGGGCGCTGCGGCGGGCTAACTGGGTAAAAAGGTCGCGGGCTTCCTGTTCAAATTCTGTATTTTTGCTCTGTGCCATCAATTCCCGTGCTTCAGCCTCCAGCCGATTCAAATCGCCGGCGCTGGCGGGTAAATTTTCAATCTGATGGCGAAGTGCTTCTAAACGCTGTCCTAAATCAGCCATGTGAAACCTCATTGTATTAAGGAATAGGGCGGTGATTCAAAAACTGGCTAATCTGCCCCATTAAACGCCGCAGTTCATCTTCCATATCTTCATTAATACCGTCTAAAATCGCCGCTTCCAGAAGATACTCACGGGCATGGCGGGCGGCTTCCTGACTTTCACGCAGTTTTTCCAGCCCATGCCGCATGTGTTCGCGTGCCTGAATCAGGGCGGGTGAACTGCTCTGCCCCGCAAAACTCCATCCAAAGCGTACCGCAATCCGTTGCAGTTCTGCCAGAAGTGCCGTTGCAGTAGGGATTTGTTTTTTCGCGCCCGCTTCCAGTAAATCCATTAAGGCAGGACTCAAGTCCGGTGCGGTGCTGAAATCCAGATGCTGAATTTCTTCATAACGGCGGTCTACTTCGGCCTGTGACCCCGGCTGTGGACGGAGCGAGCCTTTTTGAGGAGACTGTCCCGTTAAAATCGGATACAAAATGCCCACGCACAGGTTATGCAGGTCATTGATGATTTGTTGTTCGGCTGGCTGTCCGATGCCGCCAACTCGTTTGGAACTGTTCCAGTCAATAATACGAAGCTGCCTGCCGTCCCAGAAAAGATGCTCCAATTTGTGATCTAAGTACACAATGTTTTTTTTATGTGTCCGGTAAAGCAGTTGGGCAAATTGAAGGGCTAAATCCAGCGCTTCTTCTGTCGGCAAACGTCGGCGCTGCTCATCAGATTTCATCACATACAGCAAATTATCCTGACGGGGCAGCCGTTCCAGGCTTAAATAGGGTCGCCACCCATCGCGCAAACTGGGGAAAAATTCCGCGCGGAAGGCGTCAATACTCAGGCCAAACGATTTGATGCTGCCTTCGGAAGGGTGCGCAGCACTCGATTCCAGATACCCGCAGTCATACAGTTTCATTACGGCGGGCAGGTCGGCCAAATCCAGCAGCAAATCGGCTTCATGCAGAAAGGCTTCCGCTTCCCAGCGCGGCTGGCCGTCCGGTGTTAAATGTTCAGCCCGCATGACTTTCAGGGCTACTTCCTGTCCGGTGCGTAAATCCACCGCATCAAAGACCCGTGCGTAATGTCCCAGCGCATAGGTATCAATCAAATTGCCAATATCGTAAAAATGAGTCAAGGGGCTAACTCCAGCGAGAGGGAATACACAGAAACAAACATACCGCCGCCCGCATTATATAAAACAAGGCTCACAGGCTGGTCAAGGGGATACAGGGCAGGGGATACTCCTAATCGCTGTCCATTGATAAAAAAGACAACTGTTCCATCATTCTGTCGCTGCAACGCCAGAGTCACCCGCACGGGCTGCATGGGAATCTGCGAACGTCCAACAAACGTGCCGTTTTCATGGATTCCCAGGCTGACCACGCCCACGCGCTGTACCTGTACTTCTGCCCCGTAACGCTGACGCTGCGGATTCTGGATGCCCAGTCCAAAAAAGACCTGCCCATTTTCCAGCCGTTCGGGGTCAAAAATGGTCAGTTCCATGACCACTTCCACGCGGCGCACATTAAGAGCGGTATTCGGTTCAAAATAATCTAAAAACTGCGGCGGCATGACTACCGCAATCGGGGCTGAACCCGCCTGCTCCACGGTTGCGCCAAGCTGCCAGATTCCGCCCGCCCCTTCACTAAAAAAGGTGCTATCCCATGCGTAATCATCGGGTGGAACAGCGTGCAGCACTTCCAGCGCATTAATAACCCCTGATGCGGCGGCAATTTGTGTGGGCAGCGGAGGCAGGGTAGCAGTAGGAATAACTTCTGTTGGCTGTGGAGGCGGTGTATTGGTCACAATGGTGATGGCAGTGGTTGGGGTCAGCGTTGGTAAATCGGTTGGGATGTCGGTCGGTGTATCACTGGGAAGCGGGGTATGTGTTGGGGAGGCCAGCGCCATTGTTGGACGTGTGGTGTTGGTTGGAGTCGGGGTGCTGCTCGGCGGGCCGGCCAGGATAGCCTGCGCGGTAGCCGTTGCATTGGCAGGACTCAGCAGCGATAAGGCACGGGTAGCAGTTGCTTCTAATCGAGTAATCGGTTTTTCCTGACGGGTCAACACACGGAAAACAGCACCTGCCGCCAGCAGCGCCAGAATCACCAGCGCAGCCAGGATAATTTTATTCCAGGAGCGTGTGTGGTCGGGTTCGCCGTAGGGGTCGGGTAGTTCATCGTAGTCCCCGACCATTTCCGGCATGACCTCGGTGATTTTTTCTTCCACAACCGGAGATTCAGAGATTTCTTCTTCTTCGTAAATAGGAATATCATCGGCTTCAACCGACGTTTCCACCTCAATTTGAATGTCTTCTTTTTCATCCTCTGGCAGGGCGCGGGCAGCGTCATACCAGCGCTGGAACAGGCGATAAGCCGGATGTTTTTCAATGAACAGGGCGGAAAAGTTCATCTCAAATTCGGCGATTTTTTCCTTTTTGCTGAGGCGGTAGTTGTGATGGGTTCGTACCATCTTACTATACATTTCTCGCCAGAGTTTTACCTGCCGCACATATTCCGCGCCCATCGTGGATTCGGAAAGCTGCACAATACGTTCCAGCGCTTTTGGGACCGCCGGATTACTTTCCAGGCTGCCCTCCATCGCGGCCTGTTCCACTACCTGCTTTTGCTCAATCAGCTCAATCGCCCGTTCGCGGTAGGGAGTTACAAAATTGAGGAGCGCGGTCAGGTGCATACTGCCGTTTTTTTCCGCCGATTTCAGGCTGTCCAGCGCATGAGTAAGAGAATCACGGGCGGCACGAAAATCTCCATCTGCCCAGTGACCACGCATGGCATCCAGCAGATTCAGTGCCTGCTGTGCATCCTTGAGCCAGTCCTCCGCCAGAGGTGCGTTCACCGCTTTTTTGGCTTCCCCTAAATCGTCAAAAGAACGGATGCTGTTTAAGACTTCTTCCGCCCGTAACACCAGCTTGCGGCGGGTCAGCGCGGTATCAAACGTCGTAAACAGGGGATGGGTTTTATAACGCTCATCGGTGTGCAGCATGGCTTCTCGCCAGAAATCGGCTTCATGCAGGTTATCGTCCTGAATTGCCATCATGCCACACAGCGCATAATACAAAAACAACGCCCGGAATCCCGCTGTGCTGCTTTCCCGCATATAGGCCACAATACCCAGCCGCATCGCTTTAAGGTAGGTTTCTTCGCTGGGCATCTGCTGGTTAAAACGCTCGTATTCGGTCTGCTCATCCGGCAAAAAGAGCTTGAGCGCGGCCTGTTCGGACTCCCGGGTAAGCTGTGGGTCGTTCACCCCGCCTTCGTTTAACCAGCGCTGCGTGATTTCCGCCAGTTTTTGCAGCCGTTCCACCGCCTGAACTTCTCCATCTGTCACCGCGATTTGCGCTGCACGGCGGGCATGGTCGGCTGCCTTACCACTTTGCCCAATGTCCCAGGCCCGGTAGCCATCCAGCAAAATATCACCCAGAGTCGGGTTGGGGCTGAATTTTTCAATAATATCCGCGTCTTTTATCAGGCGGGCATTTTGTTCAAACCAGTTCGCTACATTGGAGTTATAAGGACGAATCGCCTGGGACATGGTTTGCAGCAGCCGCACCACCGGACGCTTCCGTCCCATAACCAGCATATCGCCTATGGTTTGCCAGTGATGCAGGGTATCGGCAAAGGTGTGAATAATGGCCTGAAACTGGCTGTCGGTAAGGTCATATTGTTGAAGGGCAGCATGTGTCTGTGACAGCCAGTTTTCCAGCGCATTGTAAACCTGAGTCGGCTTGAAATGGGTCAGTTCTACCAGCAAATAGGCAACCTGCG
>CAZKZS010000209.1:0-8677 GCA_964557285.1 uncultured Anaerolineae bacterium | reverse complement strand
TTTAAAAGCCCCTTTTCCCCAAAATAGAACCCCCTGACCTATCTCCACGTATAAAAAAATGACTGGTCAAATAGCCAGGCCGGAGTCATAGTGTTGGCTGTTATGAAAGAAAGGCCAAATCATGAACCCTTTTGTGCAGGTTCAGAATTTGCAAAAACAGTACAAGCCGCCTGACGGGGTATTCGCGGTAGGCAAAAATGGCGGCGTTAATTTTGAGATTTATGAAGGTGAAATTTTTAGTTTATTAGGCCCTAATGGGGCGGGCAAAACCACCTGCATCAGTATGATGAGTACGCTTCTTACCCCCACAGGGGGAGATGTCATCATCGGCGGGTACAGTGTGACCCAGAAACCGGTTCAGGCCAAACAGCAAATTGGGGTTGTGCCACAGGAACTTGCCCTGTACCCAACCCTCAGCGCCCGCCAGAATCTTGAATTTTTTGGGCGTATGTATGGGTTAGGTGGAAAGGAACTTAAAAAACGTGCCGATGAAGTTTTAGCCCTTATCGACCTGTCAGACCGCGCCAACGATAAAATTGAGGAATACTCCGGCGGGATGAAACGGCGCGTCAATATCGGCATTGGGCTGATGCACCGCCCCAAAATGGTATTTTTGGATGAACCAACCGTTGCCATTGACCCGCAAAGCCGCCGCCGGATTCTGGATACGGTTAAACAACTGAATGACGAAGGCATGACCGTCCTCTACACGACTCATTACATGGAAGAAGCACAGGAACTTTCTGACCGGATTGCCATCATCGACTACGGCGAAATTATCACGATGGGCAAACTGGGTGAACTTATCCAGCAGGTGGGCGAAAAAGATACACTCATTTTTAAAGTGGGAGAAGTGACCCCCGCCGTGCTGGGAAAAATCAATACGCTGGAACTGGTTGACCATACCATCTCCAAACCAGACGAAGGCGAACTGCATGTGATTTCCCCGCGTGGCCGAAAAATCCTGCCCGAAGTGATCAACCTGCTCATGGATAATGGGACGGGGCTGTATTCGGTGGAAGTGCAAGAGCCTAACCTTGAAGCCGTTTTTCTGTCGCTTACTGGCCGCGCGTTACGGGAATAGGAGGGAAAATGCTAACCAGAATTGTAGCCATTGCCTGGAATGGCATTTACCGCACCTATACAGACCGAATCGCGGTGGTTTACATGTTCCTTGCACCTATCGCCATCAGCACCATTATTGGGCTGGCATTTGGTACGCAGGACACGGATATTAATTTACCAGACGCCGAGATTAAAATCGTGAATCTTGATAAAGGGTATACCAGCCGCGACGGTAGACACATCAATTTAGGGCAGCAGAATTACGTTGATATTCTGGTTGAAAATCCGCCCGAAGCTCTGGAAGAATTAATTTCTGCTAGCCTGGAATCCGACCCCCGAAAAGCCCGTGAGATGGTGGATAGGGGAGATATTCGTGCTACGCTTATTATTCCGCCGGATTTTTCCGCTAGCGTGATTGACCCCTTGCAGCAGGGCATCATTGAACTGTATTACAATCCTAGAGCCGAAGTTAGTGTTACTGTTGTGACCGCCATTGTAGAGCAGTTAACTAACAACGTGAACATGGGGCAGGCCGCGCAGACCGTTTACATTGGACAGAATGGCTATTTTATTCAGCGCAGTACCTCCCCTGACCGCATTGCTGCGGCGGCCAACGATGCTCTATCCAGACTCTATAGTGGGGAGGCTGACCCCGGAATCCGGTTGAGTCGGGTCAATGTGGAGGGTGAAAAACAAGAATTTGACTCGCTTCGTTATTTCGCGCCCAGCATGGCGATTTTTTTTATGACCTTTGCGATGGCGGCGGGAACGCGCGAAATTCTGGAGGAACAGCGCAACTGGACCATGCAGCGTATTTTAACGACGCCTACGCCGCGCTGGGTGTATATGCTGGGCAAACTACTGGGGACTTACGGCTCAGGGCTGATTCAAATGCTCATTTTGCTGCTTGTCACCCCTATCGTCGCATTTTTACTGGGCAGAGAAGGCAGTTTGTGGGGTGATAATTATCCTGGTCTGGCGCTGATTACGCTGGCAGTGGTGGCGGCAGGAACGGGGCTGGGACTGTTTATCGCTGCTTTCAGCAAAGATGTGGCTCAGGCAGATAATATCAGTTCGGCAGTGCTGATTCTGTTGGGGCTGTTGGGTGGAACCTTCGTCCCGATTGATGTTGAGATTGTGGCTCTCATCAGCAACCTGTCGCTGAACAAATGGGGGATTAACGGGTTTAACGACCTTGCCAACAACAACGCCTCACTGAGCGACATTTTGCCGAATGTGCTGGTGCTGCTGGGTATGGCAGCCGTGTATTTTGTGGTGGCGCTGTGGTGGTTTGGGCGGAAGGCAGAAATAAGATGACCACTATTTTGAATATAATGCGGCTGCATATTACGCTCCAACTCCAAAATAAATCCACCTACCTTCAGTCGTTTGTTGTTCCCATTCTGATGATGTTCATCCTGGGGCTGGCAATTGGCGACCCGGATACCGTGCTGTATCTGGATGTGATGGATGAGGATAATTCCGAACGTTCTGCGGAATTGATTGAGGAAATTCGCGGTGGAGATACGGCGGTTGAAATCTGCCTGTACGGGTCGGATAAAAATCCAGAAGGCTGCAATTTAGACCCAAATGCTGATGTTACTGACGTGGGCGCAGACCGAATTAAGGAGAGCGATACGACAGCTATTCTAATCATTCCTGCCGGATTCGGCGCCGCGCTGGAAGCCGGACAGCCTGTTGAATTAACCTATCAGAGCGCCGACCAGTTTAACGCGCCGACGATTACCCGGACGGCGGTTGAAACAGCCATTTCAGAAGTCGGCGGCAGTTTGATGATTGCCCGTATTGGGGTCGAAACGGCAGAAGCCTATTTTGGTGAATCGCCAGATGCACAGGCTGATCTCCAAAACTTGCAGGCGCGTGCAAAAGCAGGGCTGCAAAATCCGGCCGCCCGATTGGTTGCGGTCAGTTCCAGCGAAAATGACAGCCGCGCTCTCGGGGTAAGTCAGAGTGTGCCGGGCATGGGGACGATGTTTGTCCTGTTTTCGCTGACGGGCTTAGCGATTAACCTCGTGCTGGAACGCGAGCAGGGAACGTTACAGCGTCTTTTTACCCTACCCGCCCCGAAATCTCATGTAGTGATAGGTAAGGTGCTGGGAGCATTTTTCTTCGGGGTCATTCAGTTTGCGGTGTTTATCATCGTTGGTTTGCTAATGAACGTGGAGTGGGGGTCAAATTATGCCGCGATAACACTGGTGGTACTGGCCTACTGTTTTGCTGGAACAGCGCTTGGTTTTGCCATGGCGACTCTGGTCAGAACCAGCAATCAGGCGGGCGGGATTACCACGCTGATGGTGCTGACACTTGCGCCGTTGGGCGGGGCGTGGTGGCCGCTGGAAATTGTGCCGGAAACGATGCAAAAAGTGGGGCATATTTCCCCGATTGCCTGGGCTATGGATGGATTTGGGGACATTATTTATGATGACGGCGGAATCATAGATGTTTTGCCGGAAGTTGGCGTGCTGCTGCTAATGGCGGTGGGGCTGCTGACATTTGCTATCTGGCGTTTCCGCTACGAATAAATGATGCGTTTCTGGCGGATTTTCCTGCTTCTGCTACTAATCGCGCTGGTCATTGACCGCAACGCCGACCATGATACCAGCGTGCGGGGACGAATTGCGCTGGTGACACGCGGCGAACGTTTTGATTTTGCGGTGTGGGAAATTCAGGCTATTTTGAACAAAGCCCAACAGGAGCTTTTTGGCTATCACGCTTATATCAGTGAGGATAAACGTAAACAGCTTGTCCTTGAATATTTTACGCTGCAAGGCCAGTTGTGGGCGCTGGAGCAGCAAATTGAAGCCGAATCGCTTCAGCCTTCCGGCCTATCATTGGCGGATTTGCAGGCCAATTACGAAAACATCCAGAAAGAACTGGAGTCGCGCCGCCCTCTAGTAGAGCATATTATCGAAGGGCAGGTCAGCGCGGTTTTACAGGATGAAGGATTCGATGTCCTGGGGCAGATAATCCCGCCTGTGACCATGCATTTTTTGAATCCGCCGCAGGTGCTGGTAGTTTCCCCGCGTGACGAAATCCGCCAGTATACCACCCTTGTTTTAAAACCCGCCGATTTTACCCATCGGGTAGCACTGGAAGCGCAGATTGCCCAGGCCGTGCCGGAAATGTCCGTATGGATTACCCGTATTGGGGGCATCGGAGTCTGGCCTGCGATGGTCATGGAAACGGACCGGGCGGTGGTGGCCTTTGAAATTACCGCCCATGAATGGTCACATCACTACCTGATTTTTTTCCCTTTGGGGATGCAGTATCTGAGCAGCGAGGAAACCCGCATTATCAACGAAACAACAGCCACCGTTGTCGGGAATGAAATTGGAAATAAGGTGATTGAAAAATTTTATCAGGATGAACTCATCCAGGGGCAGGTGTATTTACAGCCTGCGCCGGACTATCGGCTTTTGCTGGCCGCCGTAGAGAATCCGCAGCGTCCGCAGATTGACCACTGGGGAGACAGCCCAATTTATACGCCTTACGATACGTCCCGCAGCGTGACCCGCGCCATGCTGGATTATTTGTTGGAAGTCAAAAGTGCCCCCGAAGTTCAGTTTATTTTGAATCGGCGTGTGCAGCAGTATGGGCTGTTAGGGTATGCCCCTCCTGCCGACCCCAATTTACCGCCGCCCGATACTGACCAGCGTCAATGGCTGCACCATACCCGCGTCATGACCGATTATCTGCTGGCGCTGGATAATGTTCCAGCAGCAGAGTTTGTCATGGCAAATGGCCGCCAGCACACCGGAATGAGAGTCTTAAATCAGGCATGGTTCGCCTTTAATTCAGGGTATCAGGATAATCCGGTGGTGGAATCCCGCGCCGATGGCAGCACTATCCTTGTGACGGAAGGCGGCGGCGGCAGCCCTATCGGGGCAGCAATTTATGAAATCCGCGCCCGTTCTGGCAGCCTGAAGGAATTTTTACAAATAATGCGCGGCATTACCACCAGCACCGAACTTTTTAATACTTTAGAGCGCCTCAGGCAGTAGACAAAATTACTCCTTAGAGTGATGTCAAACCTACAAGTCTCAAGCACAATGAGGACAGGTGTATGCAGTAAAAGGGAAATGGTATGCCTAGCCCTCTCCATGAACAGGTGGTGGTTGTTACAGGAGCATCGTCCGGCATCGGACGCGCAACAGCGCTGCAACTGGGTCGTGCCGGGGCATCAGTGGTGCTGGCTTCCCGTAACCGGATAGCGCTGGAAGAAGTCGACCGCGAGATTCGCACGTCCGGCGGAAAATCGCTGGTGGTGGTAACAGATGTCTCTCAGTGGGAACAGGTGCAGAATCTGGCACAGGAAACTGTCAACACCTTTGGCCGCATTGATACCTGGATTAACAATGCCGCCGTGAGCATGTACGCGACGGTAGAACAAAACTCGATTGAAGAACTGAATCGGCTGGTTCAGGTGAATCTATTGGGTGTGATGTACGGAGTCAAAGCCGCCCTGCCCCACATGATTCAGCAAAAACAGGGAACGCTCATTAACCTTTCTTCGGCGCTGGGCAACCGGGCGATTCCGTTACAGGTGGCTTACAGTGCTACCAAACACGGCGTAAAAGGTTTCACAGAAGGACTCCGGCTGGAACTAAAACGCGACCATCCGTATATTCATGTGGTCACAATTTTTCCGGCCAGCATTAATACACCCTTTTTCAGCCATGCCCGTTCCAAAATGGGGGTCAAGCCGATGCCCTTTCCTCCAGCGTATTCTCCGCAACTTGCCGCCGAAACGATTGTCCATGCAGTAAAAAATCCGCAGCGTGACCTGTATATTGGCGGTGCAAGTATGCTGTTTACCCTGCTACAACGGCTAAGTCCGGCGCTGGTGGATAGACTGCTGCTGATAGGAAATCTGGGGTTTGAACTCCAAAAAACAAATGAACCCTATCACGGCCCGGACAACCTGTTTGAGCCGTTAAATGTGCTGGGAAGAGTCGAAGGGGATTTTCAAAACCTCACCAAACCCAGTTTGTACACCCGCTTTTTTGAGCTAACCCCCGGCTGGCAGCGGGGATTATTCTTGATAACCGGTGCTGTTTTGTTCCTCTTTACAGCAAAGCGTATATCCCATTCTTGATGTTTGCTCACTGCCATTGTCTCGCTC
Organism: uncultured Anaerolineae bacterium; assembly: GCA_964557285.1. GTDB lineage: Bacteria > Chloroflexota > Anaerolineae > Aggregatilineales > J027 > SB15. The sequence continues at coordinate 2,469 of CAZKZS010000209.1, read as the reverse complement.
CTGCCGGATGTGAAACCTTCACATCCGGTTTTTTTTGGGGGAGACTTTAGATTTCTCGCAAAATAGCGGCCAGAAGTGCAGCCTTACGGGGCAGGCTGCGAATCAAAATGTGTTCGTGCAGGGCATGAGCGCCCGCCCCCTGTGCGCCTAACCCATCTAACGTTGGGATGCCAGCGCCTGCCGTCAGATTGCCATCACTCACCCCACCAACGGCGGCCTCATCCAGTGAAAACCCCAGATTTTCAGCCAGTCCTCGCGCCTTCTGAAACCAGTAGACGACCTGCTCAGTACGCTCCATTGGCAGGCGGTCAATGCCTCCGGTAATTTCTAACGAACTTCCCGGTAAAACGGGTGACAGCGATTGAATAGCCTCATCCACCCGTTCCGCTTCTTCTTTATAAAAGAATCGCACATCCACGTAACAGGAGGCTTCCGGCGGAATAATATTGTTGGTGATGCCGCCCGATACCTGAGTCACACTGACCGATGTTCCTTTACGAAGGTTGTTCAGGCTGTGGATTTTGAGGGTTTGATGGGCGAGTTCCACCACCGCATTAACCCCTTCTTCAGGAGCGAGTCCGGCATGGGAAGCTACCCCTCTCGCTTTTACTGTATATTCGCTGATACCTTTACGGGAGGTTTTGAGGCCGCCGTTGTCTGCCGCAGGTTCTAGGACCAGCACCAGCCGACACTGCTGTGCCAGTTCCACAATCAACTTTCGGCTGTGGGTGCTGCCCGTTTCTTCGTCCGTCGTCAGCAGCAGCCAGAGAGGAGAGTCAGGCAGTTCATTTCTTTCCCGCAGCCCGTGTATAGCTTCCAGCGCAATGACAATACCTGCTTTCATATCCAGCACCCCGGGACCAAACAGCCGACTCTCATCCCGTCGAAGCGGCATACTCGTTTCCAGCGTCCCCGCAGGCCACACCGTATCCAGATGTGCCAGCAGTAAAATCGGCTGTCCGGTTTTCTCTGCGTTCCATTTTGCCAGACGCATGTTACCGACTTTCTCACGTAAAATTAGCGTGACATCTGCCCCTAATTCGATTAAAATGTCATGTAAATATAAACTTAATGTATCAACCAGCGCTTTGTCTCTGGAAGGGGATTCATGCCGGACAAGATTTTCCAGCAGGGACACCATTGACTCGGTGCGAGCAGTAAAATATGCCAATAAATCCTGTGTCATTCGCTTTATTTCCCTAATAGTGAGATGATTTTAACGAGCAAGAATGAAATATTCCGTTAGAATGAGTAAGAACATCCGTGTTTTAAACGGATAAGGAACTATGCAAAGAAGAAAACCACATATCGGCAGCGAGAACGTTGTAACGCTCGTCAAAGCATCCGAAAGCGGGGTGATTCACCGCCGCTATCTCAACCGTCATTGGAGAAAAGCCGACAAAGCCGTTCAGGAAGCCAAAGCCCTCGGTCAGGTGGCGACCATTGATGAATTGATTTTTGATCCGGCACGTCTGGACAAAGAAGAAGCCAAAAAGCTGGCACAAAATAACGGGGCAGTGACCGGATTGCCTAATTTTGCCCTGCTGGTGCGGGATGTCCTTGCTGCGCCCGATGCGCCGCCCGCGCTGTTTGAGCAGGATTTAAGTGACCGGATTGGCAACTATTTTACGATGGAGTTGGTCGAACGGAATCGACTGGCTGAGGCTGGAATTGGTCGCATTGAAGTGAAGCTGTTCCAGCCCTACACCACCTGGTATTACCTCACGAATACCGATTATGACACCGCCTATAGTTATGCGCTGGCTGAAGCCGAAAAACGGCATGATGAAGCCTGGGCAGAGATTCTCCAGTGGGCGGGTGATGAACTGCGTGAATTTACGACCGATGGCGACACAGTGCGGGCGAAGGCGCTGGCGCGGCTGTATACCCGCGCTCAGGCCGAAGTTGTTCTGGACGTGTCGCAGCGTGTTTTCAGGATGTTGATGAATCGCAGCCTGCTAAGTCATCGGCGCTGCCCGGATGGGGTTCAACGTTTTCCGGCGCATGAAGTCCATGCCCTGCGAAACAACCGTGATAAGCTGCTTAACATGGAAGATGACTTAGAAATCAGCCTGAGTCAGGTGCGGCTGGTAACAGATTTAAAAGCCAGCTACATCAAAACACTGTTGCATAACAAAGGCGTCAGGCCAGTGTCGCAGGATTACAACAAAACGGCGCTCTGGTATCGCTGGGGGGATGTGCATCAGGTGTTCTGGCCGGAAGGCGACCATCCTCTGCTGGCAGATATTGAAGCCATCGAAGAAAATAATGGGGCAGGCAAACGCGAATTGTGGAGCGACTTCATTGTTGAACTCCATAAAGAAGCGGCAGAAAAACGCCGCCGCCAGCGTGAAGCCAAAGAACGCCGCAAAGAGGAACAGCGTCAGCAGCGTGAAGCCCTCCGCGTCCAGATGATCAGCAATTTCCCAAGCTGGATGCGTGATGAGGACGTAGAACAGGTTTCTTATC
>CAZKZS010000208.1:0-8727 GCA_964557285.1 uncultured Anaerolineae bacterium | reverse complement strand
CGGTTGAGACTGATAGTGTCGGCGGGCGGTACCGGCGGGGGCATATATCCCGCGTTAGCCGTCGCCGCCAGGATTCGTAAGCAGCACCCGACCTATATTCTGCATTTTATTGGCAGCACAACGGGTCTTGAAAACAACCTGATTGATGCCACCGCGTTTGATGTTTACAACACGGTTCAGGCCGGGCCGCTGCATGGAGTGAATCTGCTGCGGGCGCTGCTCAGTCTAGTGCGGCTGCTCATAGGGACGCTGCAAACCGTATTTATTTTTTTGCGTCATAAGCCAGATTCCATTTTTTTAACCGGAGGATGGGTCGGACTGCCTGTAGCGCTGGCAGGGACTCTGTTCCGTGTTCCGATTATTATTTTTGTGCCAGATATTGAACCCGGATTAACGCTTAAGGTACTGGGGCGGTTTGCAAAAGTCATCACCGCTACTACAGCCGATACCCAGGCTTTTTTCCCTGGCAAAAAGGTGATAGCAACGGGCTATCCTTTGCGGGAAAGTATCCTGCAAGCCACCCGTGAAGCGGGGCAGCTGCGTTTTAACCTTGACCCTACCCTTCCAACGCTGCTGGTGTTTGGCGGGAGTCGTGGCGCACGGTCTATTAATCGCGCTTTAATGGCAAATATTCAGGATTTGCTGCAAGATGTACAGGTGATTCATGTGACGGGCAGCCTGGATTGGCCGGAAATGCAGGCTGCTTATCAAAAACTGGCACCGGGGGGTCGCTATCAACTCTTTGAATATTTGCACGAGATAGGGCTGGCAATGGCGGCGGCGGATCTGGTTGTCAGCCGGGCGGGAGCGTCCATTCTGGGCGAGTTCCCGTATTTTGGCCTGCCTGCTATTCTTGTTCCCTATCCCCACGCCTGGCGCTATCAACAAGTCAATGCGGATTGGCTGGTAGAACGGGGGGCGGCGGTGCGGCTCGACGATGAAAAATTAAATGAAGACCTCATACCCATTATTCGCGGTCTGATAACCCAACCATCCAAACTGAAGGCCATGCAGGAGGCTGCCCGTCAGCTAACCACCACTCATGGCGCGGAAAACATAACTCAGGTGATTACAAAGGGGAAGGCATGATTCAACTTTCGAGTGTGTTGTGGTTAGCCATTTTTACGTTTGCCATCATCGGCTACCTGCGCGGGTTTGATAAAGAACTGGTGGCTGCATCGGGTATTTTACTGGCACTGTTTACGCTGGTGCAGTTTGATGAATTTTTTACCTCCTTAACCTCCAGCGCGGACAATCCGCTGAGATCGCTTTTTTATTTGCAGAGTGTGATTCTGCTCATCGTCACTTTTTTTGCCTATCAGACTCCTCCCGGGCGGCTAAGTTTGCGCGAGTCAAGGTTCATGGGGCGGGATGTGATGCAAAATAAACTGCTGGGGGCGCTGGCGGGCGGCTTTAATGGCTATATGGTGTTTGGCTCGCTGTGGTATTTTATGGCGATTAAAAATTATCCACTGGATACCATTACTCCCCCTCAGGCGGGAACATCCAGCGCAGGATTAGCGGACAATCTGCCCCTGTCGTGGCTGCTGGAAGGCAATTTGCTGACTTTGTTTGTCATCGGCCTGTTTTTGTTCATTCTGATTGCCGTCATATGATGGAATTATCCTTTTTTTTGCGGCTTTGCATTGGCTTTTTTGCCGTGATGGGATATTTGCGCGGGTTTTATAAGGAATTTGTGAGTCTGGCAGGGATTATTCTTTCCCTGTTCATTCTGACCGAATTTTCCTGGATCATTGATTTTATTGCCGGACGCAGCAACCCATCACTCCGTTTTCTGGTGGATGCCTTTTTGCTGATTCTGCTGACCTTTTTTTCGTATCAGCAGGCGCCCACCACCTTTGTGCCACGCGGCTATCGTGGGCGGCGCGGGGAAGCCCGGCTGCCCGGTCAGGAAGGCTGGCAAACACGCTCCCTGGGCGCATTGCTGGGCGGATTTAATGGGTATCTGGTGGTGGGGTCGCTGTGGTATTTTATGGATCAGCTTGAATACCCGCTTGACCCGCTGTTCACCATGCCGCCTGTAGTTTCGGAAAGCGCCGATTTTGTCAGTCGTTTGCCGCTGGTCTGGTTACAGCAGTTTAATTTGCTAACCTGGCTGGTGGCTGGTTTGTTTTTAATTATCATCATCGCACGGTAATAATGTATGGAAAACCTTCTACTCATCCCTGGTCAGCATATTCATATCATCGGTAGTAGTGGGTTTGGCATGTCCGCCATTGCGCGGGTGCTGGTAGAAAACGGGTATGTGGTTTCTGGCTCTGACCAGAAACTGAATGCGCTTTCGCTGGCGCTGCGCGAAAGTGGTGTGACGGTTTATGAAGGCCATACCGAGTCCAATATAGAAGGGGCGGAACTGGTACTGGTCAGTTCGGCTGTTCCCAAAGATAACCCGGAAATTCAAGCGGCCCAGCGTCAAAAAATTCCAGTGGTGCATCGGCGCGATTTTATGCGGGCGATTACCGAAGGCCAGCAGACTATCGCTATCGCAGGAACGCACGGCAAAACAACCACCACCGCAATGATGGCTTATGTGCTGGTGGAAGCGGGTTTTGACCCCAGTTATATTGTCGGCGGGGTGATTAAAAATCTTGGCACCAACGCGGGAGCAGGTCTGGGAGAATATTTTGTGATTGAAGCCGATGAATACGACCACATGTTTCTGGGGCTGAATCCCGGGATTGCGGTTATCAATAACGTAGAATACGACCATCCCGATTTTTTCCGCACCCCCCAGGACATGCTGGCGGCCTTCCAGAAATTTGTCGATTTACTGGGGCCGGAAGGGATGCTCGTCGCCTGTGCTGATGATGGGGTGGCGGCGGAACTGGCGGCGGAACGGCGTAAACAACTCTGGCCTGTGCTGACGTATGGTGTCGAAAATAAAAATGCGGATTGGTGGGCTGTCGATTTAAAACCCAACCCAAAAGGCGGCACGGATTTTGTGGTCTGTCATGCCGAAATTGGCGGCGGGGTAATTGGTCCGGTGAGCCTTCAACTGATTGGCACGCATAATATCCGTAATGCGATGGCGGTCATCGCGGTTGCCCGTCATATTGGCGTACCATTTGAAACCATTGCGGAGGCGCTGGCAAAATTTGAAGGCACTGAACGCCGTTCGGAAGTCATGGGGGAAGCGAGCGGCGTTAAAGTGATTAACGATTATGCCCACCATCCTACTGCCATCATGATGACTTTAAAAGCATGGCGTGAACGGGTGGGGAAGGGTAGCCTATGGGCAGTCTGGCAGCCGCACACCTACAGCCGCACCCGTACTTTAGCGGACAGTTTTAAAGATTCATTTGGGTCGGCACATCATGTTCTGGTTACGGATGTATTTGCCGCACGGGAAACGTTTACCCCGGGATTGGATGCTAAAGATTTAGCAGCCATGATGAGCGACCATCCAGACGCCCGTTATTCGGGAGATTTATTTGAAACCGCACAACTCCTAGCGACGGAGGTCAAAACTGGGGATATTGTGGTGCTGCTGAGCGCGGGTGATGCCCCGCGTATTGGTCACGCCCTGCTGGATGTGTTACGGAAACGAAAAGCATAGGTTAATTTCCATGCCGATTCACTCGCCGAAAAACTTGTATCCCGGGGTTAACCCACATCTCAACAGTTTCCTGCAAAGTGATGAGGGCAGTTGGGAAAGTTTTCATGCGGAATTAATTATTCAGCTTCGGCGTTTTTTGGATGAAAATCTACCTGCTGGATATTTAGCGCTGGCCGAAAAATCCCTTCAGATTTTGTCTTTGAGTCAAACGGTAGAAGAAGAAGAACTTTTGACCAGTATTGTTATATATCAGGTGGGAGAAGAAGCACCTTATGGCCGACCTGTCACCCATATTGAAGTGCTTTCGCCTGCCAATAAACCTAGCGGCTCTCACTATTCCCGCTATCGGGTGAAACGGATAGAAACGCTGCAAAGTGGTCTGCGGCTGGTCGAAATTGATTATTTGCACGAAACTCGTCCGATGATAACAAACTTACCCAGTTATATTGACCGTGAAAATGGGGCGTATCCGTATACAATTCTGGTGACTGACCCCCGCCCCTCTTGTGAGAAAGGGCAAATCTTCGTTTATGGAGTAGGGGTGCTGATGCCGCTTCCTAAGGTGAATATCCCGCTTGCTGGAATAGACAGCACGGTTGTAGATTTTGGAACGGTTTATCATCAGGTCTACGAAAGTTTACGGCTGGTGCAGGTCGTCGTTGATTACGAAGTTGAACCCGTCAATTTTCATCGGTGTGCTGAAGCCGACCAGCAGCTTATTCGAGACAAAATGGCGGCCATCCGATGACTCGTTTTGCTGTCCTCCTGGAAAAATTTCCTGAGCAGTTTTTTCTGGACGAACCCCTTGTCCGGTATACCGTAGCACGGTTGGGGGGTAAGGCAGATGGGCTGCTGCGGGTTAAAACAGTAGAGGATTTGTGTTTTGCTATGCGCTGGGCGTTTGAAGCGGGCATCCCCTGGCTTATTTTGGGCGGCGGGGCGAATGTGCTGGCTTCAGATGATGGCTTTCGTGGGCTGGTGATTGTGAACCATGCCCGTGATTCACAGATTGACTCGGAAACGGGGAAAGTAACGGCGGAAAGCGGAGTCAGCCTGTCCACGCTGGCGCGAATGTGTATGGCACAGGGGTTAAAAAACCTGGAATGGGGGGTGAATGTACCGGGGACAGTCGGCGGTGCGGTGGTCAACAATGCCGGAGCGCACGGCGGTGATACGGCACACGCCCTCCTTGAGGTTGAACTTTTTAACGTGCTGGAAAACCGGATAGAACGCTGGCCTGCCGCCGCCATGCACTATGACTACCGCTACAGTGTCCTAAAAGGGCAGCATGGGCGTTATGGAGTGCTGCGGGCTTCGCTTCAGCTTGAATCCGGCCACGATCCGGCTGAACTCAACCGGATTGCAGATGAATTTGTCGCCCATCGTAAAAAAACGCAGCCGCCGGGTGCGAGTCTGGGCAGCATGTTTAAAAATCCACCTGGCGATTACGCGGGACGGCTGATTGAGGCAGCAGGTTTAAAAGGGACACAAATCGGCGGGGTGCAAATTTCCCCTCTGCACGCCAATTTTTTTATCAATCTGGGAGGGGGAACAGCCGCCGATTATCATGCGCTCATTGAACTGGCACGCCGCACCGTCCGGGAAAAATTCGGCATTGACCTTGAGCTGGAAATTGAGCGAATCGGCGACTGGGGCGGCAGTCGCACAGAAAATGAATGTTAGTGTAGTATATAGACTACCAGTGAGAGTTTAGCAGCCGTGCCTGAGTTTTTTAATACCTCCGTCGGCAAGCGTCGTAAGGAACGCAAGCGGCTTAAACAAACCGATGGGCATGTCGCGCCTGCGCCCGGCAGCGAAGCACGGCAGACCCGTCGTGAATCAATGCGTGGGGCGGGCAGTGGTCGTTTGCGCCTGCCGATTCTTGAGGATTCAGACGATGTTTCCCGGATGGAGCCACGCGCCCGTTCGCTGAGTGGCCGCCGCCGCGAACGCCAATCCGAAACTCGCCGCCCGCCGGAACGGGTTTGGCCTGTGGGCAAAGTGTGGGTATCGTGGCGCTGGGTATCCGGTATTCTTTCCGGCGGGCTGCTGCTCATGATGATAGGCTTTTTAACGCTGGATATGTTCTATGTGGATTCAATAGCGGTTGGGGGAGTCAATTACCTGTCCCGAGAAGAAGTGTTTCGGTTTTCTGGCGTTTCTCAAAAGCATATTTTCTGGGTCGATGAGGAAGAAGTCAAAGAACAGTTAGAAGCCAATAATAACATTGCCGTTGCTGACGTGCGGGTAGGCTGGCCGCCGGATATGGTGCAAATTGTGGTGCGCGAACGTGACCCTGCTATTATTTGGGAACAGGGCGATAATCGGGTGTGGCTGGATATTAATGGGCTGGTGATGTTTCAGCGCGAAGACCGCCCGGATTTGCTGCGGGTTGTGTACGACCCCAATGAACCTGCACCAGAAGAACCCTTAGGGGCATCCTCACGGGTGGATACCGAAGTAGTACACGGGGCGCTGCTGCTGAAAGCACGGATGCAGAATATTGATGTTCTTCTGTATAATCCAAAAAAGGGGCTTGGCTGGCGCGACCCGCGTGGATGGATGGTCTGGTTTGGGACGGGTTCAAATATGGACGTGAAATCCCGCGTGTATGAAGCCATCGTCAGCCAGAATTTCAACGCCGTGCAGTTCGGCGAAATTGATGTCTCCGACCCGGACTATCCTGTTTATACGGTGTTGTGGCAGAAATCTGAGTAAGCTATGGGCGAATTAGTTGTAGGGATTGATATTGGCACGACCAAAGTGTGTACGATTGTCGGGGAAGTCCGCGAGGATGACACGTACATTGTTGGGCTGGGGGTAGAACCGTCGCGCGGCCTGAAAAAAGGCAAGGTGACGGATATAAATGCCCTGAGTGCCAGCATTTCATCCAGCGTCCACAAGGCGGAACGCAGCAGTGGCTACGAGATTGGACGCGCTTTTATTTCGGTATCGGCCAACCATGCCCAGTCGGTGAACAGTAAGGGCATGGCCGGAATCCCGTCCAGCCGTCCGGTGCAAATGAGCGATATTGTCAAAGCGATGAGCGCTGCCCGTTCGATTCCCCTGGCGCACGGGCGCGAAATTTTGCATGTGATTCCCCGCCGCTATAACCTGGATGAGCAGGAAGGGGTGCGGAATCCAATTGGCATGTATGGATTCCGGCTGGAAGTGGAAAGCCATATCATCACTTCGGACAGCATCGGGCTGGAAAACCTGACCAAATGTGTTGAATCCGCCGGAGTTTTTGTAGACCGTTTTATCCTGAACCCGTTGGCGTCCGGTGATGTGGTGCTGACTCCTACCGAACGTGAATCCGGCGTTATGCTGGTGGATATTGGCGGCGGCACTACCGACCTGGCAATTTTTATCGAAGGCACGGTCTGGCATACAGGGGTGATTGCATTGGGTGGGTATAACATTACCAATGACATCGCGCATGTGCTGAATCTGCCCTTTGAACTGGCAGAAGCAGTTAAACTGGAATTTGGTCACGCTGACCCGCGTGCCGTGCAGCCGCTAGAAATGTTCCCGGTGCAGCCCTTTGGCGAAGAACATATTAGCCAGGTGCGCCGTTCGGATTTGGTCGATATTATTAATGCCCGTGTCACCGAAATGTTTGAATTGATTTTGCAGGAAGTCAAACGCAGCGGCTATGAAGGGCTGCTTCCGGCGGGTGTGGTGCTGACTGGAGGCTCAAGCCTGCTGCCGGGGATGAAAGCGGTTGCTAATAAAGTTTTACAAATGCCTGCCCGCGTTGCCCAACCGGAAGCGATTACGGGCATGGCCGAACCGCTTCGCCACCCGTCCTACAGCACATCGGTGGGACTGCTGCGACTGGGTTTAATTATGGATATTGAAGAAGATCGTCGGGCGGCTTTAAATAAGCCGCGTCGTAAGGGGGGCGGGGAACTCATTGTCAACGGGATTGGTAAAGCCATCGGGGGGCTGTTCCGCCGATTTGTGACCGTTGATGATGAATGAAATTTGTAAGAAATACGTCTTGGGGTTAAAGTTAAGTAATCCTAACGGTCTAACTTTTGCATTTTAGGTGTTTGGCATACAATTGGAACTACCTGCCGAAGGGCAGGGGAAATTTTAGGAGGGACGTTACATCATGACAGACCAGCCGTATTTGGGAGGCCCCGGTGACGGGTACGCGGTGATTAAAGTTGTGGGGATTGGGGGGGTGGTGGAAATGCCATCAACCGCATGATTGACGAAGGGCTTGGTGGAGTCGAATTTATTGCGATTAATACGGACTCACAGGCGCTTCAACTCAGCAAGGCAAAAACCCGTATTCGTATTGGAGATAAACTGACACGCGGCCTGGGCGCAGGCGGTAATCCTGAAATTGGTCGCAAAGCAGCCGAAGAAAGTGCCGATGAACTCTATGAAGTTATGCGCGGCGCGGATATGGTCTTTATTACGTGCGGGATGGGCGGCGGGACTGGCACCGGCGCGACTCCTTCTGTCGCAAAAATCGCCCGCGAACTTGGCGCGTTAACGATTGGTGTTGTCACCCGTCCTTTCACGTTTGAAGGCGCACGTCGTACCCAGGCCGCCGAAGCCGGCATAGAAGCCCTGCGCGGTCAGGTAGATACGTTAATTGTGATTCCAAATGATCGCCTGCTGCAACTGGTAGATAAAAAATCGAGCCTGCAAAATGCGTTTGGCATGGCCGATGATGTGCTGCGACAGGGCATTCAGGGCATTTCCGAACTGATTACTGTGCCAGGAATGATTAACCTGGATTTTGCTGATGTACGCGCCATTATGAGTGAAGGCGGTGCGGCATTGATGGCGGTTGGACGCGCTGCCGGCGAAGACCGCGCTCGCAAAGCTGCCGAAGCTGCCGTCAGCAGCAGCCTGCTGGATGTTACGATTGATGGCGCACGCGGTATTCTGTTCAACGTCACAGGCGGGCCGGATTTGAGTCTGTTTGATGTCAATGAAGCAGCAGCTATTATCAAAGAAACGGCGCATCCCGATGTAAATCTGATTTTCGGGGCGGTCATTGATGAAAATATGCACGAAGAAATCCGCATCACCGTCATTGCGACCGGCTTTGAGCAGAATCGGGTGATGATGCGCCCGCGCCAGGGGGGACAGCCGGACTATCATCAACAGCAAATGCCGCGTCAGCAGCA
>CAZKZS010000207.1:0-8760 GCA_964557285.1 uncultured Anaerolineae bacterium | reverse complement strand
ACGATGCGTATATAACTCGTTTTGAATCTGCCATCACCGCACAAACGGAACTCGAAGGCCGACCCGCGCTGGCACTGGCCGCCACCTGTTTTTATCCCACAGGCGGGGGACAACCGCATGATCTGGGGGTTTTAAATGGAGTTCCGGTAGTAGACGTGCTTGCCGACGATAACCACGTCTGGCATGTGGTCGAAAAACTGCCGGATTCAGAGATTCTCACAGGGGAAATCGACTGGCGGCGGCGGTTTGACTTTATGCGTCAGCACACCGGACAGCACATTTTGAGCCGGGCGTTTGAAGTGGTGCTGGATGCCAGTACGGTAGGGTTTCATCTGACCGAAAATTCCCTGACGATTGACCTTGATAAGGCTGATATTCCTCTGAGCGACCTCGACGCGGTAGAAAACTTAAGCAATCAGATGATTGCTGAAAATCGGGCGGTGCGGGCATGGTTTCCTTCTGCGGAAGAATTAGCAGCACTCACCCTGCGGAAAGTGCCGGAAAAAGTGACCGGTGAGGTGCGGATCGTCGAAATTCAGGGGTTTGATGTGTGTGCCTGCGGCGGGACTCATGTTCGCAGCGCGGGCGAAATCGGGCAGATTAAAATCATCCGGTTTGAAAAACGACGCGGCGGCACGCGCTTAGAATTTATGTGCGGGCAGCGCAGTCTGGAAGATTACCGCCAGAAGAACACTCTCCTGCTACAACTGGCCGCCGATTTAACTGTCGGATATTGGGAAGTGCCGGATGCTTTTCAACGGCTGCAAGAAGAAAACAAAACCCTGTCTAAAGAACTGCGGCAGGCGAAATCCCAACTGCTCAAACTGGAAGCCGACTCGTTATGGCAGGCAGCCGAATCCGGTACGGGGCGGCGCATCATTGTGGAAATCATGGAAAACCGAACGGTGGCAGATGTGCAGGGCATGGTGGGGCAGCTTATCCAGAAACCGAACACGCTGGTGTTGATGGCTGTTCCGGGGGAAAAAGCCCATGTCATTTTTGGTGCGTCTGAAGATGCAGGTTATGATGTGCGGCCTTTGCTCAAAGCCGCGCTGGAAACGCTGGGGACAAATCGCGGTGGCGGGCGTGAAACTTTAGCGCAGGGCGGGGGATTTCCAGCCACCCGTGAGCAACTGGAAAGTATTCTGGCCTACGCGAAAGCTCGTGTCCTAAGAGATAAATGAAATTTTCACATCTCACAACCCAAAGTCTGTGATACAATGCCCCCGATGAAGCAGAAGATTATTTCATGAGGCTGCTGTGCGCCGTTGGTTGACTTTTACACTGGGATTGGGCATCAGCGCCTTTTTTGTGTGGCTTGGTTTAAGAGCCCTTAACCGCGATTTACTTCTGAAAACGATACAATCCATTGATGCAGGATGGTTAGGGGTGGCCGCAGTTGTTTATTTTCTAGCCACTTATATTCTGGCGTGGCGCTGGTATTATCTGCTGCGTCCGGTGAAGCCAGTGCATCCGAACCGCCTTTTTCCTATTGTTGTCATTGGATACATGGGAAACAACATCTATCCAGCGCGTATCGGGGAACTGGTACGGGCGTACATTTTGAAACATGCCGAACAGATTGATTATGCGCCCAGCCTGGCGACGATTCTGGTCGAGCGTATTTTTGATGGGCTGGTACTGCTGAGTTTTATTTTAATGGCACTCCTGTTTGTGGATTTTGAGGAACCCGCCTTACAAACGGCTATCTATATTACTGCCCCTCTTTTTGTGGGGGCGCTGTTGATATTTTCTGTGCTGGCGCTACGCCCTGAAACAACCCGTCGTGTATATACAACCATCATCACATGGTTGATTCCCGCCGCCGCGCTGCAAGAAAAACTTTTACATCTGGCGGAACATTTTATGAAAGGGCTGGAAACCCTTCGTACACCGCGTCTGCTGCTGCTGACGTGGATTTCTTCGCTGGCAAGCTGGACGGTAGAAGCCAGCACCTACTGGATTGTGCTACACGCTTTTAATTTTACCGTGACCTTCTGGGTGTTGATGCTGGCAATGGGATTTGCTAACCTGACGACGATTATTCCCTCTGCTCCGGGGTATATTGGCTCGTTCCATCTGGCGGTGGGAGTCACGCTGACCGCTTTTGGGGTCAGCAAAGAGGATGCGGGCGCGTATGCGGTAGTGATGCACCTGGTTTTGTGGCTGCCTGTAACGCTGGTGGGATTTTTGTATTTTATCCGTATGGGGATGCGCTGGAGCGACTTTGACAAAGCAACTCGATACGTAGAAAGTGAGACTGCTGGATAATGGCAGACATCGGCATTATTGGTGCGGGGGCGGCAGGGCTGGCCGCCGCCTGGGAACTGGCGCTGAATGGGCATCATGTCACCCTGTTTGAAGCGGAATCTCAAGTAGGTGGGCTGGCGGCAGGATTCCGGGATGAAAAGTGGGATTGGACACTGGAAAAGTTCTATCATCACTGGTTTCAGTCGGACAGCGAGCTGCTGCAACTAGCGGACGAATTAGGGCTTCAGGACAAAATCCTCTTTCCCCGTCCCAAAACGTCGCTCTGGTCAAACGGCCATTTTTATCAGATGGATGGGGCAGTCAGCGCCCTAAAAACCCAATTTTTAACCTGGCCGGAAAAAATACGGTTTGGGCTGGTCATGCTGTACCTTCGCCTTAGCAAACAATGGCGCTGGATGGAAAAATATACGGCGGACGAATGGATGTGCCGGTTTTTCGGGCGCAAGCTCTATGACAAGATGTGGCGTCCCCTGCTGATTGGCAAATTTGGACATTTTTATACGGAAGCGACGATGGCGTGGATGTGGGCGCGGATTCACAGCCGCACCACCCGTTTAGGCACGTACAAGGGCGGCTTTCAGGCTTTTTTAGAGGATTTTGCATCGGCGCTCGTGGCAAAAGGTGTGCAGTTCCGTTTTAACACCCCTATCACCTGTGTAGAACACCAGCCCGACGGTCAAATCAAACTGGAAAGCCCCCAGGGAACATTTACATTTGATGCTGTGATTAGCACCACATCACCGCGTTTGCTGCTCAAAATGATTCCGACCCTTCAGGGCGAGTATGCCCGCAAAGTGGGCAGTTTGCGAAGTATGGGCGCGGTGGTGGTGATTCTGGCACTCAAGCATCAATTGATGACTGACGGCACGTACTGGCTGAGTCTGCCTGCCGAATCGCCAGATAAAGCGAAAAACGAATTTCCCTTTCTGGCGCTGGTGGAACATACCAATTACATGGATAAACGCCATTTTGGGAATGACCATCTGGTGTATCTGGGAGATTATGTGTCGCCGGAGCATGACTATTTTAAGATGAGTGAGTCCGACTTAATAAGTCTGTTTACCGCCCCTTTGCGAAAAGTGAATCCGAAATTTTCACCGGACTGGATAAACAAAACCTGGGTGTTCCGCGCTCCTTATGCCCAGCCCCTGCCGACGGTGAATCATTCTCAAAATATTCCCGATATACGCACCCCACTTCGGGGCATTTATTGGGCGAGTATGAGTCAGGTTTATCCCTGGGACAGAGGCACGAACTACGCCGTTGAAATTGGGCGGCGGGCGGCACGCCTGGTCATGGAAGATGTAAAGGCATGAAAAGCCGAATTGCCTTTTTTCTTGTCCTGTGGATGCTGATGGCGGCCTGTGCAGAGGGAAGAAATCCTGCGCCGCGCCCGGGTGTCACCCTTGAGCCTTCGCAAATTGCGGCCAATCAGTTTGTGACGCTGACACCTTCACCCGTCGTAACAGACACGCCGGAAGCAGTAATAGAAGCGACGGAAGAAGCGGCTACGGCCACTGAAGAATCGATGCCCGCAGCAGAAGCAACTTCTGAACCTACGCAGGCAGTTCCGACGGACATCCCGCAGGCGACTTCCACATCAAACGCGGCGGAACTTCGGGCGCTTCAGGACAATCAGGATTTGTTCATTACCCTGCGGCTTGAGGGAACATGTTTTGCGGCAGGTGATTTTATTCCGTTTACGCTGGAAGTATTAAATGTATCCCAGAATCCGGTGTATTTTTATAAAAATGGTCTGTGGATGCTGAGTATTAACAACAGCCGCTTGGGGCCGCCCCTGAATATTCCAGAACCGCAGGTGCGAGAAGATTTTATTAATTTGGGCCCAAATAGAAATTTTATCCAGGAGGAGGATGACCTGGGACTCTGGGTACAGGGCATGGGGCCAGACTCTGGTATTCCGTTAACGCCAACAGGAATCGGACTTCCTGCGGGCGATTATTGGGTCACTTTTGTTTATACAAATGACAAGGATGGCCTGACCGAACAGCCAGACGGGACATTTTTAATTGACCGCGCCGCATGGCGTGGCACCACCGTCACTTCGGAAAGGCGATTCCGCGTCGTGGAAGATGTGTCAGAATGTCAATGAGGATTAAACCAATGCGAAATATTTGTGTGATTGGCGTCGGTTATGTTGGTCTCGTGACGGGAACAGCGTTTGCCGACCTGGGCAACCGCGTGCGTGCGCTGGACATCAATGAAGAACGCATCGCTAACCTGAAAAAAGCTATTTTGCCGATTTACGAACCCGGCCTGGCGGAACTGGTCGAACGAAACATGAAGGCTGGCCGCCTGCAATTCACCACTTCCTATGAGGAAGCGCTGGAAGATGCAGAGTTTGCCTTTATCTGCGTGGGAACACCCGAAGGCGTGGATGGAGAAGCGGATTTGCAGTATGTCCGTGCCGCCGCCGAAGAAATTGCCCGGCTGATGAAAAAACCTCTTATCATCATCAATAAATCTACTGTGCCAGTTGGGACGGGGGATTGGGTTGCCAACATCGTGCGGGAAAACCAGAAAGAACCCATTCCGTTTTCAGTGGTCAGCTGCCCCGAATTTTTGCGCGAAGGGTCAGCAGTGAGTGACTTTTTTAACCCTGACCGCACCGTGCTGGGGTCAATGGACTTAGAAGCGGCTGACCGGGTAGCGCAGCTTCATCTCCCCTTGCGCGCGCCGATTGTGGTAACGGATTTGCGGACCGCCGAAATGATTAAATATGCGTCTAATGCGTTCCTGGCGACCAAAATCAGCTTTATTAATGAAATTTCCAATATCTGCGAAACTCTGGGTGCAGATGTCAAAGAAGTGGCGACTGGTATGGGCTACGACAAACGGATTGGGCAGCACTTCCTGGAGGCAGGGGTTGGATACGGCGGCTCGTGTTTCCCCAAAGATGTGAAGGCGCTGGCGTATATGGCGCAGATTCACGGCACACACCCCCAGCTTTTGCAGGCAGTTATGGATATTAACGACTATCAGCGCCGCCATGTCGTGCGGAAACTGGAAGAAATCTGGGGTGGGTCGGTCAGCGACAAAACCATTGGCCTGCTGGGGCTGGCTTTTAAGCAGAATACGGATGACATGCGTGAAGCCCCTTCGATTACTATCGCCGACTATTTACACGGGCGCGGTGCAAAAGTACGGGGTTACGATCCGGTCGCTATGAAAAATGCCAGCAAAATCATGCCCTATATTGAAATGGTGGATGACCCCTATGCGCTGGCAAAAGGCGTGGATGCGCTCATCGTGCTGACTCCCTGGAACGAGTTTAAGCAGTTGGATATGCGGAAGGTGAAAGACCTCATGAAAGAACCCATCTTAATTGATGGCCGCAATATGTATGAACCCGACCTGATGCAAAGTTACGGTTTTACCTATCGGGGCATTGGGCGCGGGTATAACGGTAAAAAGACGAATGAGTAGCGGTCACGAAGTCACCCGTCACGTTCTGGACAATGGACTGGTGGTGCTGTTGAAGGAGCTTCACAGCGCCCCTTTAATTAGTTTTTGGGTGTTTTATCGGGTCGGCAGCCGCAACGAACAAACCGGACATACTGGCATTTCCCATTGGGTCGAACATATGATGTTTAAAGGCACACCCCGCTATCCGGCGGGGGTGCTTGACCGCGAAATTGACCGCAACGGCGGTATCTGGAACGCGCAAACCTCCTTTGATTACACCGCCTACTATGAAACCCTGCCCGCAGACCGGATTGATTTAGCCATTGAAGCGGAAGCGGATAGGATGGTCAACGCGGTATTTGACCCGGAAGAAGTCGACTCCGAACGCACGGTGATTATTTCCGAACGGCAGGGGTCGGAAAACAGCCCCATGTTCTGGCTCAATGAAGAAGTTCAGGGCATGGCGTTTCGTGTACATCCGTATCACCATACTATTATCGGGGATATGGCCGACCTGGAAACCATGACCCGCGACGACCTGTATCATCACTACCGTCGTTATTATGCTCCTAACAATGCGATAGTGGTTGTGGTGGGCGCATTTGACAGCGCGGATATGCTGGAAAAAATTAAAGCCGTCTACGGCAGCATCCATCCCGGAGATACGCCGCCGTCTGTCACCCGCAAAGAACCGCCGCAGATGGGGGAACGGCGGGTGAATGTGGAGCGTCCCGGTTCAACCGCTTTTCTTGAAGTGATGTATCGCGCTCCGGCGGTTTCTGATCCAGAATGGTTCGCCTTTGCCGCGCTGGATAGCATTTTAGGCGGCCCCAGTGGGCCGGGCGGCGGCAATATTGATAACAAAACGTCGCGGCTGTACCGGGGACTGGTAGAAACCGGAATCGCAGCCAGCGCCTCCGGTCATCTTTACATGACTCAAGACCCCTTCGGGTACACAATTACCCTGGCGGTAAACGACGACCGTACACTCGAAGAAGCCGAAGCCGCGCTGGATGCCGTAATTGACGGTCTTAAAACCACGCCTATTACCCAGAAGGAACTGGATAAGGCCAAAAAACAGGCCAGAGCCGCTTTTGCTTATGCCACTGAAGGCGTCACCGGACAGGCATACTGGCTTGGATATGCGGAAATGCTGGACAGCTATACCCTGTTCACCGATTTTGTCAGCCGTCTGGAAGCGGTCACGCTGGAACAGGTGCAGCAGGCGGCAGAAAAATACCTTCGGCCATCCCAGCGCACCGTAGGCCGTTTTATCCCGCAGATAGAGGAGGCCGATTATGCCTAACCCGATACCCGGTTCAGATGACATTACACGGCATGTTCTCCCTAATGGGATTGTGGTGCTGGTGCGTGAAAATTTTGACGCGCAATCGGTGGTGGTCACAGGGTCATTTGCGGGCGGTGCGATTTTTGAAATCCCTGCACAGGCAGGTATCGCTTCGCTGACGGCGGAAGCAACAATGTATGGCACAAAAAACCGCGATTACGAAACCATCCACGAAACGCTGGAAAGTGCGGGCATGAGTCTGGAAGTCAGCGCGGGGCGGTATTTGTCCTCTTTTGATGGCAAGGCGCTGGCCGAAGATTTACCCGCCCTGCTGGATTTGCTTGGCGATGTGCTGCAAAATCCGGTTTTTCCACCGGACCATGTGCAGGTCATCCGGGCGCAGGCCATCACCGGATTAAAATACAATCTGCAAAATACCCGATACATGGCAAATCGCACCTTTTTTGAACTCACCTATCCCGAAAACCATATCCAGCATCGCGGTTCGACAGGGACACTCGACACCCTGAGCGCGTTGACTCCGGCGGATATGGCTGCCTACCACGAAAAACAGTACGGCCCCGGGGCGATGATTGTTGTGGTCGTGGGGGCGGTCAAAGCGGAAAAAGCGCTGGCCGAAGTGGAAAGAGTCTTAGGCGGCTGGCGAAATCCTGCCCAGAGTACCGATTTTACGCAGCCGGACGTTCCCAGATTGGACAAAATCCAATTTCGTGCTGTGACGCTGCCCGGCAAAACGCAAAGTGATATTGTGCTGGGCGTGCCTGGCCCATCCCGTTACGCGGAAGATTATGTGCCTGCCAGCGTGATTAATCATGTGCTGGGGGTGTTTGGTATGTTCGGACGACTGGGAAAATCGGTGCGCGAAGAGCAGGGGTTGGCCTATTACTGTTACAGCAGCATCGAAGGTGGGCTGCATCAGGGTCCCTGGCGGGTCATTGCAGGGGTGAACCCCAACAATGTAAAACAGGCGGTAGACAGCATCCGGGTAGAAATCGAACAGATGATAAAAACGCCCATCAGCCCGGAAGATTTAGCCGACAGCAAGGCTAACCTGACGGGACGCCTGCCTCTGCGATTGGAAAGTAATGAAGGGGTCGCGGCCAATCTGCTGGCAATGGAACGGTATCATCTGGGGTTGGATTATCTGCGCCAGTACAACACGATGATTAACGCGCTGACAGTGGAACAGCTTCAGGACGCTATGCAAAAATACTGGCAGCCGGACGCTTTTTCGCTGGCGGTAGCCGGCCCCGAACTCAACGGCGTGGCCTATTAACATGACTTTGCGAATCGGTGTGGATATGATTGAGGTTGCCCGCATTGAACGGGCAGCCTCACGGCATGGCGAACGGTTTTTTAAACGTTTTTTCACGGATAAAGAACGTGAACTGTGCCAGCATCAGCCCCGACGGTTGGCGGCACGATTGGCGGCCAAAGAAGCCGTCGCCAAAGCCTTTGGGACGGGCATTGGCGACGTGCGCTGGGTTGAGATTGAAGTGCTGCATGACGAGCGTGGACGCCCCTTTTTGCAACTTCATGGAGAAGCCGCCGCACTTGCTCAAAAAATGGGCTTAGCGACCTGGGAAGTTTCCCTCAGCCACACGCAGGACAATGCGCTGGCGTTTGTCGTTGCTACAGGTTAACGCAGACCAAGCTCATTCCGCGCAATCACCATCCGCTGCACTTCGCTCGTCCCTTCGTAAATTTCCGTAATTTTGGCATCCCGGAAATAACGTTCAATCGGCAGTTCCTTG
>CAZKZS010000206.1:0-8804 GCA_964557285.1 uncultured Anaerolineae bacterium | reverse complement strand
ATCTTGTAGGATTCACCGCCCAGTTTGCCTTCGCCAATGTTGGCGATGATTTCATTCAGCACTACTTCCCAGTGATAAATTTGATTCATCACCACAATTTCGCCGCCAAATTCGGTCTGGCTGGACTGTGTACCAAACCAGTACACATCACCGCGTTCCTGAGCCACACCAATCGCGCCTACGACCATCTGCGCCGTACCGGACAGAACATCGGCATCATTGGAAATGTGGGTTTCGGCGGCTTCGGCGGCCAGCGCTACGTCACTGAAGGACTGGATATAGTTCACGTTAACGGTGATTTCCTTGCCTTCTTCTTCCGCAAAGGCCGCAACACCTGCTTTAAAGCCATCCACGTACAGTTTGGCATCCCCGACTTCAATCGGGCCAATCACACCAATGACATCGGTCTGAGTCAGCCCACCTGCCACAAACCCATTGATATAACCGCCTTCCTGAGAGGCCGCTTCGTAGGCAGAAACGTTATCCAGCCCAAAAGTATTAACATCAGTTCCCCAGGCAAAAGCAATCTCGGGGAATTCCGGTGCAATTTCTTCCAGCGCCGCACCATACTGCGAGCCATGCGCGATAATCAGATCATATTCACCGGAAGCCGCCCAATCCCGGATTGTGGCAGCAGCGTCATCAACATTAAACTGGCCTTCAATAAAGGTAAATTCAAAAGCGTCTTCGCCCATTTCTTCCTGGATTAGCGTCAGTGCATCAAACATGCTCTGGCTAAAGGCCAGGTCATTGGTCGCGCTGGGTGAAACCGCCGCCACCCGGAACGGCTCATCCTGTGCAACCGCCGCAGGCAGCGCCAGTGCTATCAGCAGACCAGCCAGCACGAACAAAATAAACAAAACCTTACGATTCATGGTATTCCTCCTAAAAAATTTAATCTCAGCAAGACGCTGAAAGATACCGATATAATGACCCTACTTATTCGCCCCGTTCAAAGGGTTTGGTCAAAGCAGTGGGTTGTTCCCGTCGTTTGGTTGCAAAAACCAGCGCAACAATCGTTAGAACATACGGCGCCATCACTGCAAATTCGGATGGCACATCAATTCCAACGGTTTTCACCTGCAACTGCAACGCATTGACAAAACTGAACAGCATCGCGCCTGCCAGCACCCACGTTGGCCGCCAGCCGCCAAAATAAACCAGCGCCACCGCGATAAAACCTTTGCCTGCCGTGAGATTTTGCTGAAATACTTTGAGTAGCGCAATCGATAGGGAAGCCCCCGCCAGGCCGGAAAACATGCCCCCCAACGTGACGGTGAAATACCGCACTCGCGCCACACTCACCCCCATTGCATCCGCCGCCTGGGGATTTTGCCCCACCGCCCGAATATTTAATCCCAGCGTAGTGTAATTCAGAACATAGGCAGAAATAGGGACTAGCGCAAAAGCCAGATACACCATCAGATTGTGGCGAAAGAAAATTTCACCGATGCCCAGAAATTCAATATCGGACAGCACAGGTATATCCACACGTGGAAACCCATCCACTGATTTGGGCGTGCCAATGAGTTTGACAAACAACAGTTCGCTCATGCCCAGCCCAAACAGGTACAGCCCAATGCCGCTAATTCCCTGTTCCGCTTGCAAAGTTACACTGATAAATGCCATAAACAGCCCCATCAGCGCTCCAACGAGCAGCGCGACCAGAATACCTAGAATCAGGCTGTTGGTTTCATATACCACGTAAAAAGAGGTAAAAGCGCCCATGAGCATAATACCGTCCACGCCCAGATTCAGCACGCCGCTTCGCTGCCCAAACGTTTCTCCGATAGCAGCATAAATATAAGGGGTTGCCAGCCGTATCGTGGACGCAAAAACGCTGGCCGTGATGAGTTCGTCAAAAAGATTCTGAAGTTCGTCAAGCATGAGTTTGTTCCTTCTGAACAGCAGCACGACGGCGGGCGCGGTGGCGGTTAAAAATTTGCACACTGACCACGAACATCACGACGATTCCATTAAATGAAGTAATGAGAGAGGCGGGAACTTCGGTCACTCGCTGCATGTTTCGCGCTCCCACCAGCAGCGCACCGAAGAAAATGGAAGCGGGGATCGTCCCAACAGGGTGCAGCCCACCAAACAGCGCAGCCACAATGCCATTAAATCCCGCATTGCCCGTAAAATCGACGGCTGAGCCATCCGTTTGCAGACGATATTGCAGCCCAAGTACCTGAATCACTCCCGCCAGCCCCGCAAAACCACCCGCCAGCAGCATCGAAGTTAACATCTGCCGTTTGACATTGATTCCCGCGTAACGTGAGGCATCCTGGTTGTATCCCACGGCGCGAATCCGGTAGCCTAAAATGGTCTGCCACAGCAGGACATAGGTCAAAAAGGCCAGAATGATGGCGAGCAAAAAGCCTACATGCAGCCGTGTCGTATCCCCAAACAGTGTATCCATAAAAGGCACTTCCTCAATCCGTGGAAGCTGCGCTTTAGCATCAATCCTTTCCGATTTGGGAATACGGTTTAGCCCCTCTGCTGAAGGTTCTTGCAGGATTCCGTTCAGCAAAAACACCATCAACTGAATGGCAATCTGGTTTAACATGATGGTGCTGAGGATTTCATTGACATCAAAGTAGGCTTTTAGCACTCCGGCAATGCCGCCCCATATCGCTCCGGCCATAAACCCCACCAGAATCGACAGGGTAATCACGAGCAAACGCGGCAGGTCTTCCAGCCCCAGCGCGACCGCCGTTCCTGCCACCGCCCCCGCAATCATCTGCCCTTCGCCCCCAATATTGACGACCCCGCCGCGAAACGCAATACAAATGCCCACCCCCACAAAAATAAGCGGGGTGGCTTTGATGAGGGTTTCTGCGATGGAATTGGTGTTGCCGAACGACCCTTCATACAGGGCTTCATAGGCATCTATCGGGTTGGCATCCAGCAGGATGAGCATGACTGCCGCCACCAGCAGTGCCGCTAATATCGCAAGAAGGGGCATTAGAAACGAATAGAGGCGGTCAACGATACGACGCCCCTGAAAAATACTCACCATAGCTTGTGAAATAAACTGTACCAAACGACATCCTTAATAATATAAGGGTAAATAATACATTCGGTGATTCTGCTCATATTACCATGCTAGTCTATTTCTACCAAAAAGTTTAAAGCCTGGCGTCTGAGGATTATCCTGAAATTTTAGTAGTAATTGCCACTGAAAAGTACAATAAGGGGAAATCAGGTACAGGAAATCCATGGACTTCAGCCGCCGCCTGTTTTTCGGCAGTTGGATATTGTTATTTGTGATTGGCACTGCCGTCATCTGGGGGGAGGTAGTCGGTTTAGCGCTGTTTATTGACCGTCTGGGGATTCGGGCGCTGCCACTTGGTTTCCTGATGGAAGCCGTGCTGAGTATGGTTTTTATTATGAATGTGGAGCGCATCCGGGACCGGCTGCCCGAAGGGGGGGTGGTTGCCTTGATCTGCCTGGGCGGAATCGGGATTCTGCTGGCCGGATGGCTGGCCGTCGAGAATGGCTCACAGGTCGGGTATGGGCTGTATTACGCGGCTCAACGGCTCATGCGTGATTTGCTGCTTTATTACACCTGGAACTATGTCGCCAGTTTTTACAGCACGGGTTCGCGCCACTTGCTGCCCCGCCTGGCTTCATTCACCCGTGTGGGCAGTGTGTTAAGCGGAATCGTTCTGTTTGGGCTGACCCTGGTTTACAACATCGAGCAGTTTGTCTGGCTGTGGGGCGGGGCGCTGCTGCTGGGTATCCTTCTGGTCGGGATATTTGCCGATGAATTTAGTGGGCTGCCACGATACAAAACCACCACCACCAGCATTACCGGCGCAGGTGCAGCCGTTCGCAGCCTGTGGAATGCTGAACTCATGCGTTATCTTAGCATAGGCGCATTTTTAATGATGTTTGTGTTAAGCCTGTCTTTTTACCAGATTATGGACACGTTTCAGGCCGAATTTTCTGAGGCGGACTCCCTGCTGCGCTGGCTGAGTCTGCTCAGCATTTTTTCCGGTCTGGTAATTATTCCGGTGCAGTACCGCCTGCTGCCGCGTATTTTGCAGCGAGCCAACGCCGCCCGTTATGCCGATGTCTATCCGACGGCGGTACTGGTGACTTTTATCGGTGTGATGAGTTTACCCGCCCTGGGGACGGCTCTGCTTGCGGAACTTGTACGCACGTCTTTACAGGCCAGCCTGTACGATACACTGCATAACCAGATGAAAAATATGCTTCCGACCAGCGTAACGACCTGGGCGCATATCTTTCTCGAAGGTTTTATCGAACCCGCAGGGCGGTTTCTGGCGGCGGGGCTGCTCATCCTCCTGGTGCTGGGTGGGATTTTACAGGAGATGTTGCTTGGGGTCGGGCTGGCCGCCGGACTGCTCTTTTTATACAGCCAGCACCGGGCGGGTAAAATCTATTCTGGCATTTTGCAACGCGCTATTACCGCCGGACAGTATGGGTTTTTGCGGGCGGCGGCTCAGGAACAAATCATCGCCAATCAGGAAGTTGAGCAAAATCTCCTCCATCGGCTGGCGGAAATTCCAGTAGATGACCGGGACATTTTGCTGGTTGTGGAAGCGCTGGCGGAAGCCAGTTCCGAAGCGGGTTTTGCGGCGGTTTTGCGACGCTGGTCGGTTTCCCCACCGGGGATTCAGGCTGAACTGCTGCGCCTGCTCGTGGAAGGCTGGCCGCGCTACCGACGCAGTGAAGCGGTTCAGGTGGTGGTCATGGAAGCGCTATACAGCGACAGCAGCGAACTGCGCCGCGCCGCCCTGAAAGCCATGTTAGCCGCGCCAAACCTGTTTGATACCTATAGCGCAGCCCAGTATCTGATTCATCTAGACCCACATATCAGTACGCTGGCGGCGCAACTGCTTTTACAGCACCCATCGGAAAAACTGGCAAAAGCAGCCCAAGCACAACTCAACTGGCTTTCCCGTGCTGACTCGCCAAGCACCCGCGCCCTGGCGATCACCAGTCTGGTGCAGGGTGGGGTGAACCGCTTTGGGGAACGGGTTGTGCCACTGGAAATTGAGCGCTTTCAGAATGATTCTTCGGCACGGGTCCGCATGGCGATTGTCCCAGGGCTGGAAGGCAGCGCGCTGGTGAACAGCGTTCAGGATGTCAGCCCGTCGGTGCGCCAGCTTGCCATTCACAAAATGAGCAAAAACCGCCGCCGCAGTACAACGCTGCTGCTGCAAGCCCTTGAGGAACTTCAGCCTACCCACATTACCGGAATGATTCGCTACTGGTTTTTGCTCACTGCGCTGGCGGTGGTGCATCCACGCCTGGGATACGAAAAAATCCTGCCGGAAATTGAACGCGGTTTCCAGCATATTGATTATTTAACATCGCTGCGGAACGTCCTCAGCCAAATGAAACACCCGCCGCTTGTGCCGATTATTGCACAGGTGAGCAGTGACCGCGCTCATTTAATTCAGGCTTTTTTGGACAGCCTCACCGCGATTTTTGGCAAGACAGCCTTCCGCACCCTGCAAATGCAGCCGGAAAGTGAGGAAGCACGCCACGCGCTGACTCTATTGGGGGATATGACTTCTCCGCAAACCGCGCAAAAACTTCAGCTCCTGCTCCGGCTTTCCAAAGATGACCCCCGATACATCACGGGCAGCCTCGCCCAGCGAGTCAAAAATCCGGTGGAAGCCATAAAAGACTTGCTGGGGCAGGAAGATGAATGGCGGCCTTTGCTGGTGCTGTATACGCTCACTGCCCTTCCGCGTGTGTTATTTCACGCGCTCACGCAGGAGGAACAGGTCGAAGCCATTCTGGAAAAAAGCCGCCAGAGCAAACAGGATGCCGTGCGGGAAAGCACCCGACTTATTCGGCAGGCATTAAAAGAAGATTTTACGGCTTTCCGTGCAGACAGCGCCCTCTCCCGCATTTTACCGACTCGAAAGGACGGCCAGACTATGCTTTCTACCATTGAGCGAATGCTCTTTTTGCGAAATGTGTCCTTCTTTGAAAATCTCCGCCTTGACCAGCTTCGCACGCTGGCACGCATTTGCGACGAACTGGCTGTGAATCAGGGAGATTACATCATCCACAAAGGGGAGGCGGGGGACAGTTTGTTTGTGGTGGTCGAAGGGCAGATTAAAATTGTTGACCCCGGCAGTGAGAATGTGCTGGCTGTGCTATCATCAGGGGAGGTACTGGGTGAAATCAGCCTGTTTGATGGCGGGCTGCGTTCGGCGGACGCTTTTGCTGAAACTTCGTCCCTGCTGCTGGTCGTCAACCGGGACGCACTGGATGACGCGCTGGCCGATGACCCCGGTATTGCGCTGGATATGCTGCGGGTGATGGCGCTGCGGATTCGAGAAAGCAACAAAGCGATTGCCCGGATGTCCCAGCAGATGAATGTGAGTGAAATCAGAAAAGAACTGCAAGAGATTCGTAAGGAAATGGACGAAATTTAACATGCAGGAAAGAGCGAAACGCCGTCCTGAGTCCTCCCGACAAAAAGTGAAACAGGGGATTATTGCCCTGTGTCGCTGCCAGATTCCACTGGCCTTTATCACCTTTCAGGCCGTGTATGAGTCTCCTAACTGGCAGCTACGAGATGTAGCCGTGGCTGGCTTTGGCGACATTCTGGACGACGATTTTTATCAGGGCAAAAAGGCAGCATCGGTTATTCTGGCCGCCAACTGGCAGCCGCCTGCTGGCCTGCCCAGGACCCCACCGCCTATCCCTGTTCCACGGCTGCTGATGATGCTGGATGGAGTCATGCTGAACAGCCAGTTTCAGCCGCAAAATATAACCGAATTAAAATTCCGCAACGCCATGCGCCACACCTTTGAGATGTTAGAAAATATTCTGCTGTATGACGGGCATTATCTGGTGCGCTTCAGCGCCTTTGCCGTCATTACCCATCTTATTCAGGGTGACAAACAAATTTTTATTCTACCCATCCTCAAAAAAGCCTATCAGCAGGAAAGCAATAAACTGCTGAAGGACGCGCTGGAAAGTTATCTGGGATAATAAATGGTCAGCCTGTTTGACAACCGCTATCACTACGACCATATTTACCCGCGTGGGCGCTCCGGCGAAACTCTGCGGGCAGTGGATACGCATAACAATAACCGTCCGGTGGTTATTAAACGTCCCGCGCCGCAGGATGCACCACCGCTTCGGGCGGCACAGGAAGCCAGTATTCTGGTAGAAAAGCGGGCGCTGGAACGGCTGAGTGGGCATCCTATTATTACTGAACTGCGCGGCAGTGGCACATTTCGGGTCGGGGGCAGCACCTATCACTATATTGTCATGGATAGGGCAGAAGGGGACATTGTTGAGCATCTCATCCTGCAACAGGGACGCCTGCCCGAACTGGAAGCGCTGGTTATTCTGGATAATTTGCTGAATCTGCTGGCGGAAGCCCATGCCCAGCATGTGATTTACAACGATGTGGACGCCAAACATCTTTTCTGGAATCGGGATACCTACCGCCTGAAAGTCATTGATTGGGGCAACGCGGTTTTAAAAGACGAACCCAATGCGCCAGCCACCATCGCGGCCACGACCGATATTTTTCAGGTGGGGGAACTGCTTTATTTTTTGTATCAGGGCGGTGCGCGGCTGACTCACGAAACTTCTCCTGACGGGGAGTATCGGGTCATTTTTAACGGGGATGTGCCGGAAGCCATTCAGGAAATCATTACCCGCGCCACCCACCCGAATATCAAAACCCGCCGCTATGCCAATATTAAAGCCCTGCGAGAAGCCCTGACTCAGTACCGTTTGCCGATTGAGCAGGCACGTAACCAGTCGGTGAAAGAAATTCAGGCGGAACTGGTTGACCATGCCAGCCAGCAGCTTCTGGAACGGCTGGGCAAAGAAATTGAGGACGTGCTGGCACTTGACCCCGGCTATCCCCCCGCCCGCCGGATTCAGGAGGAGATTCGGTTACGGCTGCGGCATTTGGCGGTTCAGGCGGATTTTGAAGCGGTACGTATTTACATTGAAACGGGCAACTGGTCACGCGCTCAGCGCCTGATGGAAGGCTTACTACCGGACGCCGACCCCTATATGCAGCAGGCCCTTCGTTTTTTAATCGCTGCCATGCAGCAGTTCCAGACTCATGAAGAAGCACCAGATGATTTTGAAAACCTGATGAACGCGGTGCTGGAAGGCAAACCGCAGATGGCTGCCGGACAGTTAATGAGTCATCCTGACAAAACACGTTTGCTGCTGGCGGAACGGTTAGCCGCGCTGCTGCCGGATGTCACCCTGCTACGTCCCCATCTGGTGCGGCTGGAACAGGAACTTCAGCCAATGGACTCGGGTCTGGCCGATGAACTGGCGCTGATTCCCCGCCAGTTAGACGCCCGTATTGACGCGGGAATCTCCCCCCTGCTTGAGCGCTACAGCAAAATTGCGATTCAAATCGCTGACCTGATTCCGCAGTTAGAATCGGTTACAGAACAGTATCATGCAGACAGCGACCTGCTCATCAAACCGGCCGAACGTGCGGAAGATGCCGCCCGCGCCATTATCAGCCATCTGCGGCGGCTTTCGGAAACCGTGTTAAGCAACCCAAACGCGGCACAGGTCGCTTTGCAGCAGGCACAAACGATTGACCCGACGAGCCAGCCCTTAAAAAACCTGCCCGATTATCTGGCGCAGGTTGCCTCTTTGCTGGTAGAACTGACCCATTTCCAGCCGACTCAGGATTACAAAGCGCTGGAAAACTGGCTGACACAGACACATGCTGACCTTCAACAATATGACCTTACCGACAGCCAGTTTCAGGACATTATTCTAACCTTTGCCGATACCCTGCATCAATGGCAAACCATAGGCGT
>CAZKZS010000205.1:0-8834 GCA_964557285.1 uncultured Anaerolineae bacterium | reverse complement strand
TTGGGTTGAGGGTACACAGGGCGGGTATCGTACCCGCCCCTACTGTCCGCCCCTCGCCCATTGGGGGTCAGGTTAAAAAGGAGGTATACTTTAGGATACTTTTTTGTTTTTTCCCAGACTTGAGATAAAATCAGGTAGCATCTTCCTGAATAGCCTGCTGAGGCGCATATGGAACTTGCTGCTGTGGTCGATAATATCCGCGCCTTTCTCCTGAAAATAGACGCTGTTGATTTACCCCGTGAACTGGCCGCCGCTGCTGCTGAGCTTCGGGCAGCGCTGGATGATCGTTTTAAAACGGCCACTCAGGAAATGCAAACTGCCCACCACGAGCAGCAAAGAATCCAGGCGCTGCTGGATGTTATTAATCTGGAAATCTGGTATGCCAGTCCCGACCAGAATCTCTTAATGGTCAATGAGGCCGCCCGTCGGGGCCTGGGGCTTGAGCCGACTCAGATGGTTTCCATTTCGCAGATTCTTGAAAAAATTCAGGTGTTTGATGCCAGAGGGCAGCCCCGTCCCCAGGAAGCGGCGCCGATGGTGCGGGCGCTACGAGGCGAAACCGTCCAGAATGAAATTGAAATTGTTCAGCATCCGGGGAATGGACATTTGATGTACCGGGAGGTGGATGCTGCTCCAGTGAAAGATGCGGAAGGAAAAATCCTGGGGGCGGTAGCATCCGTGCGAGATATGTCCCGACTCCGACAGTTAGAAGATCAGAAAATGAAGTTATACGAGATTATATCGGCGCTGTCAGTGGCGGCCTCACTGAATGAGGTCATTCAAACTATTGTCGAAACGGGGCTGATGTCTCTCACCGATTATAGCGGGGCGGTGGCACTGCTGACCGAAGATAAACAGTTTATCGAGCATGTTAAGGAATTTGGCGTTCCCATCAAAATCATAAAACGTTTCCGGCGCGTACCGATAGACATGCACGCCCCCATGACCGTGGCTGTTCGTCAGAATAAACCTATCTGGATTGAAACGCCGGAACAATACGCAGCAGAATTTCCCGAGATTTACCGGACGGTTCAGACCCTGACTGGCACCCAGGCGCTTGCCTGTATCCCTCTGGTCGCTGACCAGCAGGTGATAGGAGGGCTTGGGTTTGGCTTCCGTGTTCCAACCCCTTTTTCCGAAACTGACCGCACTTTTCTGATGACCGTTGCCAACCACTGCGCGAAAGCGATTCATCAGGCCCGGTTGATGGAGCAAATTCAGGAGCAAACTCGTCAAACGCAGCGCCTGTATGAGGTGACGGCCGCGCTGTCTCAGACGACGACTCTGCCGGAGGTTATCCAGGTAATTGAGGAAAAAGTGTTCGCGCCCAATAACCAGTTTTCGGGGGCGGTGGGGCTGCTCTCAGAAGATGAAACCCGTGTCGACATTGTTGCCGAATTTGGGATTCCAATTGAAGTTATGACACAATATCGCTCCATACCCATCGAGTCCAATGCCGGCCTGAGTCTTGCCATTCGCACCCGCCAGCCGTACTGGGTCGAAACCCCGGAACAGTACGCCGCGCTGCTGCCCGAAAATTACGCGGTTACGCAGCATATCACGGGGGTGCAGGCGCTTTTTACTCTGCCGCTGATGGTGGGTGATAGAGCGATAGGCGGGCTGGCGGTGGGGTTTCAGCAGCCGACCCCCTTTTCCGAATCAACGCGCCATTTTTACATGAGTATTGCCAACCACTGCGCTAAAGCCATCGAACGGGCGCAGTTAATTGAAGTGCTGCAAAAACAAGCCAAAACGATTCAGGTAAAAAATCAGGAACATCAGGAATTTGCTTATATTGCCTCTCACGATTTGCGCGAACCGCTTCGTAAGGTGCAGCAGTTTACCGAACGCCTGAAAGCTGATTTGCAGGATAAGCTGGATGGCCGCCATCTGGATTATCTGAATCGGATTCAGGCATCCAACAACCGAATGCAGCAGCTGCTTGAGCATTTGTTAACTTATTCGCGCATCACCTCCCATGCTGAGCCTTTCCAACGGGTGGATTTAAATAAGGTGCTTCAAAATGTGCTGACCGACCTTGAATTTGCGCTTCAGGAAACGGGTGGCAAAGTAACGGTAGAACCGCTGCCCACGC
Organism: uncultured Anaerolineae bacterium; assembly: GCA_964557285.1. Classification (GTDB taxonomy): domain Bacteria; phylum Chloroflexota; class Anaerolineae; order Aggregatilineales; family J027; genus SB15. The sequence goes on along the minus strand of CAZKZS010000205.1, from coordinate 6,739 downwards.
TTGACGCCGATCCGGTACAAATGCAGCAGTTATTTCAAAATTTGCTCCACAACGCTCTGAAATTTCGCCATCCCGATATGCCGCCGGAAATTAAAATTCGCTGCCAGCAGGAACATTCCGTGTGCCATGTTCTGGTGGAAGATAACGGGATAGGATTTGAGCAAACGGATGCCGAACGTATTTTTTTGCCCTTCCAGCGTTTGCATGGTCGTTCGCAGTATGAAGGGTATGGGATGGGGCTGCCCATTTGTAAGCGCATTGTCGAACGGCACAAAGGCACGATCACCGCGACCAGTACGGTGGGAGCAGGGGCAGTTTTTCGGGTCACGCTGCCCCTTAAGCAATTAGGGACACGCCCCTTAGTTTTGAGGGGATTTTCCAGAGATTAAAGGCGATGCAGCCGAATCCGAAACAGGCCACCCGCGTGGTAAATGGTACGCCTTGCCGCCGATTCGACCATCCACACATGGTCCTCCTGGGCGGTCCAGAGATGCCGCCAGCCCGTCAGCGTTAACGGCTGCTGATGCAGGGCGGCGCGAATGGCTTCCGCCAGCGTCTCTGCCTGTCCATGTTCTTCGGTCACGGCCTTGACCTGCCAGAGTTCATTCCGCGTATCCAGCGTATCCAGATTTTCATATCCGCCCGCTATATACTGGAACACAATCACCGGAAAGTCCTGTCCGATAGGAGCGCGGGTATCAAAAATAGCATTTCCACCGTTGACTCCTGCGGTGATGAGTCGAGTCCGAATGGCCTGTTTTAGCGCGTCCATAGGATTATCCTCCGTGCAAGCTGTAGAATCTGTCCCCGTACCCGTTCCATGGCTGGCCGCAGCCAGGGACGTGCCGCCAAGTCCTCAGTACCAAATTCCAGCAAAGGGGCGTAAGCGGCATTAGACCCGACCCGTGCCGTGCCTCCCGCAGGCGATTCGATGGTGATGCTGCCCGCCAGATGGCCCGATACAACGGCAGGGGCTTCCTCCGGCGCAGATGGCGATTGCGCCGACCAGCCCGCCTGAATTTCCGCCGCCACCGCATCCGCTAGCTGAAGGGCAAGTTCGTCTGCCAGTCCGGTGAGTCGCTGTTCAAAACGGTCTAATCCATCAGTGTGAATTTCTATCATCTTTTTCTCCTCATTGAGTCACAGCCTAGCAGCCAGCAGACGCAAAATCCTGCAAATTATTCACGCTAATTTCACACGTTAGAAAATCCTAACCGCTTATAATGAGTCAATAAGGTGGTTGTGTGAAAAGGCAAACCCATGATTGATGTCCTCCTTGTGGAACACGATGCTCATTTACAGGAAGTCTTACAAGATCGGCTGCGGACCTACCCTTTTATGAAATTTGACGTACATACGGTAGATAGCGGCGAAGAAGCCCTGACGCTGGCAATTCAGAAACCGCCGCAGATGGTGTTTTTAGATGCGCTGGCGGCGGGCAGCATGAACGGGTATGAAGTGGCGCGGCGGCTGCGCTCCCATCCCGAAACCCATGCTGTTAAAATTGTGATTCTTTCCACGCTGGACGACCGTACCAATGAAACAATGGCGCTGCACGCGGGCGCGGATGTGTATCTGGTGAAACAGGCGTCCGTGCAGCAGCTTCATGCGGCGCTGGATACCCTGCTGGTGGGGTAACGGCTGGGGCGGACAGTAGGGGCAGGAACAAGCGAACCGCGTGAGCGATGCCTGCCCTTTTTCGGGTGAGGTTAAAAAGGGCAGGATTTCCCCCGCCAGTTGTGGTATACTTTTCCCAAACGGAAGTCGAATGGAATATGAACAAAAGTTCTACGGCGGAACGTATTCGGGAACTGCGAATTATGAATCACATGACGCAGCTTGAACTGGCGCAGCGTGCCGATTTAGAACGTAAGGCCATCAGCCGCTACGAAAGTGGACTCAACACGCCTGGCGGAAAAGCGCTGGCAACGCTGGCGCAAATTTTTGGGGTGTCCGCCGATTATCTTTTGTGCCTGACCGACGACCCCACCCCGCCGCCGATGTTTGAATCGGAACTGTCGGCGCTAGAACGGGAGGTGGTGCTGTTTTTGCGCCGACTCCCTTCGGAGGGCGAACGCCGCCGTTTGATGGATGAACTTAAAACATTCATTGCCCGCGCTGAGGCTTCTTCATAACTTTGTGTTTCCAGCCATCCCTGTATAAATTCAAGTATCGCCATCTGCATGGAGTCGTCCTGGCTTCGCAGCAGGGCGATAAATTCCTGTTCTTCCTGACTTAAGGGCATCACATTTTCGCCACTTCTTCGTAATCTCCTATGATAGAACAAATTTTCTACTGCCTCAATTCATAGAAAGTTTGAATCCTGTTATTTTATGGGTAGGATACCTTGATTGCTAGTTGCGCAAAGGAGGCAAATACTGCCATACTCACCCCCTTGCTCCCTCTACTGAGTGGTTCAAGGGCGGACGGGAAGCGGAATATAGGGGCGGGGACAAGGGCGGTACGCCCGATACCCGCCCTTTCCGTAGGGGGCAGGCATCGCTCACGATGTTCGCTTGTTCCTGCCCCTACGGTATACCATCAACCACTGAATGGGGACTAGCAATCAAGGTGGGTAGCAAGTCTACAGGTGGGGTGTTGTGAAGAACACAAATGGCTAACGCTTCCTCAGGATTTGGTGCTAAACTGTAGGGGCAATCAATGAAAGCGCTGAGGAATTCAGAATGCCAAAAATTATTGTGGCGATAGAAGATGACCCCCAGATTGCTGAACTGCTGGAACTGCTGCTGGAATCTCCTGACCTGTTTATTTTTAAATGTGCGTCCGGCCGCGAAGGGCTGGATTGCGTGTTACGCACCCAACCCGACCTCATCATCGCCGACGTAAAACTGCCCGAAATGACCGGCTGGGAAATTTACGATGTGGTACGGGCGAATGACCGCACCAAAAATATTCCGATTATTATGCTCAGCGTTTCGCAAATGGACATCAGCCGCAGCGAAACGTTCAGCCGCAGCCCCATTAATTTTTATATGAGCAAACCATTTGATTTGTTAAAGCTGCGCCGCCAGATTCGAGATTTGCTGGATGTGCATCGCTGGGAAATTGGTGATACCCCCGTCCAGCCCAAAAAAGACACCGGCATGTTACGTCCGATTGGCGATAAGCTCCTGGGGCGCGACGACGCGAAAAAAGATTAAGGCAGCCCCCAGACCTGAATCCGGCCGTCATAGCTGGCACTGGCAAGATACAACCCGTTAGGGCTGAACGCCAGACTCGTAATCAGGTCGGTATGCGCTGCCAGTGTATGCAGAAGCGTTCCGGTCGCCGTTTCAAACAGATAAATCACCCCGTCACGCCCGCCTACCGCCAGCAAACTGCCCTCCGGTGAAAAAGCGGCGCTGTAGGCGGCATCCGTATCTATGTACCATTCCCCCACCAGCGTACCGGACGGCACATCCCATACCGCCACGGTATTGGATTCCCCTACCACCGCCAGATATTGATGCACCCAGGTCATGGCATTGGTCGGGAAACCATCGCCGCCAAAGCTGGCCGTTTGAGTCGTGCCATCCCACAAAATAATCGTACCGGACACATCGGCGGTTGCCAGTGTGCCGCCGTTCCACGCCAGGCAGTAAATGGGATTCTCATGGCTGTCACCGGAGGCTAATAAATCTCCGGTCTGGCCGTCCCAGAAATTCACCAGCATATCGTCGCTGACGGATGCCAGAATCGCGCCGTTAGCGCTCCATCCCAACTCCCACACATCTCCGGTATGTCCCTGCAAGGGAGCGCCTACCTCTACTCCGGCATAAGCATCCCACCACCGAATCGTATCATCCAGCGAACCGGACGCAACAATCGCCCCATCCGGCCGCCACGCCACGCTGACCACACTGCCCTGATGCCCATTCATCAGATGCAGAGTTGCGCTGCTGGCGATTTCCCACAGCCGTACCGACCCATCTGCACCGCCGGACGCCAGTTGTGTGCTGTCAGGCCGCCACGCGATGTCATTCACCCATCCGTTATGCCCCGTCAGCGTGAGCAGGGCTTCTAGCTGCGTAACATTGTCCGGCGAAATAGGCTGCTGCGCCCGTACCGACGGTAAAAACAAAATCCAGAGCGACACTACCAGTAAGACTCGTTTCATACCTGTAACCTGATTGCTGCTGCTTTTATTTTACTCTGAGTGCGGCAGACCGCGCTAAAAAGTAGCCTATTCGTGGGGGATGGCTATAATTCTATCAAATACATTTTTCCTGCCCTCAAAAGGGCGGGTTATGCCTTGCTTAAAACCCGCCCCTACTATATCACGGACGGCTTAAAACATGAATCTTCCGCCCGAATTACTCAATAAATCCCGCGAAGAACTCCTGATAGAGATTTCATCGCTGTATAAACGCCTGCATACAGACAGCAGCCTGACCGCCCGCTATCACAGCCTGCTGGAAGCCTCCTTTGAAGGTATTGTCATCCACGAAGATGGGCTGATTCTGGATATGAATCCGGCCTTTGAACGGCTGGTCGGGTATACGCTGGCGGAACTGAAAGGCAAGTCGATTTATATCATCGTTGCGCCCGAATACCGCGAAATCGCCCGTGAAAAGGTTGAAACTCACTACGAAATGCCGTATGAATTGGTCGTCGTGCGGCAGGATGGTTCGCGGACGCTGGTCGAGGCGACGGGCAAAGAACATTATTATCAGAACAAGCAGGTGCGTGTGGTGGCTTACCGCGAAATGGGCGACGTGCATCAGCATTTACACGATATTCTGCGCTCTACCGCTACCACCATCAACAGCAGCCTTGAACCACAAATCGTCATGCAGCGGATTCTGGAAAATGTGCAGTACGTTGTGCCGCATGACGGCTGCAATATTATGCTGCTGGATGGGGATGAAACTTATGTGGCCTGCTGGCGCGGCATGTGGGAAAAATATGCTGATGCCATCGAAACGCTGCGCCTTTCCATCCGTAAAACGCCCAATCTGCGGCAAATGGTAGAAATGGGCGAACCCCACTGCATACCGGATACCCGCCAGTACGCCGGATGGGTGAAATTTGATTTTAACGAGTGGATAAAATCGTTCGCCAGCGCCCCGATTAAAATGGATGGGGAAACCATCGGCTTTTTAAATGTAGAAAGCACCATACCGGGGCAGTTTTCCCAGTTTCATGCCGAACGGCTGCAAGTTTTTGCTGACCAAGCGGCGGTAGCTATCAAAAACGCGACTCTGTTTGACGACTTACGTAAGCAGACGGCCACACTGGAAAAAGAAATTAAAGAGCGCCAGATGGCCGAACACGCCCTTGCCCGCCGCAACCGCGTGCTGGAAGTGTTAAATGAAGTTTCCAAAGCCGCGTTCAGTCGGCTGGAAGTCGGGCATATCATGGATACCCTTGCCCGCCTGACGGCTCATGCGATGGATGTCACCAGTGTGTACGTGTGCGATTGGAACGTGGAAGCCCGCACCAGCAAACTTTTAGCAGAGTATATTTCCCCTTATGCTCACCCCCTGGAAAAAACTTCCGATCTGGGCGAATCCGTCCATATAGATGAGGAATTTGAGGACGGCGGCCAATGGATTTATGCCCCGTATACTTATTTCAGCAGCGATGACCCCCATCTGGATCACAAACGCCGCCAGCATCTTGAGCAGTACGGCGGTAAGGTGGCGCTGGCTGTTCCCATTACCGTCACCGATGAGCCTATCGGATATATTGAACTGTGGGAAAGCCGATTTTTCCGCGAATTTACCAGCGAAGAAATTGATTCCATGCGAACCATCGCCCGTCAGGTGGGCATGACGGTGCGGCAGGCACGGCTGTACGCGGCGCTGATTGAAAGCGAGCGGTATAACAGCGCTATTTTAAACATCCTGCCGGATAATCTGTTTCGTATCAGCCGTAACGGGGTGTACCTGGATGCCAAACCCCGTCCGGGCAGCAGTCTGGACGCGGAATGGATTGTTGGCCGGACGTTGTACGATATGATGCCTGAAAAGGTGGCCGATTATGCTCAACAGCGGATTCAGGAGGCGCTGGAAACCCGCACCCTTCAGCATTTTGAGTATCAACTGGCGCTGGAAGATGAACTGCGTGATTATGAAGCGCGTTTAGTCGTTATCGGGCCGGATGAGGTGCTGGCAATTGTGCGGGATATTACGGATCGCAAGCGGGCGGAGGCCGCGCTGGAACTCGCCCGCGACCAGGCCGTGGAAGCCAGCCGCGTCAAAAGCCAGTTTTTAGCCAATATGAGCCATGAACTCCGCACCCCGTTAAATTCGATTATTAACTACACCCAGCTTGCTTTAGAAGGCATTTACGGCGACCTGAACGACAATCAGCGTGACCGCCTTTCTAAAGTGGTCCGCAACGGGCATAACTTACTGGCGCTGGTGAACGATGTGCTTGACCTGAGCAAAATTGAAGCCGGACAGGTTGAACTCAGCCTGACCGAAGTCAAAACTGCACCCTTTATTCATCAGGTGGTGGAAATGCTGCGGCCGCTAGCCGAAAAAAAACATCTGGAACTTTATTACATTGACTCGCAGCCGCCGACTCTGTGGGTGGATGAAATTCGCACCCGCCAGATTTTGACCAATATTATCGGCAACGCCATCAAATTTACCCGTCAGGGGCGGGTCGTGGTGGAAACGGAACTTGTAGAAGGGTTTTTACGAATTGATGTCTCAGACACGGGGATTGGCATCCCGCCGGAAGCCCAGAAGCGCATTTTTGACCAGTTCTGGCAGGTAGACAGCAGCACCAC
>CAZKZS010000204.1:0-8876 GCA_964557285.1 uncultured Anaerolineae bacterium | reverse complement strand
ACAAGCGAACGCAGTGAGCGATGCCTGCCCGAAAAAGGGCGGGAATCGGGCGTACTGCCCTTGTCCCCGCCCCTACTGGCCGAAGATAAGAAAATTAACATATAAGATTATACGTATACATTAATTTTTCCTGAGTAATTATCCTCATCCTCTCTATGAACTTTTATAATAGAAGAATCAAAAAGCGCCTGTAGGTGGAGTAAAACATTTTTATAAAGGCTGTCCCTTCTCTTACCTCCCCGCCGGAGTCGGGAGCGCAAGTGTGGGGAGAGAGTCATTTGTAACGGGCGTGACTCCTAAAGGGATCAACGATGAGGCTGTCCGAATTTATCAATTTAGCCACCAACGCGGTTTATGTGCTGCTGGGTATCCTGTCGATTATCAGCTACCTGCGCCACCGCACTCAGCCACGTTTGAACATCACCCTGATGTTTGGGTCGATGGGGCTGCTCATCCTGATTTCCCGAATTAATGCTGCGCTGCCTGCCCGCCAGCAGTGGCTTACGCTGGCAACTCAACTCCTGCTAACCGCACATCCCTATCTGCTTATCCGGCTGGTGCGCTTGTTTCGACCTGTGCCGCCCCGCCTTGAACTGGCTGCTCTGATAGGACTGGTCATTTCGTGGGGGCTGGAAATTTTATCCGTGCCGCTTTCTCCCCTGGAATCCTTTGCCATTGCCATGTACATGGTCTTTTTTGAGGTCTACGGGACGTATGCATTTATTCATGGCGCGATCACCACACGCGGCGTCACCTACTGGCGCATGACGTTAGCCGCGCTGGGATCGGGAGCGTTAGGGGCGGTGCTGTTTTTGGCAGGGGTGATGGCCGTGGCGCCATCGCTGGGGGAAGCAATCCGTTCCTTCTCGCAAATCCTGGCGATTACCTCTGGCCTCAGTTATTACCTGGCGTTTGCCACCCCGCGCTGGCTGCGGCAGGCGCTTCAAAACACCGAACTGTATTATTTTCTGGCTGCCAACGCAAAGTATCCTCTGGAAACACGCGCATCGGAAAGCCTGAATATTCTGCGGCAGGCGGCGACACGGGCGGTTGGTGGGCGAGCCGCGCTGATTATGGAAAAAGAAAACCAGCCGAACAGCCTATCGGTGCGGGCAACCGGCCAGTTCCAGATGCTGACTCTAGCGGAAGGCACGATGGAGTCACTTCAGCAGGTCTGGCAGACTCGGCAGCCTCTTGTGCTGTATGACTTAAACGCCGCCGAATTGCAGCTTGCCAGAAACTTCGACGCTGACACGATTTTTGTGATTCCCATCGCTACGCCGGAAAAAGTCTGGGGGCTGCTGCTGGTTTTTGCCTATGGCAAGCCACTGTTTGCTGAAGATGAAATGGCGCTGCTCTCACTTTTTGCCGAACAAACCGCCTTGATTCTGGATTATGCGGACATGATGGGGCAGTTGCACGACTATGCTCAGCAGCTTAAACAGACTCATGCCGATGAGATGGGACGGTTTTTCCGGCTTTCCAACAATCTGCTCAGCATTTCGGACTTTGAGGGCAGCTTCCGGCTGTTAAACCCCACCTGGGAACGGGTCATGGGGTACAGCCTGCAAGAATTGATGGCACAGGACCGGGACGCGCTGATTCACCCGGATGATCGGGAAGTCGCCCGCCAGCAATCAGAAAAAATCTTACAGGGCGAAGAAATTCGCAATTTTGAAGTCCGCTATGTTCGTAAGGATGGAGAAGTTCGGTGGCTGCTGTGGAACGCGATTCCCCTGATGGAAACGCAAACCATTTATGGCGTTGCCCACGACATTACGCAGCAAAAACACGATCAGGAAGCGCTGCGAAAAAGTGAAGAACAGCTTCGGCTGGTCATCGACAATATTCCGGCGCTGATTTCTTACATGGATCCTCAGGAGCGTTACCGTTTTTCCAATCAGGTGTATGAAGACTGGTTTGGGATCTCACCAAAGGACATCATCGGTAAAACGGCACGGGAGTTGATTGGCGACCAGGCGTATGCAGAAATTCGTCCGTATATCAACGCGGCGCTTTCCGGCCAGAAAGTCAGTTATGAACTTCCCCTTAAAGATAAATACGGGAAAATTCGGCATACCTCTATTTCTTATGTGCCGGACCTGACCGAAAAAGGGGAAGTCAACGGATATTTTGTGCTGGCAACCGACATCACCGAACGCCAGCAGGCCGAAGAATCGATTTACCGCCACACGCAGCGCCTGCGAATTTTGAACAGTGTCAGCCACCTGTTGACGGAGGCCACCACTGATTATCAGCGAATGCTGGATATGATTGCAAAAGAAATGGCGGAACAGGTCAAGGATGCGTGTTTGATTCGGATGCTGTCGGCGGACGGACAGCGGCTTGAACCCGTCGCTCATTATGACATTAATGCTGAAGCGTTTCATGAAGTGCATGATCTGGTTGACCAGTATCCGATTTCTATCGACGACCCCTTTATGGGCGGCATTTTTAAGTCCGGTGAAGCCGAACTGATTACTCATGAAACCGTGCATGAGCTTTTTGCCAAACTGCGCGTGGAATACAGCAGCGTGTATCAGCATATCGGCCTTAAGAGTATGATTCTGGTGCCACTGGAAGCCCACGGCCAGCGATTGGGACTGCTTAAGTTCACCCGCCACAACCCGGAACTGCCGGACTACAGCCCGGATGACCTGCTGCTGGCGAAAAATCTGGCAGACCGAATCGGGATGGCAATCCGCAACGCGCAACTGCTGCGTGATGTACAGGCAAGCGAACGCCATTTACGGAATGTGCTGGACAGCCTGTTTGCCTATGTGGGGGTGCTGACGCCGGACGGCATCCTGCTGGAAGCCAACAAACCCGCCCTTCAGGATGCCGGTTTAACGCCGGAAGATGTCATCGGCAAACCTTTTGAAGAAGCCTACTGGTGGTCACATGCGCCGGAAACACAGGCACAGCTTCGGGATGCGATTCAGCGGGCTGCCCGGGGCGAACGTTCGCGGTACGATGCCCGCATCCGGCTGGCTGAAAATCACTTCATTACCATTGACTTCATGCTCGCGCCGATGCTGGATGAACAGGGGAAGGTCACACACCTGATTCCTTCTGGTATTGATATTACCGAACGGCAGCGTGCCGAAGAAGAATTACAAAACACGGCCAACAAACTTCAGGCGACCAACCTTGAACTGCAAAATTTCGCCTATATCGCTTCCCATGACCTGCAAGAACCCCTGCGAAAAGTGCAAACTTTTGGTGACCGCCTGAAAACCAAATATGCCGATGTGCTGGATGAAACCGGACAGGATTATCTGGAACGTATTCAGAATGCTGCCCGCCGGATGCAGGGTTTGATTCAGGGGCTGCTGACCTATTCGCGGATTGCTGCCCAGACCAAACCCTTTGAACCTGTCAATCTGAATCAGATTCTGGAGGGGGTGCTGTCCGATTTAGAGGTTCGGATTCAGGAAACTCATGCTAAAATCCACGTAGGTCAACTGGATACACTGGACGCCGACCCCATGCAAATGAGCCAGTTATTTCAAAATCTGGTGGGGAACTCCCTCAAGTATCATCGTCCGGGTGTTACCCCTGAAATCGAGATTACCGGACAAAAAATCTCAAAAAATAGGTACGAAATTTGTGTCAAGGATAATGGGATAGGATTTGATGAAAAATATCTGGATAAAATTTTTGGGTTGTTTCAACGGCTGCATGGTCGAATAGAGTATGAGGGGACGGGCATGGGGCTGGCAATCTGCAAGCGGATTGTTGAGCAGCATGAAGGTCAGATTACCGCGACAAGTACAGAGAACGAAGGGTCAACATTCATTGTAAGATTGCCCATCAAACAGAGAATAGGAAAAGACTTTGTTCGGCGACAAACGCAGTAAACCTATCATTTTAGTGGCGGACGACGATGACGACGATTTATTGCTGATTCGCACCGCCTTTGAAGAAATACAGGTCAAAGCACCTTTTTTTATGGTCAAAGATGGTGAAGAATTAATGGATTTTCTTCATTGTCGTGGCAAATACCATGACCCAACCAGCGCCCCCCGTCCGGGGCTGATTCTGCTGGATTTAAATATGCCACGTAAGGATGGGCGCGAAGCCCTGATGGAAATTAAGGCTGACCCCGAATTACGCCAGATTCCAGTAGTGATTCTGACAACTTCCAGAGCCGAAGAAGATGTCAAACATACGTATGACCTGGGCGCGAACTCTTTTATTGTGAAACCCGGCACCTATGAAGGCTTGACGAATGTTATCAAAACCGTCACCCGCTACTGGTTTGAGGTGGTCACGCTGCCCAGTTTTATGAAACGCACTTAAGGTTCTGTATTAAACAGCATATCCAGCCCACCGAGCAGCGCCAGCACGACATTTTGCAGTCGGGCAAGCAGCGAAATCAGCAGGGCAGATGAACTGTTAATGCCAAGATTATCCATGAACACGATATAAGCCCCTTCCTGTAATCCTAAGGCGGAGGGGGCAAGTGGAATCGTCGTCGTAAAAACCAGAATAGCGGTGATAGAAGCCACTTCAATAAAGCTGACATGATCCGCCAGCGCACGGGTATTCAGGAAAATCACAATCACCACAATAAACTGTGCCACCAGCGCCAGCAGCCACATCCGAATCATGAGTCGGGGCGATTGCCGATAGCCTGCCATTGAGTCATGCAGATTGTTTAAAAAACGTTCCAGCCGGGGAATACGGGAAGTCAGCCGCGAAATCCGCGAAAATGGGAAAAAAAGCAGGGCCGCCCATCCAAAGGTAACGCCCACAAATAGGCCGGTAGTCAACAGCCGCACGACCGGATATTCCGCCGCCGAATCGCTCAGCCAGGCCGCTGCCATGCCAATCGTGACAATAGCGTGCAGTCCTGCTACGCGGTCAATCATCACGGAGGCCAGCCCCAGTGAGGTTTGCTGCGACTTACGGCGAATATCCCATGTCCGCACCATATCCGCGCCAATAAACGACGGGATGATCATTAAAAAAAATTGGGCGTGCAGGTAGTATCGCACCAGTTCCCAGAAGGACACTTGAATCCGGTTTGCCAGAAGCTGCGACCAGCGATACACCGAAATCAGCACAAACAGCCCCACCAGAGAGGAGGCCAGCAGCACCCACCCCCAGTCGATGCGTCCCCAGGCGGCCTGAAGCGCCTGCCAGTCCACCAGTTGCAGCACCACTAGCAGCATCACCACACCGATAATATATTGAAGGATGCGCCAGGTGGAAGCAAATTTGGGTGTAATGCTCAAGCAGAAACTGTCCTAAAGGTAGACGGGACGTATCATAGCCAATCCATTTCAGAAAAAAAAGGAGAGAATTAAGTCAGCGGCAGCCAGAAGGTAAAAACACTGCCCATATCCACCGCGCTGTTGACCTGAATCCCCCCGCCGTAAATGTCCAGCAGTTCACGCACCAGCGACAGCCCCAACCCCGTTCCGGGAATCCCGCTTTGTTTAGCCCATCCCCGGAAAAAGCGGGTAAACAGATAGGGGAAATCCTCCGGCTGGATGCCGTGTCCGTTATCCTCAATTTGCCCGATGACAAACGTTGTATCTTGAGAGTCAAATGCACAGTTAGCAGGGACAAAAGAGGCGGGCAGAAGCACATGGCCGTGTCCGGTGCGGCGCGCCAGCCCCAGCCGGACAAAAATTTTGCCTTTTTCGGGAGTGTATTTGATGGCGTTGTTAATCAGATTGCGCCAGATGCGGCTAAAATCAATGGCATCTCCCTTCAGGACGATTGGGCTGGTTTCCAGCGAGAGGTCAAGCATCTGCTGTTTGACTTCCGCCGTCGGACGAAGCTGCATCACCACCTTCAGGGCAATTTCGGTCATATCTACCGCCTCTGTACCGCGCTGTTTCTGCCGCGCGTCCATGCGAGAAATATCCAGCACCGACTCGACCAGTTCCGCCAGCACCGCCGCCTGCGTTTCAATCTGTTCCAGTTTTTTAAGTCGCTGCTCGTCGGTCATGCGTTCGTAATATTTTCGCATCCCACCCGTGACCAGCGTCATGACGCTAATCGGAGTCCGCAGTTCGTGGCTGACCATCGAGATAAAGTTATCCTTCACCCGATCAATTTCTTTAAAAGCGCTGACATCCCGGACGCTGCATACCAGGCTGGTTTCATGGTTTTTGACCAGCGCCACCGCCATATCGGCATCAAAAAAGTCGCCGTTTTTGCGACAGGCGACAAATTCCACCCGGCGCGGTTCGCCGTCCTCTAATACCTGTTGAATGGTTTGCATGAGGTCGTTCTGGTAGGGTTCAGTAGAAATCACCTCTACTGGCAGCCCAAACAATTCATCTGCCTGGTAGCCAAACTGACGGTCAAAGGTTGGATTGGTGATGTCAATGGTGCCGTTGGTCTGAAGCAGCAGAATCGCATCGCTGACGCTGTTTAGAATGGCGGACATACGTTCATTTAACCGTTGATATTGGGCGGTTCGCCGTTCCACCTGTTCGGCAAGACGGGTATTGTGGTCGGCAATGCTTTTGTGCAGCAGGCAGTTTTCCACCGACTGCGAAACCGCCTGCGCTGCCATTAAAATTAAGGTGGTTTCTTCTTCTGAAAAATGCTGCCTTTCAGCAGATTCCAATTGAATCAACCCTATCAGGGAGTCACGTACAAAAATAGGCACAAGCATGAGGGAACGGGTTTGAGAGTGTACGGTGACATCGGGTAAGGGGGTGTCCTCTATCACTATCGGCTTTCGGGAACGCATGAGGGTATCATACACGGCTGGGGGCAGAGGAGGGGGGTCGGTATCCAGGGCAGAAGCCTGTCCATCTGTCCGATATTCCGCCACACGGGTGGCTTTCCAGCCATCCAGCAGCGCCGCCACTGCATAAGGCACATTCAGAAAGTCGGCAAATTCACGGCAAATGGCTTCCAGCACTGTCTGAACATTTAAAGTGGTGCTGGCAACCGAAATCACCCGATTCAGCAAGTACAGGCGGGCATTGGTGACTTCGAGTTCGCGTTCGGCCAGTTTGCGCCGCGAAACATCCCGGCTGATACTCAGCACCGTTTCCACCGTGCCATCCGGCGCAAATTCCGGCACCATGCGGGAATGATACCACCGCTCTCCGGTCAGGCTGTTTTTATAGGAAAACTCAAGGGTATGTTCCTGCCCTGTTTCAAAAACAGAGCGCAGTCCGGCCTGCCAGACATGCACAACTTCCGGGTCATTGGCTAAATCGGCATCCGTTTTGCCCAGGTAGGCATAGGCCGGAATCCCTGTCACCTTTTCAATGATCGGGTTGATGTAGACGTACCGTAAATTGCGGTCTACCCGACTGATGATGTCCGGTGTATGTTCCACAATGGCGCGAAATTCTTCAACGCGGCGGCGCAAGGCAGTTTCGGCCTGCTTTAACGCGGTAATGTTCCGGCCAATTCCTACCAGACCGGAAATATTTCCCTCTGAATCATGCAGCGGCGCCAGGGAAGTCTGATAATAGTTGGTGTTGTCATTCCATTCATAGATGACACTTTCGCCGCCGTCCAGTACCTGCTGGTTGGCTTCTTCATGAATGGGAGCAGCATCGTCGCCCATAATTTCACGGGCCGCTTTTCCCAGAAACATTTCCGGTGAAGCCCCCATAAAACTAAGCCAGCGCCCATAAATGCCTGTGTGACGCTGGTCTTTATCCAGCGTAAACACAATATCATCTGTGGAATTTACCAGCTCACGGAATCGTTCTTCGCTTTGCCGCAGCGCTTCCTGAATCTGCTTTTGCTCGGTTACATCGCGGCTGATGGAGGCGGCCATGCTGCCCTTTTCCGTTTTGATGGGAAAAACGGCAGTCTGGAACATGCGGTGTTCCCCGTCCGGCCGCTGGATTTCAATCTCTACGACCTTTCCCAGCCAGGGGGCATTTCCCGTCTGTAAAAATGCCTGGATCATCGCTTTCAGGGCTTCATACCCCTGTGGGGTGCGATTTTGCGGTGCGGCAAATTGAAACTGCACATCCCAGACAGGGCGGTCAATCACTTCAGCACGCGGCAGACCCGTCAGTTTTTCCTGAGCCGTGTTCCACTCAATGACCCGCCCCTCCTCATCAATCACCGTGATTCCATCACTGGATTCTTCAACCAGACGGCGGAATTTTTGGTTGGCTTCGTGCAGCTCAGCAGTTAAAAGCTGGATAATGTGTTCTAAATTGCCGATGTGTTTGTCAGTACCCATTGCGTTTCTGGAAACGCTCCCATTACCCCTCAGCTTTCCTATTTTTATCATGGTTTTCCGAAAAAATGAATAACCTATGATAATTGACAGCTTTATTCAGGTGGATAGATAAGCTGACCAATCCCAATATTTGAGCCATCCGACAGCACCATGTTTGCCCATTTTGCCGCTACCCTCTGCCCATTTCTGGCGACGGCTTGAAAAGTTTTCCAATCGCTATGACCCCCCTGGATGTGCTTTAACAAAAGGTCACGCTGAACCGGATCGGGATACAGCGCTTCAAAAATGTTGGGATGAGCCAGCACTTCCTCCTGGGTCCAACCCAGCGTTTCTTCCCAGTATTTATTTACCAGGATGACTTTGCCACTGGCATCCATCAGCCGAATCATAACCGGAATGCGGTCAAAAATGGTCTGCAACATTTCCTTCTGTTCGCGCAGGGATTTTTCTGCAAGTTTCCGTTCGGTAATATCCCGGTGGATACCCACAATCGCCATTGGCTTACCGGAAGCAACATAAACAATACGGGCAGTAGACTCTACCGGAAAACGGTCGCCATTTTTCCGTATGCAGGTGGTTTCCCCAAAAAACTGGCCTGTTTCCTGAAATTGTTTCTGGAACGCGACTGCCTCCTGTTCCAGATTTTCGGGCGCACGCAGTTCGATGCCATACTGCCCGATGATTTCTTCGGCGC
>CAZKZS010000203.1:8088-8886 GCA_964557285.1 uncultured Anaerolineae bacterium | reverse complement strand
CGAAGAACGGGATTGGGTGAATGAATTGCTGGAACATGGATTTGTGGATACCTTCCGCGCCCTGCACCCTGACCGAACGGGTGCGTATACCTGGTGGTCGAATCGGGGCGACCTGCGCCAGCAAAATATCGGCTGGCGGCTGGATTATATTTTTGCCAGCGTGGGGATGCCTCTCCGCAGCGCCGACATTTATCCGGCTGTGGCTGGCTCTGACCACTGCCCAATTAGTGTAGAATGGGAAATGGAGGTTTGAGTCATATGGTTGAAAAATTGACAGTAGCGATTCCAACGGCTTTTCCCGCAGGGGAAATTGTGGCGGTGGATGTTTCCGCCGAAGAATACATGGAAAAATACGCGGCGGATTTTCATGAATGGGTGAAGGGGGTAGTAATCAAGGTGTCAGCTTCAAGTTTACCACATGCGAATCTTCTTCTGTATTTAGGCCATCTTTTTGATGCCTATTTTGAGTTAAACCCCATAGGGAAAGTGATTTTGCAGCCCTTTGTGATGGAACTGGAAGCGGTTGATGCTAAACGCGAACCTGATGTGCTTATCATTCTCCATGCAAATCCAGGGAAATTAACGAAAACACGGATGCAGGGGGCGGCGGATATTTGCATTGAAATTGTCTCGCCGGAAAGTGTCGCCCGCGATTACGGCGATAAGTTTGTGGAGTATGAAAAAGCGGGGGTGCGGGAATACTGGATTGTTGACCCGACCCGAACAAGCTGCCGTTTTCATCGACTGGACAATGAGGTTTACCAAACTTATAATCCTGATGCAGAAGGATACTATGAA
>CAZKZS010000203.1:0-8078 GCA_964557285.1 uncultured Anaerolineae bacterium | reverse complement strand
AAACCCCACTGCTGCCCCGCTTTAAGCTGCATGTGCCAACGCTCTGGCAGGAGGAACTCCCCAAGACCGGCGCAGTGGCGGAATCGGTGAAAAAAACATTTGAGGAAACAGAACATTGAAACTTTACGCCTGGAACGTCAACGGGATTCGTGCGGTTCACAAAAAAGGATTTTTGGACTGGCTGCGGAAAACCGATCCAGATATTTTGTTTTTACAGGAAACCAAAGCCAGCTCTGACCAGCTTGAGCCGGAACTCCTGAAACCGGAAGGCTATTTTACCTACTGGGCATCGGCAGAACGCAAAGGCTATAGCGGCGTGGCGCTGTTCAGCAAAATCGAGCCAAAATCAGTGCAGTTGGGGCTTGGGATTCCTGAATATGATAGCGAAGGCCGAACGATTGTCGCGGAATATGATGATTTTGTGGTGCTGGGTGCGTATTTTCCCAACGGCGGACGCGACTTAACCCGTGTACCGTATAAAATGGCCTACAAAAAAGCCTTTCTTGAGCATTGTAATTCCTGCCGCACCAACGGAAAGTCGGTCATTTTTTGCGGAGATGTGAATACCGCGCATAACGAGATTGACCTGTCCCGCCCCAAAGAAAATGTCAAAACCACCGGATTTTTACCTGAAGAACGCGCCTGGATGGATGAAGTGGTTGCGGCAAAGTATATCGACACTTTCCGCTATTTGTACCCGGAGCGAGCAGAGGCTTATTCCTGGTGGTCGAATCGGTCAGGCGCACGCGACCGTAACATCGGCTGGCGAATTGACTACTTTTTTGTCAGCGATGACCTGCTGCCGCGTATCGCGGGCGCGGATATTCATCCCGATGTGCTGGGGTCGGATCACTGTCCAGTCAGCCTGACTTTAAAATGAGGAAACCTCCTGCTATAATTAACCATTGTCTTAGCAGGGCAGATGATTTGTGGTTAAAATTTTTCTTTCCTACTGCCGTGAAGATGAAAAGTTTGCCCGCCAATTCGCCTATAATCTGCGGCGGTTGGGCGCTGCGGTCTGGATTGACGTAGAAGCGATTCGGGCTGGCTCCAAATGGTCGCGGGAAGTCCAGCAGGGGCTGGATATGTGCGATGTTATGCTGGTGATTGTTTCACCGGACAGCATGGACTCGGATAACGTTGAGGACGAATGGCAGTATTACCGCGAAAAAGAAAAACCCATTATCCCTATCCTATATAAACCTGCTGAAAATATTCACTACCAGCTTAAACGATTCCAGTACGTTGATTTTTCAACGGGCGATTATAAAAATGCCCTGCTGAAACTCGATATTGAACTGCGGAAGTTGGGTTACGGACTGGAATTTCCGCAGGCGGTTTCTGACCATACCCAGCCCATGCTGCCCCAAACCCATGAAATTCGGGTGATTCGCTGCCCCGTGTGCAAAACCGATAACTACGGGCCCAAAATTGGAGCGCCGTGTAAGGTATGTGGCACACCTCTCCTACTGGCTTCTGACCATAAAAGTCCGAAAAAAAGCACCCAGGAGCTTCCTACCGTATTGACCAACACCCAGGCGCGAAAACTGCTACTGAGTTTTCAGGTTAATCAGGAAAAAACGGGCGAAATAGAAATCCTGTTGCAGCGCGACCAGGAACTCAAATTAGGGCGCTCAGGTGGGGAAGTGCTGCCGGAAGTTGACCTGATGCCGTTTGGCGCGGAGGATGCAGGCGTATCGCGGCTGCACGCGGGCCTGCTGTTTAATGGGCGTCAGGTGCTGCTGCGGGATGTGGGCAGCACCAACGGCACGTTTCTGAACGGGAATGCCCTTCAAAAAGACATCAGCATGGAAGTGAGCCATGAGGACAACCTGCGGCTGGGAGCGCTGCTGGTGGTGGTCAAAATACCTTAAACCTCCCACTTCGGTTAAAATTAAAAATAGCGGTACAAAAGCCGCCCAACTGATTCTGTGTGAAGCCCTGAGGCTTCTCAACAAGATATTTCTCCCAATTTGAGCGAGTCCCCTGTAGACCACAGGGGATTTTTTTGTATGGAGTCCACGCTTGGATTTTGAATCGGGCGTCTGTATAATGCGTTCCGAAAAACGTAAAGCAGTTGGGTATTTTATTCATGATTGATGTGAACCAGTTACGGAATGGCACCAATTTCACCATTGATGGCGAACTTTACAAGGTGTTGAAATATCACCATATCAAGGTGGGGCGCGGCGGCGCGACCATCCGGGTGAACGTTCGGAATCTGCGAACGGGGTCAACTACGGAAATGACGTTTAACTCCGGCGAAAAAGTGCAGGATATTCGGGTTGAAACGCTGGAAGTCGAATATCTGTACGATGATGGTGAATTTCTCCACTTTATGAACACCGAAACCTACGACCAGCCGCAGCTTCGGCGGGATGTTTTTGGGGATGACGTGCTGTATCTCCGTGAAAACATGACCATCAAACTGGCGGCCTATGACGATGAAATCATTGATTACATCCTGCCGACGACGGTAGAACAAAAGGTTGTCGAAGCGGAAAATGCGGTTGCAGGTGATACCGCGACGGGTGCAAGCAAAAAGATCATCACCGAAACCGGCCTGTCCGTCACCGTGCCATTGTTTGTAAACGTTGGCGATACCATCCGGGTGAATACGGAAACTGGAGAATACCTCACCCGCGTATAACAAAAAAGCCTTTCCGGAGTGTGTTTTTTCCCCTCTGGAAACAGTGGAGTATCCGTCCATGAGGACACCTGCCGGACACGAATGTAAATTTTACTATGAGGACTTCAATCGGGGACGCAGCACGCAGGCGTGCCGGATTGAACGTACTCCCGATTCACGGCAGTGGATTCCTCAAGAATGTGCTAAATGCCCTGTGCCGCATATCCTGCGGGCAAATTCCAGCCCACATTTACACCTCACGCTGGAATCGAAAGCGCGTTTTTTGGGGTTTGGACATGCCATGCACGTTTACGCCCACTGCGAAAAACATGATATTCCGGTCGCCGATCCCTATATCGGCTGTCCGGAGTGTAACCGTGAACGTCCCGGCCTGGAACTGTTCGCCGCCGCCCTGGACAATCTCGATGACGATTAAAGCGGTGCTGCTGGATTTGGATGATACCCTGCTGCATGGCGGGGATATTTTTGTCCTTACCCTGATTCAAGAACTGACTCAGTATCTGCATAAGGAATTGGATTTTCCTGCCGACCCGCACAGGCTGATACAGGCTGTCCGCGCCATAGGAGAAAATTTATCGCCGACGGTGCGGAATGATGTGCTGTATAAACAAACCCTTGCCCCGCCCGATGAACGGCTGTTTGAGCAAAAAATAAAGCAGTATTACACCGACCACTATCCCCGGTTGCAGGAGGTCATGCGTCCCGACCCCAGTACGCTGCCTCTGGTGGAGTGGTTATTCGAGTATGAATACACGGTTGTGCTGGCGACCAATCCGATTTATCCGCAAACCGGAATTGAGCAGCGCATGAAATGGGCGGGCTTAGACCCGCAGTGGCCGTTTGCGCGAATCACCCATGCCGAAAACTCCCATTTTATTAAACCTCATCCTCATTTTTATGAGGAAATTATGGCGCATGTTGGTCTTGAGCCGTATGAGGCGATTATGGTGGGCAATGACTGGTGGAATGATATTGTTCCGGCGGCCAAAACGGGAATGAGAACCTACTGGATTTCCAACAGTGCCAAATTTCCCAGCGAGGATGTTGTGCCGGATGGGTGTGGGACACTGGCGGATTTTGCGGGGCAGCTTTTACAGCAAAACTGGCTGGCAACGCTGACCAAAAAACCCGTTGAACCGATTCATTTGCCGCCGCGCCTGATTGGGAGTGCAGCGGCTTTTATGGGCATGGTCGAACCTATGCCGGAACGCTACTGGACTCAGCGTCCCGACCCCAACGAGTGGACGCCGCTTGAAGTCGTGGCGCACATGGAGGAGTATGAACGCGACGTTCACCGTCCCGGTCTGGAACTGGTTGCCCGCGAAAATAACCCTTTTATCCCCGTGCGCTGGAATCCGATTCAGCCCACCACCCGCGATTTAACCGGTGTAGACGGCCAGTTGACCGCGTTGAATTTTGCGGCGGAACGTTTAAAAACCGTGCAGTTTTTAGAATCGCTGCCACCGGATGCCTGGAATCGTCCTGCCCGCCACAGTATCTATGGCCCGACGACTCTGCTCGAACTGACATCGTTTATTTATCGCTACGATCAGCTTCGCATACGCCAGCTTTGCCAGATTATCGGCAAATGTGAGTAAATTTTCCCCGCCACACTCCACTGCATAGTTTAGGGTAGGACAGGCAGATGATTGTGGGGCGGGGACGATTCCCGCCCAAAAAAAGGCAGGTTTGACACCCTGCCCCTACACTAACCGCTAATCGCTAACTGCTAATGGCTAAAAGGGCAGGCATCGCTCACGAGGTTCGCTTGTTCCTGCCCCTACGGTCCGTCCCTCTCCATTGGGGTGGGGACGAGTAATCAAGGTAAAAATTAACGGTGTTCTTCGCCCCAGACCAGAATAGGCATATTCACCACCACGCCCGGCTGTTGTATGGTCAGGTCGCCCGCTTCCGCAGCCGCCAAAATATCGGCAGCAGATGTAAATTCAATGGGTGTCGCGCCATCCTGCCACGTGACGAGGTTAACAGCCCGAAGCGGGGTATAGGTTTCTTCTCCGGGAACGGAGTCAAACACATCCGGCTGGAAACCCAGCGGCCCCATACCCTCTACGCCATTGGTAAACACATAGACATTGCCCAGCAGTTCGGCAGGAATTTCTGCCAGGCTGGGAACGGCTACCACTTCCGGCCCCATCATGTCCGTCAAAAGCTGAGCAACTGACGGGTCAGAGGCTTCTGTATGGACAAAAAACACCTGCTGTCCCTCATACATGCCCATTGCCAGAGGCGCGTAATCATTGGAGTTGTAATCCATGTTCATCTCCATCCCGCCCATTTCTGAGGCTTCCTCAGTCGGTTCGGGGGTGGTTGCCAGCGTCAGAGTCCGGGGCATGAGCGTAAAAAGGGCGGCCGTTGCAAGAAGAATACCGAGAACAAACAAAAATTTGAAACGCATCTTTCTCTCCTCCAAACAATATCCCTTAATTATACCTGCCTGTAAACTCTATAAAATGCGCCAATCGGCGTATGCCCGTTTTTCTGAAAAGCATGATACTTATCTGAAAAAAAGTGGAAATCTGGCACTCTGAAGCCGGAGTCGGATTTGTTACAGTAGGAACATCTACAAGGTGAGGAAAAAATTACATGCGTTATAACAAACTGCTGTGGGTAGCAGTCTTGATGATCCCTTTGCTGGTGCTGTCTGGTTGCAGTGGCGGCAGTGAAAAAGCCAAAACCGAAGCCAGCGCCCATCAAATGCCAAAACAGATTCAGGAAGCACCGCCGCGTGTGCGGGAAGCCTATGAATTTGCAGTGTCGCACCCGGAAGATTTAGAACATCAACCGTGTTACTGCGGCTGCGGCAACATGGGGCATACCAGCAATTTAAGCTGTTATGTGCAGGAAGTGAAACCGGATGGAGAAATTGTCTATGACACCCATGCTTTGGGGTGTGGGGTGTGTGTGGACATTACCCATGATGTGATACGCCTGAAAGACCAGGGCAAAACGCCTTTACAAATCCGGCAGTATGTGGATGCCGTTTATGCTGCGTTTGGCCCGTCCACTGATACAGCCATGCCTCTGGAGTAACCAATGACCAAACGATTACGAAAAGCCAATCATCAACAGAAAGCCACAACCACCCCTTCCCCCTATCTGATTGCCGGAATCGGGGCGGTGCTGCTGGTCATTGTTGGGGCGTTTTTCCTGCTGCGCGGCAGCGATGAAGAAGTTACCGAAGAAATTGACCCCAATTTCACACCGGAGGTCACGGGGTCGCCGCGTCTTGAAGTGGCAGAAGATACCCAGGATTTTGGGGATGTCCCGTTTGAGCAGATGGTCACATCGACCTTTAGGATTAAAAATGTGGGCGACGAGCCACTGGTGTTTCAACGTGAACCCCAGGTTGAGCTTGTTCGCGGGTGCTGACCGCCTCAAGTTGTCGTCAGTTCGACGACTTTACAGCCCGGACAGGAAGCGAATGTGAGCATGAGCTTCACCATGCACGAAGGCATGGGCGGCCCGCATGAATTTCGTGTGCATTTGCAGACCAATGACCCGATAGAACCGGTAAAATATCTGACGGTGTTATCCAACTGGATTCCTTAATGACACAACGTGACCTGTTGACCCGCCTGCTGGTACTGTTTGTGGTGGCGGGTCTGCCACTGGCCTATGCGGTTTACCAGTACCGTTTGCGCGATTCGTCCGTCGAAAGCGGCCAGCGTATGATTCATGTGAAAGCAGCAGTACCGGAGGCGGGCGGTTTTCAACCCGCCTCTTTCCGGGTGGCAAGGGGCGAAACGGTCACGCTGCGGTTTACGGCGGTGGATGTGACTCATGGAGTCGCTATTGGCCCCGGTCTGGGAATTGATATAGGGGATATTCCGGCAGGGGAAACCCGAGAAGTCTCCCTGACCTTTGATGAGGCGGGGACCTATACTTTTTACTGCAACAACTATTGCAGCCCCGACCACTGGCGGATGCGTGGTGTTCTTGAAATTTATGACCCGCAGGATGCCGATTTTATCCCTACCCCCTGGTACGATCCGGTGATTGCCTCGCTGGTTGAGGAAGGGGTGAATATTGACGATGCAACGCATATGGGCGGGCAAACAGCATCCCATTCGCCCATCACGTTTAGTCAGCCGCCGTCAGTAGAACGCGGCGCGGCGCTCATCGGCACATTTTCCATCCCCGCTGAAGTACGAACGCTGGCATGGCGGCGTTCTCATACCCCTGCTGAGGCATTAGAAATATTACAGCAGGCGAATCCAGACGCGAGTCAGACCGATTTAATTGATGTGGTGGTGTATCTCTGGGTTCAGGAAGGGATACCAGAGGAAACAGAAATTCTTTACAACAAAAACTGTGCGGCCTGTCATGGGTTGGAAGGTCGCTCAGAGGGAATAGCCGCAGAAGTCACCACCGAACGGCCTGTTGCGTTTGCCAACCTGTCGCATATTTTCACGCGGCGGGGGGATGTGCTGTACGCCAAAATTCGGCGTGGCGGCATGGGAACGGATATGCCCAATTTTGGTACCCTGTTCACGCCGGAAGAAACCTGGGCGCTGGTGGATTACCTCTGGCATCTGGCGTTTGCGCGGTAGGGGGCAGGAACGATTCCCACCCGAAAAAGGGCAGGCATCGTCCATAAGGTTCGCTTGTTCCTGCCCCTACGGTCCGCCCCTCAACCTGTTCGCAAATAGGGTGAGGGGAAAAATTAGGCGGCGGTATCGAGGGTGGTATTCCAATCCAATTCTTTGCCTTTTTTATCCTTGATAATGGGCGGCTTTTTGCCCTCAATGACTTCCGGCGTCACGATGACCGTCGCAATATCCTTACGTGAAGGAATCTCGTACATGGTATCCAGCAGCGCTCGTTCGATGATTCCGCGCAGGCTGCGAGCGCCCGTTTTATATTTGATGGCCTGCTGTGCAGCCGTATGCAGTGCTTCGTCGGTAAATTCCAGTTTGACATTATCCAGCGCTAGAAGTTCCTGATACTGCTTGACAATCGCGTTTTTGGGTTCGGTCAGGATACGAATCAGGTCGGATTCGCTGAGTTCTTCCACATGGGTAATGACAGGCAGGCGTCCTACAAATTCGGGAATCATGCCGTAATTCATCAAATCTTCGGCATTGATGAGCTTGAGCAGTTCGGAGCGTTCCAGAGGTTCTGTTTTATCGACACCGCGCCCAAACCCGATACCTGTGCTGGTTTTCACCCGCTTACCAATGATTTCATCCAGCCGTTCAAACGCCCCACCGCAAATAAACAGAATATCACGGGTGTTAATCTGGATAAATTCCTGATGCGGGTGTTTGCGTCCACCCTGCGGCGGCACATTGGCAACCGTACCTTCAATGATTTTTAAAAGCGCCTGCTGTACACCTTCGCCGCTAACATCACGGGTAATGGAGGGGTTATCGCCACTTTTGCGGGTAATTTTGTCGATTTCATCAAT
>CAZKZS010000202.1:0-8903 GCA_964557285.1 uncultured Anaerolineae bacterium | reverse complement strand
GCTGCAGTCATGCCCTCAATGGCTCAGGACAGCACAATCACAGTAGCGATTGGTGGCGACCCCACCACCCTTGACCCTCAAGCGGCCGATGACGGCAATGAACGGGCTGTGAATGACAACATTTACGAAACCCTCCTCACCCGTGATGCCCAGATGAACCTGCAACCCCTCCTTGCAGACTCCTATGAAGAAATTGACGCTACCACCTGGCAATTCAAGCTCAAAACGGGCATTAGCTTCACCAATGGCGAACCCTTGAACGCCGAAGCGGTGGTCTTTAGTGTGACCCGCATTATTGACCCCGAATTCAATTCGGAACAACTCTCCTTCTTTGAAACCATCACTGGTGCAGAGGCGGTAGATGACCTCACCGTGAATGTGATGACCAACGGCCCCGATCCTATCCTACCTGCCCGTATGTACTGGCTCAAGATTGTTCCCCCTGTAGCTGCCCAGGCCGAAGGCTTTGCCGAAAATCCTGTAGGCACAGGTCCCTATAAGTTTGTCTCCTGGGAACGTGGGCAACAGATTGAGCTAGAAGCGAATGCAGATTACTGGGGCGGTGCGCCTTCCATCAGCAAAGTGGTAATCCGTCCCATCCCCGAAGAATCTACCCGACTGGCAGCCCTGCAAGCAGGGGAGGTGGATTTTGTACGCGACCTCATCCCCGAACAAATTGACCAGGCCCCTGTGGTCAAACATATTCCCGGGTTGGAATTCCCCATCGTGCGCCTGAACAACAAAAATGGCATCCTGACGGATGTCCGCATCCGTCAAGCCATCAACTACGCGGTGGATAAAGAAGCCATTGCGGAAGCCCTCTATGGGGGATATGCCGTTGTTGCCCAGGGACAGGTTATTAACTCCTCCCACTTTGGCTTTAACCCCAATGTGCAAGCCTATCCCTATGATCCTGAGATGGCACAACAACTGCTGCAAGAAGCAGGCTACGACGGCGAACCCATCCAGTTTGTGGGCGAAGCGGGGCGCTGGCTGAAAGACCGTGAACTCATTGAAGTGATTGCCGCCATGCTGACTGATGTCGGTATCAACGTTGAAGTGGAAATCCTAGAATGGTCTAACTACCTGGATTTGCTCTTTGCCCAAGAAAACCAACCCGCGATGATCTTTGTCTCCAATGACAACACCCTGTTTGATGCTGACCGTACCTTCTCTGGCTACTATTCCTGCGAAGGGCGCGTGTCCTCCTACTGCAACGAAGAAGTGACCACGCTCATCAACGCCGCCCGGACTGAAATTGATCCTGACAAGCGTCTGGAAATGTATCATCGAGTGGTAGAACTCTCCCGCGATGATGCTGCCTTTCTGTTTTTGGTCAACCTGGAAAACATCTATGGTCTAAGCGACCGTTTGGAATGGGAACCCCGTCAAGATGGCAAAATTCTTTTTGCCCAAATGAAGCTCAAGTAAGCTAGATAGATCGAAGACTGCTATGGGCGCGTATCTGGTTCGTAGATTGCTCTATTCGGTTGCTGTTGTCGTCGGGGTGTCGGTAGCCGTTTTCATCATCACTCATCAGTTGGGTGATCCTGTCCGTATGATGCTGCCTTTAGAAGCCTCTGAGGAGCAGTATCAGCAGGCCCGTGAACAACTGGGGTACAATGACCCAATTTACGTCCAATTTGCGCGTTTTGCCCTGGATGCAGCGCAGGGGGATTTTGGGGATTCGCTTTGGATGGATTCTCCTGCGCTGCCTTTAGTCTTAGACCGCTTGCCTGCCACTTTTTTGCTGGCAGGCACATCTATCCTCCTCGCCCTGTTACTCTCTGTTCCATTGGGCATTCTGGCGGCACTCAAACCACGCTCTATACTCGACCATGCGACTTCACTTTCGGCTCTGTTGGGTATGAGCATCGCCGATTTTTGGCTGGGCTTGATGCTGATTTTCATTTTTCCCGTTTCTTTGGGCTTATTTTATACCTCTGGTTATGGCACCTGGCAGCATCTTGTCCTGCCTGCCGTGACATTAGCCGCCCGTCCGTTGGGGCGCATCAGCCAGATTGTTCGTTCCAGCGTCATGGATGAACTGGATAAAAATTATGTGACGGCGGCACGGGCCCGCGGGCTGACCGAACAGGCCACCCTGGTCGGTCATGCCTTGCGGAACGCTGCCATTCCCATTGTGACACTCACAGGCTTTGAACTCACCCGTTTGTTGGCAGGTTTCACAGTGGTGGTGGAAGCGGTGTTTGGGTGGCCTGGGGTGGGGTTGTTAGCGGTGGATGCTATTGAACGCCAGGACTTGCCGTTGCTTCAAGCCGATGTCTTTGTGGTAGCGATGATTGTGGTGGTCATCAACCTGTTCATTGACCTGCTATATGGGGCGCTTGACCCCCGCATTCGGTATTCATAAAAGAGAGGCTGCTTAGACTTATGGAAGAGAGTATACATCCTTCAGTAGTGGGCTTGAATATCGCAGAACCGGCCGAACAGATTACCGAACGCCGCTTTCCACTGCTGCATAGTTTAAAAGCATTGTTGCTGGATTTATGGCACGATTGGGTGGCTATGCTGGGCTTAATCGGGCTGACGATTTTTGTCTTTATGGCGGTGGCGGCTCCTTATGTGGCTCCCTATGACCCCGCCAAACAAAGCCTGCGTGACCGTTTTACCCCGCCCATGTGGGCAGCCGAGGGATCGTCGGAACATATTCTGGGTACCGATTCTCTGGGGCGTGATCTCCTAAGCCGTCTGATTTTTGGCGCGCGGGTCTCCTTAACTATTGGCTTTGTCACGCTCGCCATAACTGCTACTTTTGGGACGTTCGTCGGCGTGATTTCTGGCTATTACGGCGGCATGGTGGATGAAATCCTGATGCGCTGGGTAGATATTCAAACGGCGTTCCCTGGCTTACTGGTGGCGATTACCATCATCGCCATGATTGGACCGAGCGTGCGGAACTTAATCATCGTACTGGCGGTTAACGGCTGGTTGATTTTTGCCCGCATTGCGCGTGGGATGACCCTTTCCTTAAGGGAACAGGTGTTTGTCAAAGCGGCGAGAGTAGCAGGCTGTCGGGATCGGCGCATTATTTTTGTCCATATTCTGCCTAACCTGATTTCTCCCATGTTGACCATTAGCGTGATGGAACTGGCACGTTTTATTCTGGCAGAGGCAGCCCTCAGCTATCTGGGCCTGGGAATACAGCCACCGAGTTCCTCCTGGGGACTGATTTTGGCACAAGGGCGTGATTACCTCAGCAATGCGTGGTGGGTGGTGACTTTCCCCGGCGTTGCGATTGCTCTAACGGTGCTGTTCATCAATATGATTGCGGGCTGGCTGCGTTCGGTTTCTGATCCGCATCAGCGCGGCAAGTTGCGGAATGGGTAAAGGGCAGCAGCCATGATTAAACGTATCTTGGTTCCCCTGGATGGGTCTGAACTTTCGGAACGGGCGATTCCCTGGGCATGTGAAATTGCCCAGGGAGTGGGGGCTAGCTTGATTTTGTTGGGGATTGTCCCGCCGCCCAGTGGACGGTGGGGCGGGTTGTTCCGCAGTGTAGCAGAATTTGCTCCCGAACTACCCGAAAGTGAAGCTGACCTGGACCGTATATTGCACCCTGTTTCTAAAGATAGCCAGATGGCAAGTGACGAATCAGAAGTCAAACGGGCGCTGCTGCCCATTGCTGACCGCATCAAGGCACAGCAGGTTGAGGTCACAGTGGTGGTGGGCTTTGGTCGCCCTGTAGAAGGCATTTTGCAGCATGTTGCCAGTGACAATATAGACATGATTATCATGAGTACCCATGGACATCATGGGCTGCATCCCTATGCCTATGGCAGTACAGCGGATCGGGTCGCACGGCATTCGCCTGTGCCTGTAATGCTGGTACGTCCCCAGGAAGTTGCTCATATGCTCCCTCTGCCTAAGATTTTAGGAGGTGCCTGAAATGGTAGAAGAACCATTGCTGCATGTTGAAGGGTTACGAACGGTTTTCCAAAGTGGCAAACAAGTGGTTACGGCGGTGAATGGGGTGTCCTTCTCGGTCAAGGCAGGAGAAACAGTTGGCATCGTGGGCGAAAGTGGCTCTGGCAAAAGTGTTTCGATGCTCTCCGTGATGCGCCTCGTTCCTTCCCCGGCGGGCAAGATTGTGGAGGGCAAAGTCTGGTTTGAGGGTAGAAACCTGCTGGAACTCGACCGCGCTGAAATGCGGAAGGTACGCGGCAAGGACATCGCCATGATTTTCCAGGACCCTATGACCTCTCTGAATCCTGTGTTGAAGATTGGACGGCATCTGACGGAGCCATTACAGCTGCATCTAGGGCTGACGGCTACCCAGGCTAAAAACCGGGCAATTGAACTCCTCCAAATGGTGGGGATTCCTGATGCAGCTAATCGGCTGAATGATTATCCTCATCAATTTTCGGGCGGGATGCGGCAGCGCGTGATGATTGCGCTAGGGTTATCCTGTAACCCCAAGCTCCTGATTGCCGATGAACCTACTACCGCCCTGGATGTGACCATTCAAGCCCAAATCATAGATTTGGTAAAGCATCTGCGCCGTGAATTTGGCATGTCAGTCATTTGGATTACCCATGATCTGGGAATTGTAGCAGGTCTGGTGGATCGGGTTATTGTGATGTATGCCAGCCATATTGTAGAAACTGCCAGCGTAGATGAGATCTATGAAAATCCACGCCATCCCTATACCCTGGGTTTGCTCAATGCGCTGCCCCGCCTGGATGCCACTGAAAAAACGCGCCTTACGCCTATCCCCGGCAAGCCCCCTGACCTGGCGAATCCGCCCTTAGGCTGTCCGTTTGAGCCACGCTGCAGGTTGCATATTCCGCAATGTGCCACCGATAGGCCATCTCTGCGCTTAGTGGAGCAGAAACATCACAGCATGTGTCATCTGGACTTGAACAAACAAGTTGTTATTAACCTCCAGGAGGCATGGGGCAATGCCTGAGCAACCACTGCTGGCAGTCAAGGATTTAAAAATCCATTTTAAAGTCACCAAAGGTATTCTCCTTGCCAAACAGGTGGGTTCTGTCCGTGCAGTGGATGGGGTATCATTTGAAGTCGCCCCCGGGGAAACCCTGGGGCTGGTGGGGGAGAGTGGCTGCGGCAAGTCCACCACAGGAATGGGCATTATCCAGATGCCGCGCCCTACCTCTGGTCAAGTGCTATTCCAGGGCTTTGACCTCACCAAACTGGATAGCGAACCGCTACGGCGGATGCGTCGTCACCTGCAAATGGTCTTTCAAGACCCGTATGCCTCGCTCAACCCACGCCTGACGGTGGAAAAAATCATCGCCGAACCCATCATTGTGCATGGGTTGATCCCGGGGAACAATACCCGCGAGCGTGTGCGCGAACTGCTGCGCCTGGTGGGGCTTGATCCGCGTGTCATCACACGTTATCCGCATGAGTTTTCGGGCGGTCAACGGCAGCGGGTGGGCATTGCCCGCGCTCTAGCTGCTGACCCCTCCTTTATCATCTGCGATGAACCCATTTCCGCGTTGGATGTCTCGATCCAGGCACAGATTATCAATCTGCTGAAAGACCTTCAGGAAAAATTCAATCTTACCTATCTGTTCATCGCGCACGATCTGGCGGTGGTGCGCCATTTTAGCGACAGCATTGCCGTGATGTACCTGGGCAAAATTGTGGAGATGGCAGATCGCAACGAGTTGTATAACAACCCACAACACCCCTATACCAAAGCTCTACTTTCGGCGGTGCCATTACCCGACCCCAAAAAGGAACGTAAGCGCGAACGGATTATCCTCACAGGTGAGGTGCCCAGCCCCATTCGTCCACCTAAAGGCTGTCACTTTAACACACGCTGTCCCCTTGCCAAAACGATTTGTTTTGAGGAAGAACCCAATTTGCGCGATTTTGCAGGGCATAAGGTGGCGTGCCATCTCATTTGATAAGGAGTTTTTGTGGAAACTGTTTCATCCGATATTTATAAACGGCGTTGGCTCATCACCTTTATCGTATTGATTGGGTCGTGGGTAGGCACACTGGGCAATAGTATGATTCCCGTTGCTTTACCGACCATCGTAGATGATTTTAAGGTGAAGCTCGACCTGGGTGTGTGGGTCATCTCCATTTATACCTTGCTCATCGCCGTGCTAATGCCCATTTACGGTTGGATGGGTGATCGCTATGGGTATCGCCGCCTCTATATGATTACCCTGGTTGGCTTAGGGGTGAGCTTTGGCATAGCTGCCCTGGCGACCTCCTTTTGGGCATTGATCGGCTTCCGCGCCTTGCAAGCCATCTTTAATGCCGCTACCCTGCCCGCCGTGATGGGCATCATCAGCCTGATCTTCCCGCAGCAGGAACGCGGTATGGCGATGGGAGCGTGGGCAACCGTCAACGGGGCAGCACATGGTTTTGGTCCCGTCATCAGTGGCTTTATGATCAAGGAATGGGGCTGGCAATCCATTTTCTGGATGAACGCTATCACCTCCTTGATGGGCGCCCTGTTGGTATTCCTTTATATTCCCTCTGACCACAAAGAAAGCCGCCGTCCCTTCGACTTTGTGGGTGCGTTCACCCTGACCGTTGCCATGCTGGTGCTGATGTTTGTCCTTTCGCGGGGTAAATACCTGGGCTGGACTTCACTGGCAACAATAGCCTTATGGATCTCCTTTGGGTGGTTAATGGGCACCTTTATCTATACCGAAAAGCGCGTGTCCAAGCCTTTTATCGAACTTTCACTGTTCGCCAACTCTCGTTATATGTCGGTGGTGGCGATCGCCAGCGCACAATTCTTCTGCTTGATGGGATTGCCTGTGCTGCTCTCGATTTACCTGATTAGCGTCCACCGTTATGACAGTGATACCGCTGGACTGTTGATCGCGCCGTTGGCTTCCACCTTAGCGATTTCATCCCCCCTTGGAGGGCGGTTTGCTGATCGGGTCGGATTCCGTACATCCATTTTAATCGGGATGGCGATGGTGTCGGTCGCCGTATTGACCATGCTATTCTGGTCAGCGACGGTTTCCCCCTGGATCATCATCCCCACCTTGATTACGGCGGGCATCGGTATGGGCTTGACCCAATCGCAAACCGCAACAGGCGTGACCCTGGTGGCGCGGGCAGGTGAATTGGGGGTCGCGCTGGGTGTTTTCCATATGTTTCGTTTTATCAGTGGCACATTTAGTGCTACCACCTTTGGCATCCTGCTGGAAAGTGCTGAAAGCAGTGGGGTGTCTGCGCTGTCTGCCATTCATATTGGGTTTGGTGTTATTCTGGCAGCAGCGATTTTAGCGGTAATCCTGGCCGCCTCTGGAGCAGGTATCCAGGTACAGGAGGCCGCCCTGCCCAGTCGTTCGTAGAGGTAAAGGAGAAGAGGAGCTATGAAGGTACAAACATCGTTTATCGTTAAGGAATACCTCCGCCAAGAAATGCTACCGTCTACCTGGTGTGGCGGCTGCGGCTTGGGCATCATCATGGGAGCTATCGCCCAGGCAGTCCACTTTAGAGGGCTGCATAAAGATGAAGTGGCGATGGTTTCAGGGATTGGCTGCACAGGGCGTATGTCGGGCTATATGGATTTTAATACCATCCACACCACGCACGGACGCGCCCCTGCCTTTGCCACTGGCCTGAAGATGGCACGCCCGCATATGACCATCCTCACCGTGATGGGGGATGGCGATGCCATGTCCATTGGCGGTAATCATTTGATTCATGCCATGCGGCGTAACATTGGTATGGTAGCAATTGTGGTCAACAATAGTGTCTATGGCTTAACGGGTGGGCAAAGTTCTCCCACTACCCCCATTGGGGGGCATACTACCACCGCGCAGTCAGGCTCCTTTGAACGTCCGATGAATCTGGAAGCGTTAGCACGGGCGGCAGGGGCAGCCTTTTATGCCAGAGCTACCGTGAACCATACCGCCGCCCTCACCAAGTTGATTGAACGTGCTTTGGACGTTTCGGGTTTTGCCCTGGTGGAAATCATCAGCAACTGTCATGTGCTGTATGGCAAGATGAATCAAATGGCAGAAGCCTCTAAGATGATTGCGGCGATGGATGAGGATACCCAACGCACCAATCCTACTCTCATTCGTCGTGGAAACCTGCCTATTCGTTTGACCTCCCCCGAATCTCCCTCTACACCGGTAGCGGACATCATCCCACTGGACGACATTGAAGAGGAGGACCGTACCTGGCGCGGGGTCATTTTTGAACGCCAAGGCTCTGTTGACCTCAGCCAGCGCTATTACCGGATGCTGGATCAAATCCGCGAAAAACAAGCGGCGGAGGTGGTCTAATGGCAAAGATTACTCCTGGTATTTATCAAGTGAAGGTAGATAAGAATTACTGTAAAGCCTGCGGGCTGTGTGTGGCATGGTGTCCACAGAATGTCCTGGCAGACGATGAAGAAGGCTATCCACTAGCACCAGGCATTGAACACTGCATCAACTGCAAGCTATGTGAACGTCACTGCCCTGATTTTGCTATCGAAATTATTGCCCCAGATGAGGTTTGTTTGATCGAAGATATTTTGGGGGAAGGAGCTTAATTCATGCCAACACCTGCTTTTATGCACGGCAATCAAGCCGTCGCCGAAGGCGCGATTGCGGCGGGCTGCCGCTTCTACGCGGGCTATCCCATCACGCCCTCCAGCGAAATTGCCGAAATTCTCTCAGAACGGCTGCCCCAGGTCGGCGGGGTCTTCATCCAGATGGAAGATGAAATTGCGAGTATGGCTGCCATTGTGGGCGCATCCCTGGGCGGTTTAAAATCCGCTACTGCTACCAGTGGACCAGGCTTCTCGCTGATGCAAGAAAACCTGGGGTTTGCGGTCATCTCCGAAATTCCCTGCGTCATCATCAATGTGCAGCGTGTGGGACCCAGCACGGGGCTGCCCACCAGAGCCGCCCAGGGCGACATCATGCAAGCCCGCTGGGGTACGCACG
>CAZKZS010000201.1:0-8906 GCA_964557285.1 uncultured Anaerolineae bacterium | reverse complement strand
AAGGGTGACGGCTTCTACCCCGCCCACTAAATCCGAAAGGGTAGGGTTGAGCAGGATATTATCCAGGGTATTGCCGTGCGCCGTGCCGATGAGCTGCACACCACGTTCGGCAATCGTGCGGGCGGCTTTGGCTTCCAGTTCGCGCCCAATTTCGTCGATAACGATGACTTCCGGGTTGTGATTTTCAACCGCTTCAATCATGATTTCGTGCTGCAAACTGGGCTGCGGGACCTGCATCCGGCGGGCGCGTCCAACAGCAGGGTGAGGCACGTCGCCATCCCCGCCAATTTCATTGGAAGTATCCACAATCACCACGCGGCGTTTGTCTGCCAGTACACGGGCGGCTTCGCGCAGCATGGTCGTTTTGCCGACCCCTGGCGGTCCCAGCATCAAAATGCTTTTACCGGATTCCACCAGGTCTTTGATAATGTCAATCGTGCCATACACGGCACGCCCGATGCGGCAGGTTAACCCCACCACTTCGCCGCGCCGATTGCGAATCGCGCTGATGCGGTGAAGTGTCCGTTCGATGCCAGCGCGGTTGTCAGCGTCAAAATCGCCTACACGCTCAACAACGTGGTCAATGACTTCCTGACCAATCTCATGGTCATCCAGCACAATTTCCCCGTCCGTATAACGGGCGGTAGGAACACGGCCTAAATCCATGATGATTTCAATGAGATTTTCTTCGCTGCCGCGCTTTTCGATGGCATCAATCAGGTAGTCGGGGAGAACCGCTTTCAGTTTTTCTATATCGTCTGTGATTCGATATCCCATCAGTTCTTCTTTATTGTTCCTTCTGGCTGGATACTGCTTTCCAGCGCTATTTCAATAGAGGGTGCGAATGGCAGATTCTCTAAGGCAATGAGAGGAGAAAAGACCGATGTTTCCCGCAAGATGACGGTATGGCGTGCCATTAACGCATGGTGCGCCACCGCTTCAAATCCCAGGTCAAGTTCCAGCGCCGCCCGCAGCCACGCCTGATATGCCAGGACCCGCACAAAAATTTTCCGGTTGGGCAGATGTGCTAGCGCCAGCGCGAATATTTCCGGAATGCGGTCTTCCAGTTCGGGATGAATATAGGGTTTAACCAGCACCCCATTCCGCCCTTCGGAAATAACCAGACAGCCGCGCAGCCGCCCTTCCAGAATCAGCGCCAGCCCTGACCAAACGGCGGGGGCGGGGTCGGCCTGCTGGACTAAACGCGGGACGGTATTGCCATACAGGGCGTTCAGGTGATGGCAGTCCATCTCCTCAATATCCCGTACCCGCAGCGAGTCATTTGTGATAGCTTCTTTCATGGCTGCCTGCGGTTTTTCCAGACCGTACAGAGTCTGCCGGGAATAGATAGTAAAACCCGCCCGCCGAAAAAGTTCGTAAACCGAGCCATCAATGGGAACTTCCGCCGTTACCAGATGCGCCCCCCGTTTGCCCGCCTGTATGAGCAGGTTATCCAGCAGCGATAACCAGGGCCAAATCGGGCTGTCTGTTTCTGGCGTCGGGGCAAGCAGGGTGATACGGGCGTGGTGATTTTCAACCTGTATCTGAGTCGCATAATCGGCATGACCGGTGCGTAAGATATACGTCGGACGCCCGCGCCCGCGTAAGCCCATGGACCCCAGGATGGCTGTTTCTATTGGATTTGGGTCTTGAATCATCGCTGCTGTATCCAGGCTGATTCCACGAGAGGCGACTCGTCGAAGCAAACCTAAATCCATGGGCGTGAAACTTTTCACTTCACTCATAGCGCTCTTTGATGGGTACTATTCTCATTGTATCACCCGTATAAAACGCTGACAACACTCCCCGTGCAATGTTAATAGGACTCCAATATGACACTTGCGGCTATGCGCTATACTTCTAACCGTTGTACAAGGAGCAGGTGATCTGAACGAGTTCTTTATTCTGGTCGGACGGTTAAAACGCTACTGGCCGCTTGGGGTGCTGGTAACGCTGCTGGTTTTCATCAGCGCCTTTACGGAAGGATTTTCGGTGCTGCTGGTACTGCCCATGCTGGAAGGGCTGGGGCAAGAAACCCAGAACGTTTCCGAAAGCAACCGCGTATTACAGATAATTAATGACCTGTTCCGGGATGTCCCTGAAGATCGCCTGCTGCAAACGGCCGCTGTTTTGTTTGTGGCGCTCACCGTGACACGCACCCTATTTTCTATGCTGGCAATTTCGGTGCAGGCTTTTTTGCAGGCGCGGCTTGACCGCCAACTGCGCGAAGAAGTTTATAACCAGATTCTTTCTATCTCCTACGAAGATTTAAACCAGCGCCGCGACTCGGACTGGCAGATGGTCCTCAACAGCGAAACCGGACGGGCTGCCGGCGCGGTTTTTGGGCTGGTATCGGTAGCGTCCGGCCTGATTACGATTCTGGTATACGTGCTGGTGCTGCTGGCGGTGTCCTGGCAAATGACTTTGCTGGCCTCCGTTTTATTGATTTTTGTGTTTTTTCTCCTGACGGGCATGGTGCGGCTGGCGGGACGAATCGGGCAGTACCGCTATGAGATTGCGCTGGATGTGCAGTACAGCACGCTGGAAACCCTGAACGCCAAGCGGATTATCCGCGTAATGCACCAGCAGGATTATGAACGACGCACCTATTTTGCCAAACTGAAAATCTTCCAACGGGCGCTGATTTACCTGCAAATTTTGAATGAAGCTTCCCGGCAGGTGCTGGAAGTGATTGTTATTGGCCTGCTGGCGCTGATGCTCATCATCGGCGGCACGGTGCTGAACGTCAATCAGTCGGATTTAATTCCCATTGTCAGCACCTTCATTTTAATTTTGTACCGTATGATGCCGCATGTGCTAAATCTGAACGCCAAACGGACGGGCATCAGCGCGGATTTGGCGGCGGTCAAGGGTGTGGTAGATGTGCTGGAACGCCACAAAAAACACTATCTGAAGGATGGCACGATTCCTTTTACCGGATTGCAAAAAAATATCGTTTTTCAGGATGTGTGTTTTCAGTACACCAAACGGGACGCGCTGGCGCTGCGAAATATTGATCTGGAAATCTGCAAAGGCGAAAAAGTAGCCCTGGTCGGATCGTCGGGGTCGGGAAAATCCACGATGGCGGATATGCTCACCCGTCTGTACGACCCCAAAAGCGGCCAGATTTTAATTGATGGGCATGATTTACGCGATTTAAAACTGGGCGATTGGATTAAACATATTGGCGTGGTCAGTCAGGATACTTTTGTATTTAACGATTCTATCAGCTACAACATTGGGTATGGAACGCCCAACGCGACTCAGCAGCAAGTTGAAGAAGCTGCCCGCAACGCTAATATTCATCAGTTTATTGTGCAAGAATTACCCGAAGGATACAACACCCGGGTAGGCGATAGAGGCGTGCTGCTTTCGGGCGGGCAGCGTCAGCGGATCGCCATCGCGCGTGCCATTTTACGCGACCCGGAAATTTTGATTCTGGATGAAGCGACCAGCGCCTTAGATTCGGAAAATGAACGTTTGATTCAATCTGCCTTAGACCGCCTGAGCCAGAATCGTACCGTGCTGGTCATTGCTCATCGCCTGTCTACCATCCTGAACTCCGATAAAATTGTGGTGATGGAGTTAGGGCGCATCGTGGAAATTGGCACGCACAGCGACTTACTGGCACAGGGCGGACGCTACGCCGAACTGTATCACAGCCAGTTTCAGGAAGTCCCCGCGTGAAGCTCTGTGTTCCTCGTGTTCAACAGGAAGTGGGGGGAAGCGGCACATTTTTACGTGCCTGGCGGGAATGGCTGACCGCCCAGCAGTACCCCTGGACGGATCATCTTGAAGCCGACTATGATGTACTGTTTGTCAACGCCTGGCTGACCCCGTATCAACAGATTTTAAAAGCCAAAAAGCGACTGCCAGAAATGCGCGTTGTGCATCGTGTGGATGGGGCGGGCTGGGATTATGGCCGAACCGATCATGCCGATTGGCTGCAACGGGCGGTCAGTACCCTGGCGGATTTAACGATTTTTCAGAGCGATTATTCGCGGTATTCCACCCGACAGAAATATCACGTGATACGGCATGATGGCCCGACCATTCATAATCCGGTGGATATTCATCATTTTACCCCGCAGGGCGAACGACATCCCGATTTACCAGAAACTGACAAATTGCGGATTGTAACGGTTATCTGGAGTTCCAATCCACGTAAAGGGGCATGGCAGATTCCCGTGCTGGCAGAAGCGAACCTGGATATTGAATTTATCTTTATCGGAAATGCTTCCTTTGACGATATGCCGCCCAATTTGCGGCGCTTCGGGGCGATGAGCCATGATGAACTGGCAAAAGCGCTGCGTTCCTGTGACATTTTTTTAAATTTGTCGCAGAATGACCCCTGCCCGAATATCGTGCTGGAAGCGATGGCCTCCGGTTTGCCTGTTTTATATGTGCCAAGCGGCGGCGTGCCGGAATTGGTCGGGGAGGCGGGGCTGCCCTTACAAAATAATTTCCGTTCGCAGGTGAACTGCCTTCAACAGCATTTACCCGCTTATCGACAGATGGCGCGCCAGCGTGTTGAACAGCATTTTGCCAGTGATACTATTTTTGTGGCCTACTGGCAGGCTATCCAGCAGGCCAGACGCCGCCCTCTGCCCTCCCCAATAGAACATTTTAAGGCAGTGAGCGATGTCAAAAAACAATGGGTATGGGATAAAGTACAAACGCTGAGGCAGCGATGAAAATTTGTCTGGGAATGCCCAAAGCGGCGGGCGGGGGGAGTTCGACTTTTTTACGGAATTTTCAGGAGTACCTGAAGCGAGAAAATATTGACCATACGACGGATATGGATGAGGACTATGATGTCCTGTTTGTTAATTCCTGGACAGTTCCTTACCGCACCATTTTGAAGCACAAAAAACGCCTGCCACAGCTACGGGTTGCCCACCGGATTGACGGTTCAGCCCAGGATTACGGGCGATACGATGGGGCAGATTGGCTTCAGCGTGATGTGAATTATCTGGCCGATGTGACAATTTTCCAAAGCAGCTACAGCTATGAGGCCACCCATGAGCGCTACCAATTAATCCGGCATGATGGCCCCATTATTTACAACCCAGTCGATACCACACGGTTTTCTCCTCATGGAACAAAATTCGATTGGCCGGATGGAATAAAACGCTTAATCGTGGTCGGATGGAGTCCAAATTCGCGCAAGGGAAGCTGGCGGATTCCGGCGCTGGCAAAATACTGCCCCGATCTTGAATTTGTGGTGGTGGGGAAAAACGACACGCTGCCCGCCCTGCCTAATATCCGCAAAGTGAGCTATTTAAATCACGATGAACTGCCCAAAGCCCTCCGCAGCGCAGATGTGTACCTGAGTCTACTAGAAAATGATGCCTGTCCGAATGTGATTTTAGAAGCCATGGCCTCTGGTTTGCCCGTTTTATATATGCCAAGCGGCGGTGTGCCGGAATTGGTCGGTGACGCTGGCCTGCCCTTTATGCCAGAGGGTAATTTTCGGACAGCGCTGACTCATCTGCTGGACAATCAGGCGGAGTATGCGGCCAGGGCGCGGCAGCGCACCCTGACTCTGTTTCACCCGAATGTCATTTTTCCCCAGTATCTGGAAACGATTGAGGCCAGCGTTCGCTGCCCCCTGCCTCCGCGATCGGTCACGATGCAAGCGTTTCTGGATGCACAGCAGTTTGCCCTCAACGCTTTTGTGTTGAAGTGGCGGCGGATTTTAACAGGGCAGCAGCCCTTAAGAAACCCAAAACGGACATGACGATTCGGGTTGGCTGGATCACCTCAGAATATCCCCGTCGACCCTCCCGCCGTTCGGTGTGGCTGCGTTCCGGCGCGATGCTGACCATGCGCTATCGGAATCTGGTGCTGTGGCTGAATCGGCAGGGCTTCCGCAATGAGTTTTATTCCCCGCATCAAACTTATGATGTGGTAGTCGTCATCAAAAGCCTACACCGCGACATTCTGGAAGAAGTGGAACGACTTCAAAAACGCGGTACAAAAATTGTGTTTGATTCAAATGTCAATTATTACTATATCTGGGGCAATTATCTTGACCCCAAAACCCAACCGGAAAAAGCGTTACAGCGTGCCGCGATTCAACTTACCCGCCGCGCCGATCATGTGATTGCCGATTCTGAGTATCTTCTGGATGTCATACGGGATTTTAATCCGTGTGTGACATGGATACCGGACAATGTGCTGCCCTTGCTGTTTCGGCCTGCTGCTCATCGGACACACGCGGGGCATTTGCGGCTGATATGGAGTGGGGTTTCATGGAAATCTGATGAACTGGCCGCGCTGGTGGAGGTTTTTCAGCAGGTTAAAAATCTGGAGTTGTGGCTGGTGAGTGATGCCCGCCCGACGATGATGGATACGCTTGGAAAAGCGATTCCTGTACGTTGGTTTCGCTACTCGGACCTCTATTATGCGTGGCTGTTGGGGAAAGCTGATGCCATTATTTCGCCGCGTTTTTTGAATAACGGGTATAATCTCGGACACACGGAATATAAAATATCCCTGGGCATGGCGCGGAATTTGCCCGCCGTTGCCAGTCCGCAGCCGTCGTATGTGACCGCGATTCGGGCGCGGCAGGGTGGGATATTGTGTTACCGCGAGTCGGATTGGGTGGAAGCCTTTACCCGTCTGCGTGATGATGTCCCGTTCCGGCTGGCAATGGGTCAACGCGCCCGTGAAACCGTCGAACAACTTTATCTGACGCCCATTGTGGCCGCAAAAATGGCGGCGGTACTGCGGTCTGTAGTAGAAAAATAAGGATACCTATGAAAAGCGACCTTGACCGTCTGATGGCGGAACGACAAATCACGGCCTTTTTTATACCGGACAGCGAAGGCGAAAATATTTATCGGGATTACCTGACGGGTGGGATTCATGCCAACCCGTTTATCCTTAAAAAACAGGGAGAAGCCCCTATTTTAATTGTGTCCGGTATGGAGCGCGATGAGGCGGCTAAAAGTGGATTAACCGTGCTGACCTATGAAGAAATAGGACGCATGGAACTGATTAAAAAACATGGGCGCGGCACGGATGCCGAACTCGCAGCGTTTTATCACCTGCTCCTCGAAAAATTTGATATTGCGGGGCAGATTACCCTGTATGGCACGGCCAGTATGCAGTATACCTTACGGCTGTTAGGCATTTTGCTGTCGCCCGAACTGAATGAAAAAATTCAGGTGATTCGTGACCGGACGCCGGATATTTTTGAGGTGGCGGCGGAAACCAAAGATGCCGATGAACTGGAAAAAATGCGCGAAGTCGGCAAACTGACGGGCGCAGCCATGCAGCTTACCCGCGACTGGATTTCGACTCATCGGGTGGAAAACAAGCAGGTGGTTGATGCGGCGGGCAAACCGTTAACCATTGGGGATGTCAAACGGTTTTTGCGTTTAAAACTGCTGGAATTTGGATTAGAGGACGGCGGCGTTACGATTTTTGCTCAGGGGCGGGATGCAGGCGTACCGCACAGCCGGGGCGAAGCGGACGAGATTTTGCGTCCGGGGGAAAGTATCGTATTTGACCTGTTCCCGCGCACTATTGGCGGCGGTTATTACCATGATATGACCCGCACCTGGGCGTTGGGATATGCGCGTGAGGATGTGCAAGAAGCCTATCAGCAGGTGTTAAGTGTGTTTCACCGTTCGCTGGAAGGTATTGAAATCGGGCAGCCAACCAACCGCATTGACCGCGAAGTCTGCCAGCTTTTTGAATCTGCCGGACATCCGACCAAGATGAGTACACCGGAAACACATGACGGGTACGTTCATTCGCTGGGGCATGGGTTGGGACTGCGCGTGCATGAATCACCCGCTATCAGCCAGTATGCACCGGATAACATCGTGTTTAAAGCGGGGCATGTCCTCACGATTGAACCGGGGTTATATTATCCTTCTCAGGGTTACGGGGTACGGATTGAAGATACGGTCTATCTGGATGAACACGGGCAGCTTATCAATCTGACGGATTGCCCGTATGACCTGATTGTGCCACTCAACGGATAGCACTATGACACTCATTTTAGGGATCGAAACATCGTGTGATGAAACGGCGGCGGCAGTCGTCGAAAATGGGGCGGTGATTCACTCCAATATCGTCGCCTCCCAGACGGATTTACATGCAAAGTATGGCGGGGTGTTTCCTGAAGTGGCCGCCCGCGCCCATATCGAAACGATTGATACCGTCGTGGAAGAAGCAGTATCAAACTGGCAGGACATCAGCGCGATTGCTGTGACGTATGGGCCGGGCCTGCCGGGATCGCTGCTGGTGGGGGTGAATTTTGCCAAAGGGCTGGCGCTAAGCCGGAATTTGCCCCTCATCGGGGTGAATCATCTAGAAGGCCATCTCTATTCTACGTGGCTGGTTGAACCGGAAAAACCCATTGTGTTTCCGGTGGTGGCACTGATTGTGTCTGGCGGGCATACCGAACTGGTGCTGATGCGTGGTCATGGAAATTATGAACATCTGGGCGGCACAATTGATGATGCAGCAGGCGAAGCGTTTGATAAAGTGGGGCGGCTGCTGGGGCTGCCCTATCCCGGCGGGCCGTCCATCCAGAAAGCAGCAGAGGGCGGCAGCACCACCGCTTATGACTTCCCGCGTGCCTTGCCAGAGCGCCCCTATGATTTCAGTTTTTCCGGCCTCAAAACATCGGTCATGCGGGCGGTACAGCGCCAGCGCGGCGGAGAAAAATTAAGTGCGGACTCCCTGCGCGACGGGGTGAACGTGGCTGATGTCGCGGCCAGTTTTCAGGCGGCGGTGGTGGACGTTCTGGTGACAAAAACGGTACGGGCGGCGGAGTCCTTTCAGGCAACGGAGATTTTGCTGGCGGGCGGGGTCAGCGCGAATCGGGCGCTGCGCGAAACGCTGCTCAGGGAAACGACACTTCCCGTCCGTATTCCGCCTTTAAAACT
>CAZKZS010000200.1:0-8926 GCA_964557285.1 uncultured Anaerolineae bacterium | reverse complement strand
ACATCCAGCACCAGCGAAAACATGACCGGCGCATACAACAGGGCAATAGTGCGGATACCCGGATGCTTCCAGAGCAGGTACAGTTTTAAATTGACTCCCTGCAAACCGGGCCACTGAATCACCAGTTGCACAATTGCGCCCAGCAGCCAGCCCAGCGCGGCCGCCGTAATCCCTATTTCCCTGGCAAAGGCTGCCGTAACCACCACCACCGTTAAATTAAATGCCGAAGCTGCAAAAGCAGGCCAGGTAAAACGCCGCAGCGCGTAAAGCAGACTGGACAGCACGGCAAACAAACTCATAAAAAACAGCGCGGGCGCTGTGATTCTCAACAGGGTAGTGGATTCTTTTAAAATTTCAGGCGTGGCTTCATCGCTGGCAACCACCCGGATAATCGCGGGGGCAGCCAGTTCGATGCCCACCACCAGAAGCGCCATACCCACCACTGCAATACTTAATAACGCGCTAATTAATTGCCACAGGCTGTTACGGTCTTCGTTTTCGGCATATTCGCTTAGCACCGGCACCAGCGCCGAATTGACATGGCCGCCAATGAGCAGGTCGTATAAGCCACGTGGGACAATAGTCGCTATTTTAAAAGCATCTACCGCCACACTTGCCCCGAATAGGTATGACAGAATCGTTTCCCTGGCTAAGCCCAATACACGGCTGGTAATGTTCCCAAACGCAATCACGGCGGTAGCACGGGCAACTCGATTCACCTCAACGGTGGGATTTTCGCTGCTGGTCACGCTGACGGTCATCGGGTACTCCCTAATAAAGCAAAAAGACTCTGATTCCGAGTCCTGCTCAGCTATTCTAATGGATGTGAGACAATCGTGACAGACGCATCAGTGAAGCGCCTTGCACTCGCCGATTCTGTGTGCTAGATTGCGTGTACATGTTAAAATGACCTGCAACCAGTTCAATATTACTAAGGGGCCAGCAATGTCCGAAGAAAAAGCCCAGATTTTAATTGTGGAAGATGATTTAGACCTGGCGGAAATGCTGAATGCCTATTTCCGGGTTCAGGGCTATGAAATCCTGACGGCAACATGGGGTGAAGACGCCGTGCGAATGGCGCTGGAACACAAGCCCGATCTGGTGGTGCTGGATATTCGCCTGCCTGATATTACTGGTTATGAAGTCTGCAAGCAGATTCGCTCCAACCGTCTGACGGCAGACATCCCGATTATTTTCCTGACCGAAAAACGGGATCGGGTAGATAAACTGACTGGATTAGAACTGGGGGTGGTAGATTACATCACCAAGCCGTTTGATATTCAGGAGCTGCGCCTGCGGGTACGAAACACCCTGCGCCGCGCTCAGCAGTCAACCCTGATGAATCCCATCACCAACACGGCGGAAGTTGCGCTCACCGATGACCATCTGACGACCATCCTCAATCAGCATACCGAGTGGGCGATGCTGACCATGCGGATTCAGGGATTAGATTACTTCCGTGAATTATACGGCTTCGTGGCGGCAGATGATGTGCTGCGGGCGGTCAGTTTAATGCTCAACAACGCGGTGCGGGATGCTGGCGACGAGTCGGATTTTATCGGCCATCTGGATACCAACAGTTTTGTGATTATTACCTCCCCTGACCGGGTGAACGCCATCCGGGAACGGATTGAGGTTCGTCTGCAAAATTCGCTGGATTATTTTTATCCCCTCAAAGACCGGGATAAACTTCGCAGCGCCAGCGACGAAAGCCGTCTGCAACTCATCATCGGCACGCTGACCAGCAAAGACGGTGAATTTCATGGACTGGATGAGCTTAAAACGGCGCTGCTGCGGGCAAAAGATGAGGTTATCAGTTGAGGGTCCGGCTTTAAATATTCACGTTTAGCGGTTAGCACAGGCTAATCGCTTTTTTTTCTCAAAGGAGCGACGATGAAACTGCTGGTAGCAACGCAGAACAAAGGTAAACTGGCCGAATACCGTGAACTGCTGGCCGATATAGATGCTGAATGGGTCGATTTACAGGAGGTCGGGTTGGGAACAATGGAGGTAGAAGAAACGGGCAATACTTTTGCCGCCAATGCCATCCTCAAAGCCCGCGCTTACAGTGAAGCCTCCGGTTTGCTGACTCTGGCTGACGATTCCGGTCTGGTGGTGGATGCTCTGAACGGCGCTCCCGGTATTTATTCTGCCCGTTATGGCGCTCCTGAAGTTACTACAGATAAAGGCCGCTACGAAAAACTGCTGTCGCATTTACAGGATGTGCCGATGGAAAAGCGCACCGCCCGATTCAAATGTGTGGTTGCGCTGGCCGCGCCAGAACAGGAAGTCCTCACGGCGGAAGGTACACTTGAGGGAAAAATCGCGTTTGCACCGCGTGGAAATCATGGTTTTGGCTACGACCCCATCTTCTTGCTCCCTGATGGCCGCACGCTGGCCGAACTGCCACCTGAAGAAAAAAATCGGATTAGTCATCGCAGCAACGCGCTTGAAAATGCCCATACGTTGTTAATAGGGCTAATTAAAAAGATGGATATTTGACAAATTGGTGGATTTTGCTAAATTAACATTTAGGAATAATGATGAACGTAACCGATACTTTTAACCGTCCTCTACGCGACCTCCGCATTTCGGTGATTGACAAGTGCAATTTCCGTTGTACGTACTGTATGCCTGCCGAAATTTTTGGAGAATCCTATGAATTTCTGCCCAAATCGGCGCTGCTGACGTTTGAGGAA
The DNA here is from genome assembly GCA_964557285.1 of uncultured Anaerolineae bacterium. GTDB lineage: Bacteria > Chloroflexota > Anaerolineae > Aggregatilineales > J027 > SB15. The sequence continues at coordinate 6,227 of CAZKZS010000200.1, read as the reverse complement.
ATCACCCGTCTGACACGACTGTTTGTTCAGATGGGCGTGGTGAAGGTGCGGCTTACGGGCGGTGAACCCCTGCTGCGTCCTAAACTGGAAGAACTGGTCGTGATGCTGGCGCAGATTGAGGGGATTGAGGACATCGCCCTGACCACCAACGGCTACTATCTGGCGGAAAAAGCGCAAATCCTCAAAGAAGCCGGACTGCATCGTGCAACGGTAAGTCTGGATACGCTGGATGATGCTATTTTCCGCCGTATGAATGGGCAAAAATCGGGGGTAGCGAAGGTGCTGCAAGGCATTGAAGCCGCCGAACGCGCTGGCCTCACGCCCATCAAAATTAATGCCGTTGTACAGCGTGGAGTTAATGATCATACTGTTGTGGATTTAGCCCGTTTTTGCAAGGAACGCGGTTATATTGTCCGCTTTATCGAGTACATGGATGTGGGGAACATCAACGGCTGGCGTATGGATGATGTCGTTCCGGCAAAGGAAATCGTTCAAAGAATCCATGCGGTCATGCCGCTTGAACCCATTGAGGAACAGTATCGCGGTGAAGTCGCCAGGCGTTACCGCTATCAGGATGGGCAGGGCGAAATTGGTCTGATAGCATCGGTGACAATGCCTTTTTGCGGCGACTGTACCCGAATGCGCCTTTCCGCCGACGGGAAAATGTATACCTGTCTGTTTGCCACGCTGGGTAAAGATTTACGTGACCCGATGCGTCAGGGGGCAACCGACGACGAATTGGCGCAAATTATCATGGGAACGTGGAAACGCCGCGAAGATAAATACTCAGAAGACCGCTTTTTGGTGACTCCGCGCAGGCACAAAATCGAAATGTTTCATATTGGTGGCTAGCGTTTTTGTATCCAGATGGGTTCGGGTGTGATATGGTCCTCCGGGCGTTTGCCAGCATCACTCACATCGGAATTATGCAGCGTCATCACCGGATGTACCGCCATATCCTGCTCACACAAAATTTGACACGACAGCCGGACTCTGCCATATAAATTAGGGTCAGCCAGCAGGCGATTTTCCTCTGCCTGTGTGGTTTTTTGCGGCTCACCCGCCAGAAATTCAACGCGGCAGGTCGTACACTTGGCATATCCCCCGCAGCGATGCAAAATCGGAATCCCGCTGTCCTCAATTGCCAGCACCAGCCGCTTGCCTTCCGGCACTTGAATCGTTTTATGATTAATCGTTAATCTGGGCATTTACTTCTCCTGTAGAATAGGACGAAATTATAACCAGTCTGATAAAAAAATAGGCGCTATACTTACACCATATCTACCGGATACAAGACTGCGATTTTTTATGAATGTGGGGCGTGTCTTTGCTTTTGTCAAAACTCAGAGTCTGGAACTTTTAAAGGCGTCCATTAAGGACATCAACCGCCAGCGCCAGATTCCTATCCTGTACCGCCGTCTGATTTATACTGCGCCGCGCCGGAACTGGTTAGCGCTGCTGTTTGACAATGAAACCGCCGATTATTACCTGCTGCGAAATTTGAGTAAACAAATGACGACAGAGTCCTTCGGGTTAAATCTATCCGGCATTCAGATTTCCTACCGCTATTTTGTCAATGGCAAAATGGAAGCCGGTTATGAGTCCCATCTGGAATTAAAACTGTTAGACCGTCTACGCCGCCTGATTGTGACCCATAATCTCACCGAATTGGATAGAGAGGAGCCTGCTGAAGTTTTTGCACAGTATCTGTATCGAAAATATCAGCAAAAGGGCAATACCTGGGATACCCCGACGCTGGAATATCCTATTCCATCCCATATTGCCAACTGTTATCAGGGTGACATCCGTAAGCTGCAAAATCTGCTTAAGCCAGAGGTAGAGATGCGGTATATTGAAGAAGTGCTTTCACCCGGCTACAGTCCCGAAGCCATCATGGAACGGCTGGTGAATGCGCTGCAACTGCCCTATCTGTCTCCGGCGGATGAAGTGGTTTTTCCTTATGACAAAGACCCTACCCTCAAACGTTCCCTTTCTGGCACAGCTATTTTAGACCCGCGTCGCTGGCCGGAAAGCCAGCCCCTGCCAAATGGTTGGGAAACTCTAACCATCAAAGACTGGACATGACTATTGTCCTAGCCTTTAATTAGCTTTTATGGCCTACAATGAAACCTAATAGAGGGGAAGTTTAGCCATGAACGCACGTCAACCCGAATTTCTGAAGTATTATATCCGCACAACCAATGTTGCATTGTTTAATGCCCTGGTCGTTTCGGCAGAAAAATCCGAAGCCCATGATGTTGAAACCCGGCGCGAAGGTGGGTACTACGTTCTGCGAACCAATAACGAGTTTGTCTGGCGCGACCTTTACCTATATGGTCAGATGCTTGCCCAGGCACAGGATGAGTTTATTGAGGCAGGGGAAGAATAGGACAAAAAACGCCGTGAAAAATCACGGCGTTTTTTCGTGGCGGGAAGGACAGGATTCGAACCTGCGACACCCTTTACGGGTGTAACTGCTTAGCAGGCAGCCCCAATCGTCCACTCTGGCACCTTCCCAATAGGTTGTTAAACTCCGAGCTAAGGCGGAGCGAGAGGGATTCGAACCCCCGGTGAGCTTACGCCCACAGTAGTTTTCAAGACTACCGCCTTAAACCACTCGGCCATCGCTCCAACGAGCGTGTCTCTATGATAGCAAAGCCGTGCAGGGTGTCAATGCTTATTTTACCCTACCGGCAGCCCTTCCATCGCCATAATTTTAAGCGCGTTGGTCGTGGGACTGGGACCGGGACGCAGCAAATAATCAAACACCATCTGCCCGTCAATAACCTGTTCCCGAAAATGTACATTCACCACCTGGGGAATTTCATCGGCCAGTTTGACCAGTTCAAGGTCATGGGTGGAAATTGCGCCCACGCCCCGATGTCCGGTCAGCGCTTTGATATACGACCGGCTGCCAATCAGCCGTTCCCGGTTATTCGTTCCCCGGAAAATCTCATCAATGAGAAAAAACAGGGGATAAGGATCGTCGTCGTGCAGGGCTTCCAGAAGCGCTTTCAGGCGTTTGACTTCGGCGTAAAAATAAGAAATGCCATCCGTTACCGAATCACTGACTCGAATACAGGTGAACAGGCGGAACAACGAAGTTTCCATGTGTTCCGCATTAACCACACTGCCCGCATAGGCCAGGCACAAATTGAGGCCGAGTGTGCGTAAAAAGGAACTTTTGCCTGCCATGTTCGAGCCTGTAATAAGGACGGTTTCGCCTGCAGCGGAAAAAGCAAAATCGTTGCAGACTTTTTCCTGATACTCAATCAACGGGTGTCCAAACTGCTGCCCCCGAAAAATGACTTCGGAAGTGTTCACCACGTCGGGAAAAGTGTATTCCGGGTTAAGCGCCGCAAAAGTTGCCAGCGAACTCAGCGCTTCCAGTTCAAAAAAAGTATTCATCCATTGGCTGAAGCATGTTTTGAGCGCAGCACGGGTTTTTTGCAGCGCATAGGCGGTATATAAATCCCAGGGCAAAAGGGCATTTAAGGCCAGCCAGAAAATCGGATTTCCCTGAATACTGGCAGCAGCCATCACCCGATTTAACCGCCCCAACAGGGTAGAAGGGCGGGATTCTGGATTCAAAAATGGCTGGCACAGCTTTTTTAAATGGGGTGTATGCGCGAAGGAATAGCCTTCAAGATGCCGGAAAATCGCATTGAGCTGCCGAATCAAGTCATGTAAAGATTTGGCCTCCCCAAAAAGATGACTCAGCTGTCGCCAGAAAAATCCATATACCCCGATGTACAGTAGAAAAGCTGGCAGCCAGAGTTCAGGCAGCAGAATAAATGACCCGATGTGAAGCAGAGAAAGTCCGGTTATCAGCATGACCCGCCGGGCAGGAATCGGATTTTTGTCCTCCTGAGCCAACCAGTCAATAAGGGGCTGCCCGTGCCAGCGTTTTTCGCTGACCAGCTGCGCCGCCAGAATCAGTTTTTCGCGGAACAGGGACATCGGAATCAATTCCCGGACAAGAGACTGTCGGTGCTGAATCTGCGAGTAATCGGGTGCAGGAGCGAGCAGCCAGTCCGCTAAACGCTGGCTTCCTTCAAAGGATACGGATGTGTCCATCAACTGATGCAGAGAATTTTTGCCAATCAGGTCTAAATCCAGCGCGAAGGGATGTTTGCTGCCAGGACTTTCTACTGGCGGAACGGGTAGTTTTTCCCAATCCAATTGGAGGCGTGCCAGATGAGCCATTTTAAGCTGCTGCAAAAGCTGAAAACGGGTCAGGGTTTGCGAAAGGCGGCTGTGAATCCGCACGACAACAGCAAAAATCACCAGCCATGTAATCACGATGATCCACCCGATGAGCAAATCCATCAGGCCAACCGCTACACTGAGGGCAAATCCGACGAGAAAAATCAGCAGACGCAGGGTGGAAAGGCGGTTGCTGCGCTGCTGAAGGGAAGTGATATGCCGCCCTAACCGTTGTATTTGACGATCAAGGGCGGCCTGTCGATTTTCTTTAGGACTCATGGAGAAATCAGATTGATAGGAACAACGTAAGGTTCAACGTATAAATCTCCCTGCAAATACAACCGCAGCTCGTAGGGGCCGGGCGGCAGGGACTCGGCGTAGAAGGTTTCTAGCAGGCCGGGTTCAAGCACCTCATTGTGATGCACATTTTCGATCGTTGTCCAGTCAGGGAAAGGCCCGCCCCGCACTTCGATTTTGTAGTAGTCGAAGAAATAGCCGTCCGGGTAATTGACGACCCCGTAAATCTGGACATTTCCGCTAACGGTTTGTCCGGGGGTGGGGGAAAGAATCCGTGCGGTAACACCCGGCGCGACGGGACCAAATCCCGCGAGCGTATCACCCGTACAGGGAAAGGGCGGCAGAATAGGAATCCCCGCGTTGGCAGCATACTGATAGGCATTTCGCCTGTCCTGTTCTAATGGCGGTGGCTCGATAAAAATCTGGCGCTGTTCATCTATCACCGCATCCAGCACTTCCACCGGCACCATGCAGTACGTCGGCGCGATTCCCAGCCCTGGATTTTGTGCAGCCAGCACATTCGCCTGATTGCCATCCAGACGCCGCACATCCACCTCATAGGTATCCGGCGAGACTTCCACCAGACGCGGCCCATATTCAGATTGAGCAGGTGGGGTGCTGTTTTCCTGAAGGGGTATCAGATTGCCCTGACTGTCGGGGATAAGCGGCGGGCTGTCGAGCAGCCATTCATTCCGCCCCCCACATGACCCCGCTGGAGCAGGGTCTTTAAGCCCGCGAATGTCGCAGATTCGATGCTGCGATACCCCTGGCGGTGGACTCAACACACTGGGGGGCATTTCAAAACGCTGGTAAATATTCGTGACAATTTCATTCCAGATGGGAGCAGCCCCCGCCAGCCCTGAAATGTTGTTCATTGCTGTGTTGTCACTGTTACCCGACCATACCCCCACCGCGACATCATGAGTGTAACCAATCGTCCAGTTATCCCGAAAATCATTGGTTGTCCCCGTCTTGACCGAAGTCAGCAGCGACCCCGTATTCAGGGGACTGTTTGCACCCATCGCTGGAGTACGGGCATTGTTATCCGCCAGAATATCGCTGATGATAAACGCAATACGCGGGTCTAAGGCAGGAGTGCCACTGACGTAAGTGTTATAGGTCTGGTCAGTAAGAAATCCCTGCGGGCAGCGATTTTCATACTGGTACAGGATGTTGTCATTTTTATCAATGACACACAGGATGCTGGTCGGGCGGACATACACCCCCTGACGGGCAAATGTGGCGTAACCGTTGGTCATTTCGACCAGGGTAATTTCTCCCCCGCCCAGCGTTAGCGACAGCCCATACTGAGAAGGCTCACTGCTCAGGCTTTCCACCCCAAGCCGCCGCAAAAACAGCAGTAAATACTCAACACTGACATTCCGCAGCGCAAGCACCGCCGGAATATTATAGGAATTTGCCAGCGCATCCCGCACTCGCACCGGCCCATGAAAACGACGGTCATAGTTCACAGGAACGTAATTCGGCTGTCCCTGAATCCCAAATTCGGTTTGCACATCCCACAAAATCGAGGCTGGACTCCAGCCGCGTTCCAGCATGGCGGCATAGGTAAAGGGTTTCATGGTGCTTCCGGGCTGGCGCGGCGCATCAGCCATGTTCACCTGCCCATCAATGGACTCGTCGTTGTAATCCACGCTGCCTACCATTGCCAGAATTTCGCCGGAAGGGGGGTGGATAATCACCACGGCGGAATTGGTCATGTT
>CAZKZS010000199.1:0-8965 GCA_964557285.1 uncultured Anaerolineae bacterium | reverse complement strand
TCCCTCTCCCCGCGTAGCAGTGGGAGAGGGATGCCGAAGGCAGGGTGAGGGGAACGCACTTTTAGACGTCCTCCAGGGACTTTTGAAAAGTTCCTACTCTACTGTTTTTGCAAATAGGCTTTATAAGAAAGATGCGATTGATGACAACCCTTCAAGAATCCTTAAACACAGCCGCCACTACAGCGCATCCTGTCCCAAGACGCAGTTTCCTTTCCGACCAGGTGTATTCCGTCTTACTCATTATCCCTGCCATGATCTTAATCGGCATTTTTGCCCTCTATCCCCTGAGCTACGTCATTCGGGTGTCATTCCGCTATGCGGATTTAACCAGTCCGGTAGGCATTGGGGAATATGTCGGGCTGGAGAATTATCATTTTGCGCTGAATGATGAGTTTTTCTGGTCATCGGTGCAGCGCACCCTTTATTTTGCTGTGATGGCCGTTACGCTGGAAATGGTGCTGGGGATTGCGATCGCCTTTTTACTGAGTGAGATGCGCTGGTTTAAGGGCATCACCCGCAGCCTCATTATTTTGCCACTTGCGACCTCTCCCCTGGCCGTCGGGTTAATCTGGCGGTACATGTATCATCCTGAATTTGGGGTTTTTAATTATTTGCTCTCACAGGTCGGCATCTCTGAGCAGAACTGGCTTGGTGATGTTGATCTGGCAATGTACAGCGTGATTGCCTTTGACGTATGGCAGTGGACACCCTTTGTCATCTTAATCACGCTGGCGGGTTTACAGGCGCTGCCCAAAGAACCCTTTGAGGCGGCTGCGCTGGATGGGGCTTCCACGTTCCGGGTGCTACGTACCCTGACCTTTCCCATGTTAGCGCCGGTGCTGACGCTTGTTTTTGTCCTGCGCGCTATTGATGCTATCCGGCTTTATGATGCGGTGATTTCCTTAACTGGCGGTGGCCCGGGTACTTCTACCGAAGTGGTCAGTTTTTACCTGTATCGGCTGGGGCTGCGGTTCTTCCGTGTTGACCAGGGAAGCGCTATGTCTCTGCTCTTTCTTTATGCGACAGTGGTATTCACTGCCCTTGTTATGCGTCCCTTCATGCAAAAAATGGCGGCGCGTACTCGCGCCAAGAACTAGGAGTAAAATCCTATGCAATCTCCGACGCTCACTTTTGGAGTTCTCTTCCGCCACCTGTTGATTCTGGTCGTGTTAATCATCTTCCTTTTTCCGATTTACTGGATGATCACGACCTCCTTAAAACCACCGGAAGATGTCCTCAAACGGCCTCCCATCTGGACGTTCGAGCCGACCCTGGATAACTATCGGTATGCATTTGAGGAAGCTGACTTTCCACACTTTATCAAAAATACGGTCATTGTGGCGGGCTTATCAACCCTGCTGGTGATTACCTTTGGCTCACTGGCCTCTTACAGCTTCGCCCGTTATAACCCGGGGGATGGGCATATCCTTTTTTTTATCCTGACCACCCGGATGATGCCGGGCATTGCTGTGGTCATCCCTTTCTTTCTCATTTTCCGTGACATTGGCAAGACGCAGTTAGGGGAAACGCTCGAAATTGGGCTGGATAGGCTGGGCGCTCTGGTGGTTGCGTACACCGTCTTTAATTTGCCCTTCGCTATCTGGCTGATGTATTCGTTTTTCCAGGATATTCCCAAAGAATTAGAAGACTCTGCCCGTCTGGATGGTTACGGAAGGCTGCAAGTTTTATGGCGTGTTGTCCTGCCATTGGCTGCGCCGGGGATCGCGGTTACGGCTATTTTTAGCCTGCTCTTTGCATGGAATGAATTTCTGTTTGCTTACATCCTCACCCGCGATGAAGCCCGCACCATCACGGTTGGGGTTTCGGGGTTTCAAACGCAGCAGGGTATTTTGTGGGGGCCGCTGGCGGCGGCAGCAGTTGTCTGTGTGGTTCCCATGCTGATGGTTGCCCTGCTGTTGCAGCGTTACATTGTGCGCGGTTTAACGTTCGGTGCTGTGCGGGGGTAATATGACACTTTCAGAAGCCTGGGATCGGATGTTCTGGTCGCTCATGATTATCATTTTTGTGGGGCTGCTCTGGATGAAATTTCTTCAGGAAACAGCCGCCTGCGAAAGCGCTGGCCTGATTGTCGCCGTTGTGATAGGGATTGTCTTTTTCAGCACAGGATGGTATCAGGCCAATGCAAGAAATAAACGCGACAAGCTGGAAGCCCGTCGAGATTCAGAGGAAGTAGTGTAAAAAATGTTGAAACTGGACGCGGTGACAAAACGATTCGGTAAAACAACGGCTGTCCGAAATTTAACACTCGACTGCCGCGACAATGAATTTCTGGTGATATTTGGACCCGCTGGCGCGGGAAAGTCGACCACCCTGAGGATGATTGCAGGCATTATCAAACCGGATGAGGGCGATATTTTTGTCCATGGACACTCGATGGCAGGTGTGCCGCCGGAAAACCGGAATATGTCGATGGTCTTTGAAAACTACGCCCTGTATTCCCATCTGACCGTGTTTGATAATCTCGCTTTTCCCCTGAAAGCACGCGGGATTCCATCTCAGGAAATTAAGAAAAAAGTCCAGGCGATAGCGGAAGTTCTGCAAATAACACCATTTTTGCAACGTCGTCCGGGCTTTCTGAGTGGGGGTCAGCGCCAGCGTGTTGCCCTGGGGCGGACTTTAATTCGGGATGCTGATGTTTACCTGCTGGATGAACCTATTTCGCATCTGGATGCCAAACTGCGCCACCGGATGCGCGGCGAATTAAAAGCCATCTGCGCCCAGAAAGAAGCCATCGTGGTTCATGTCACCCATGATTATCGGGAAGCAATGGCGCTTTCAGATCGGATTGCCGTTATCAACCAGGGCAAGTTAATGCAGTTTGGCACTCCCGAAGACATCTTTCACTATCCTCAAAATGAATTTGTTGCCAGTTTTGTGGGTGAACCGCCCATGAGTTTTATCGACGTGGCTTATACAGAGGACGGTGGGGCAGCACACTTCAGGGTAGGGGGCAACCACGATCCAGCGGTCTGCCTGCCGATTGGCGACCATGAAGCTCATGCCATTCGGCAGCGAGTGACCCCCCGGCAGTATCGGCTGGGGGTACGCGCCCATGAAATGACGGTTGCCACTCAAATGGATGATACCCATACTGTCCCCGCCGAAACCTATGTGATTGAAACCCTGGGGCATCGAAATATCGTGACCACCCGCATCGGTGAACATCAGGTGAAAGTGGTGACTGCGCCAGAACTTCACCTGAACGTCGGTGATATTGTTTACCTGGATATACAGACGGGCAGGTATTACCTATTTGGGGATGGGCTGGCAATCTGCCACCCGCTTCGAGTCGAACCGCAGCCCGTGAGAGAATTGAGGGTTTAACTATGGCCTCCGTAACCCTGGAAGAACTCCGTAAAACTTACGATAAAAAATCCTGGGCAGTCAACGGGATTTCCCTTCAGATTGCCGACGGGGAGCTTATCGCGCTGCTTGGGCCTTCCGGCTGTGGAAAATCCTCCACCATGCGTATGATTGCGGGGCTGGAAGAACTGACTTCGGGCAAAATTTATTTCAATGAGCAGTTGATGAATCGGATTCCGCCCAAACAGCGCAACGTCGCTATGGTGTTTGAAACCTATGCCCTTTACCCGACCCTGACAGTCTATGAGAATCTGGCTTTCCCACTGCGTTCGGCTGGCTGGAATAATGAAGCCATCAAAAAACGGGTGCGCGAAATCGTAGAGATTTTACAGGTCGAGCATTTGCTGAGCCATAAACCGCAAGACCTCAGTAGCGGCCAATCGCAGTTAGTCGGTTTAGGACGTGCCTTAATGCGGCAGCCCAATGTGTTTGTGATGGATGAACCCATTTCTCATCTGGATACGCGCCTCCGCAGCCGGATGCGTTCTTATATCAAACGCCTGCATATTGACCTGGGGTACACCATGCTGTACGTGACCCACGACCAGGAAGAAGCGATGGCGCTGGCGGACCGTATTGCGATTATGGATCAGGGAAATCTCAAACAGGTCGGCACCCCGCATGATGTTTTTTACCACCCCAATGACCTGTTTGTGGCGGGATTTGTCGGTGAGCCTCCTATGAATTTCTTGAAATGTGATGTCGTGCATGACAACGGCTCTTATCATCTTGAAGTCCATGGTCATCACCTGCCCGTCCCCACCGATCTCAGGGCGCAAACGCAGGCTCAATCGCTGCCGGAACACATCATTGTTGGAATTCGGCCCTTTTATATCAGCATAGGCCACCATCCAGATCAACAGCATACCCTACCGGCCAGCGTTTTTGTGGTAGAACCCCTGGGCGATTCAACCGTCATTAGTGTGGATACAGATGACGGTCGGTTACAAATCAGTCTTGAGTCTGCACCCTCCTTAAAAGCCGGAGATAAAAGCTGGCTGGCCTTTGACCCCGATTACATGGTCGGTTTTGACCCAATGACCACACGCGCCCTTGTACAACATAGCGTGGACGGGGACGAATTAAAAATATAACGCATTAGGGAGATTTTTCTCGATGAACAAAATGGATAGTCTGGCACGCATCGCGGCCTGCGGGGTCGTTTCGATTGCGCGGGTGAAGGATGCCAGCGAACTGATTCCCACCGTTGAAGCGCTCATCAAAGGTGGCGTTGATGTATTTGAAGTGACGATGAGCGTGCCAGGGGCAATTGAGGTGATTCGTGACATCAGCCAGCAGTTTAAAGAAGATGTCTTGCTGGGTGCTGGTACGGTTCTGGATAGTGAGACTGCTCGTGCCGCGATTCTGGCGGGGGCGGAATTTCTGGTAACTCCCAGCATTACCCCCGGGGTCATCGAAAGTGCGCGTCGTTACGGAAAAGTTGTTACCCCGGGGGCATTAACACCAACTGAAATCCTCCATGCCTGGGAACTGGGGGGGGATGTGATTAAGGTGTTCCCTGCCCGCCAGATGGGGCCGGGCTATATCCGTGATGTTCTGGCGCCGCTGCCCCAGATTCCTTTGATGCCAACAGGGGGTATTGACATCGACAATGCAGCAGAGTACATCAAAGCAGGGGCGGCAGCGCTGGGCATGACGTGGCTGCTCGATAAAAAACTTATGGCCGCCCATCAGTTCGACAAAATTACCGAGAATGCGCGTCGTCTAAGGGACATCATTGAAGAAGCTCGCTGTTAGCCCGCAAGGAGAATAAAAAAGGTGGGAAGTTACGACATTCTCTTTCACTGGAATCATCTGGATTGGATATTCCCAACCGAACAGGCCCGGCAGGAGTTTGAGGCCAATCAATCCTGGAAAGGCGCAATGGCCGCCGGATTTAAGGTTGACCGCGACGGCAGCTATTATCTATCGGTGCCACGCTGGGCGCCGGGAATCCCAGCAACGATGAATAAAATCGAGGTGGTGGACGGCAAAGCCATGCTGACCGCCTACCCCACCTGGGAAATGAATCAGGTCGGCGACCCCAATGCTCTACAATCGGTGCTGGGATGGGAAATCGACGAACAGAATCGGGCCTGGTTTCTTGACCAGGGACATCTTGAAGGGAAACCCTGTATTGATGGGGCGCAAAAACTGGTTTGTTGGGACCTTACGACCAACACGCTCGTGGAGTCCATCAAGATTCCAGATGACATTGCCTCCTATGAAGCTTCCTTTTTAAATGATGTGGTGGTCGATAATGCCAATGGCTTTGTATATATCGCTGATTCGGGCATTTTCACTGACCCCTTGCAGGGCGGGCTGATTGTTTATAACATGCGAACCAGAGAACTCCGCCGCATTTTGCACCAGCATGTCAGCACGCAGGACGTACCGGATTACTGGTTTCAGATTGCTGGCAAACCTGTCTGGAAAGATCGGCCGATGCGAACCGGTGCGGACGGCATCGCCCTTTCTGCAGACCATAAAACCCTGTACTGGTGCGCCTTAACAGCCCGCCATTTGTATGCCATTGATACAGCAGTGATCCAAAATTTTGAAACGCCCCATGCGGCCATTGAAGCGGCTGTTGTGGATGTCGGGGATAAAGGAACAAATACCGACGGCATGGGTGCGGATAATCAGGGTTTGATTTATTACACCATGCTCGAAGGCCAGGGGATTGGCGTCTACGACCCGCGCACCGGAACATTTAAAACCCTGTTTTCGGACGAGCGTATGATCTGGGTGGACGGCATGACCTTCGATAATAAAGGGTTTCTCATTTTCAATAGCAACCGTTTACATGAACTTTTTGGCGGCGATCTGGATTGGGATGATCCCTACAACCTGGTTGTGTGGAAAGCCTTTCTGGGGGAAGGCGTGAAATCCTATCTCTATGGCAAATAGGGAATGTATTCTTGCGGTGGATATTGGCACCAGTGCGGCGCGGGTCCTGGTTTTTGACGAAACAGCCACGCTGGTTTCACAGGTTCGGCAGGTCTATCCCATATTATTGCCCCATGAAGGATGGAGCGAACAGGACCCGAATACCGTAGTAGCCGCCGTCCTAACGGTGCTGCGAGAGGCGGTACAGAGACTTCCCCATCAGATAGCAGGGGTAGTTTTTAGCGCCCAGATGTACAGTGTACTGGCGGTAGACCACGATGGCAATCCGCTTTCAAATTCGTTGACCTGGGGGGATACCCGCAGCGCCGCCGTTGCCGCCGCCACACGCCCGCTTGCCGCCGAACTGGTTGCCAGAACTGGATGCCCGATTCAAGCCATCTATCCTCTATCCAAAATCCTGTGGCTCAAGCAGACTCTTCATTTGCCAGCCGATGTAAAATTTGTTTCCATCAAGGACTATGTACTGTTTCGCCTGACCGGACGGTTTGTGACTGACTGGTCAATTGCATCGGCTTCCGGTTTGCTGCACATCGAAACCCATCAGTGGGACGACTTCGCCCTCTCCCTTGCTCAGATTACCCCGTCCAACCTGCCCGAACTCCTGTCGCCACGCCATATCAGCACCCACTGGCAGCCGGACATCCTGCAATATACAGGGCTGGCAGAAGGTACACCCCTGATTATGGGGGCGGGGGATGCGCCATTGGCGAATATTGGTGTTGGTGCCGTTTATCCCGATACGCTGGCCGTGAATCTTGGCACCAGCGCTGCCGCACGGGTGCTTCTCCAGACTCCTCAGGTCGATTCCGGCGGGCGGTTGTGGACGTATATCGCGGACGAGAATCACTGGGTCATGGGGGGGATTATCGGCGGCTGCGGCACGGTTTATGACTGGCTGCTCCGTAAACATATCTTCCATAACGACACCCTGAGCGTAGAAGCCCTGTATGCAGCAGCAGACCAGTTAGCCGCAACTGTTGACCCAGGGGCAGAGGGGTTAATCTTCATTCCCTATTTTTCCGGTGAACAAAGCCCCGGCTGGAATCCTGCCACACGCGGCGCTATCTGTGGTCTGAGCTTTCATCATGAGCCGAGGCACTATGTCCGCGCCGCGCTGGAAGGGATTGCTTTTTCCTTACTGCGTGTTGCATCTGTACTTGAGGAGATTCGGCGACAGCCTGCGAATAAGGTCTATCTGACGGGCGGGCTAACGGCATCTTCCGTTTGCCTGCAAATTATCACGCAGGTATTTGGGATTCCGGTCATTGTACCCCCGTCGGCAGAAAGTTCGGCGCGGGGGGCTGCGATTCTGGGCTGGCTTGCGCTTGGTCATGGACAGAATTACGCCAGCTTTCATCCACAGGTCAAACACGCTTTGATTCCGACCCCTGAATTACACGCATCCTATCAAAAAAAGTATCAAACATTTTGTGCGTTCGTTGAACGTATCACAGAGGAGGCTTATCCATGATTACAGGTTCTTTAGTCCCCAATATCACCCTGTTTGACCGGAACGGTCAGCTCGATATTGAAAAAACCAGCTGGCATATGGGCTGGATGTTTGACAGAGGGGTAGATGGGCTATTTCTGACCGGCTCTTATGGTTCAGGGCCGTTAATGTCGGTAGAAGAACGGATTGAGGTCTATAAAGCCGCTAAATCAGTAGCTGCCCGCTACCCGGGCAAAACTTTGCTGGCACATGTCGGCTGCATTGATACGCACTCCACCGTCCTGCTTGCTCAGGCTGCGGAAGACATCGGGCTGGATGCGGTGAGTGCCGTTCCCCCCTTTTATTACAAACACAGCGAAGACCTGGTAATTCAGTTTTATGCCGACCTTATTCAGTCTACGTCGCTGCCCGTATTTGCCTATAATAACCCGGAAACCTCCCGTTTTACTTTTACCCTCAACACCGTGCGAAAACTTCAGGATATGGGGCTGGCTGGCATGAAAGACAGCCCACTTTCGGTAGGCTTCCTCACCCGTGTTTTTTACGAAGCCAAAATCAATAACAAACCTTTCCAGCTTATTCTAGGAACTTCAACGGGTTGGCTTCCCTTCTACTATATGGGGGTTCGGGCGATGATTGGCGGGATGAATAATTGGGCGCCGGAAATTATGACCGCCATGACAAAAGCGACTCAGCAGGGCGACCAGGAACAGGCAGAAAAACTCTATCTGTTGATGATGGATTTAAGCGCCAAGATGCACTTTACGGATAGCACACTGGCGTCATTGATGGGGTTGTACGCACGCGGCTATGACGCCGGATTCCCCCGTAAACCCATGCAATTGCCCGCTTTTGACAATCCAAAATATCAGGAAATCAGACAGTGGCTCGAAAACGGGTTTGCTGAAGCAGGCATCCCACTGGAGTCAGGCACATTGACCAATATCAACTGACCAGCTTATCTTGGCTGCGCTCAAGCTGCTCACGGGTAGCGTTCACCTCAGCCATATAGGTATCTGACCACTGTTTTATCGCAAGAATTGGATCGAGCAGCGTTTTCCCCAATGCTGTGAGTGAATACTCCACAATGGGCGGAATCACTGGATAGACTTTCCGGTGAACCAGCCCATTGTGTTCAAGGTTTCGTAATGTTTGAGTGAGCATTTTTTGAGACACGCCCACTATCATTCGTTTCATTTCGTTGTAGCGTTTCGTTCCACC
>CAZKZS010000198.1:0-9083 GCA_964557285.1 uncultured Anaerolineae bacterium | reverse complement strand
ATGTTACGCTCACGAGCCACCCGTTCAATCATGACATCGCCTAATGTGCGGCTCCTCATGCACTTAACTGCAATAGTGCTATCCCCTGTATTTCTGTTATACCTGTAACGACCTTTAGCTGCCAACTTACACTCTACAGAGATTATTACTCCTGTAGGTAGATACTTGATCGATACATCTTCATCATGAGTGCCGTATTGGGCATTCATAGAAACTTTAGTTACTTCAAACTCATCTGGCGGCAGTATAGATTTTAAAGCCATTAACACGGTAAATTCAAATGCTTTGCCCCGAATCATGGGGATAACTTTAGGTTCGTACAGGATAGTAGCAAGGTATTCGATGGGAATATTATATTCTTCACAGAACTTTTCTATTTTGTTGATCCAACTCATTGATCTTGCTCCTGAAACAGTTCTGCTATATTGATCCCAAAGGCCTCAGCCAGCTTTGCTATATTTTTTAAAGAAATATTCCTCTCTCCCCTCTCAACAGCCCCTATGTAGGTACGATGCAAGCCTGTTCGGTAAGCTAATTCTTCTTGCGAGAGTTTTTTTTGTTTTCGGAGAAACTTGACTCGTTTTCCAAAAATGAGGAGGATGTTTTTTTGCTCTGGTAGCACATTACTCATAAAACAATGCTACTTATAGTTGTCATTAAATTCGACAGACTATAAGTAGCATTTTGTGGAGACATATTGGAATTTCTATAAGGTTTCTGATAGATAAAATAGGCACTTTCGCCTATAATGTTCATCACATGGGGCTGACGAGAGTCGATTGGTCTGTGGGCGGGTGGTCGTGTGAAGGCGCACTGTACAGAACTCGAAGTCCGCTATCCAACACAGGGTAAGACGCAGGTGCAATTCCTGCCAGCTCCACTCCAAAAACTGAGAACTGACTACCGATACCCCTGCTGCTATAATGACCTGCCGTGTTAAACAACCAATGAGTAACGGCTTTGAACCTCAAACGAGCATTAACGCTGCTGCTCGGGGTCGTCATTAGCGGCGGGGCGCTGTATTACCTCATCGGCAAAGATATACAAACCCTGCGCGACGAACTGGCGGACGCCCGATATGAATACCTGGCGCTGGTAATTCCGGTCTATGTGCTGGCGCTCGTGCCGCGTGGATTTCGCTGGCGGGCGCTGCTGGGTTATCGCACCACCACCTGGCACGCCTTTCACATTATGAATGTAGGGTATATGCTGAGTGGGATTGTGCCGCGTCTGGGCGAACCCGCCCGCGCCTGGCTGACCACCCGCCTGACTCCTCCGGTCAAATTTTTTACTTCACTGAGTTCTATTGTGGTTGAACGTGTAGTAGACCTGTTATCAGTCATTATCATGTTAGGGATTTCGCTGCTGGTACTGGATGTGCCGGATGAGGTCAGTGGGGCGGGGGCGCTGTTGGGGGTAATTTCGCTGGCGGCGGCAGGTCTGATGGCTTATTTTGCCCTGAACCGCGAAAAAGCCCATCAAATTCTGGGTTTTTTTGTGAACCGGATTCCTCTATTGCAGCGTTTTCGATTCGTGGACTGGCTGGATCATTTTTTGGATGGGCTGTCCCCTCTGCTGAACCAGCGCACCGCGTTAGACGTTTTGTTCTGGAATGTGATTAGCTGGCTGCTGTCGATTGCCTCCGGTTATCTGCTGATGCTGGTCTTTTTTGAGGACGGCGACCTGCCGGGGGTGACTTTGATGATTGTCATGCTGGCGCTGGCAGTAGCGATTCCGTCTGTGCCGGGCAATCTTGGCCCGTTTGAGGCAGCCGTGGTAGCAGGCTTCTGGGTGGCAGGCATTATCGCTTCCACTGAAGCGCCGGAAAACGCGCCCGCCGTTGCCTATGGCCTGACGCTGCACGCGATTACGTTAGGTACGTATGTGGTGATGGGCATGATTGGACTGGGAATCGAACAAACCTCTCTGGGACAGGTGCGGCACGCCGCCCAATATGAACAACTGGAAGAAGAACGTGAAACCTCTTAAGATTCTGGTGGCACTTCAATATTATCTCCCACACCGGACGGGTGTTCCCCTGCATGTGCAGCGCGTCGCGGAAAAGCTGGTTGAGCGCGGGCATGAGGTTACAGTCATTGCTGCCCGCCATAAAATCGACCTGCCACGCGATGAAACGGTCAACGGGGTGCGAATCGTGCGGCTGTGGGCAGCGATTAAGGTCAGCCGGGGCATGGTCATGCCTGCCTATCCCTGGGCGCTGTGGGCGTTTTTACGGACTTATGATGTGGTGTGGGTCAATACGCCCATGCTGGAAACCTCCCTGTCGGCGGTGATGGCGCGGCTGACCGGAAGCGGACTGGTTTCCACCCATCACGGCGATTTAGTGCTGCCTGCCGGACTTTTTAATCGTTTTGTGTCGTGGTTTACCTTCTGGCATTACCAGTACATGGCAAAACAGGCATCGGCGCTGGTGGCCTATTCTCAGGACTATGCCGACCAGAGTTATTATCTGCTGCCTTTTATGGAGAAGGTGAAGGTCATTTCGCCGCCGATTGTGATTCCTGAACCCGACCCCGAACGCACCCACGAACTGCATGAACGCTGGTCGCATGATGGCGGGCCGGTCATTGGATTCGCGGGGCGGTTTGTGCAGGAAAAACGTCCCGATTTAGCCATTCGTGCGCTGGAAGTCGTGGCACAGCAGTATCCGAACGTCCGGCTGGTGTTTGCTGGCAATTACGATATTCCCTATGAGGACACATGGGAAAGGCATCAGCCGCTGGTCAAACGCTTTAATGAACATCTGGTTTTTCTGGGCGAAATCACCAGCGCTCAGGCACTTGCCAATTTTTATGCCGCGTGTGATGTGCTGCTGCTGACCAGTGATACGGAATGTTTTGCGCTGGTTCAGGTGGAAGCGATGATGTGCGGCACACCTGTGGTCATGACCAATACCCCCGGCGGGCGTGTTCCGGTCACGGCGACAGGCATGGGCAAACTGGCGACCAAAGGCGACTGGGAATCGATTGGCGAAACCCTGCTGGAAGTGTTAAATAACCGCGAAAAATACATCAAACCGCGTCATGAAATTGAAGCGATTTTTAACCTTGAACGCACGGTTGACCTGTACGAAGAAACGTTTCGTGCGGCTGCTCAGAATCCATGAAATACCGTCTGTTGACTGTGCTGGCTGCGTGCGGGATAGGACTGCTGGCTTTTGTCATTCGCTGGAACTACATTGAGGACACCTGGTATCCTTCGCGCGATACCTCCGACGCGGAAGGATACATTTATTACGGAACCCTGCTCAACGGCGAACTGCTGCACGGATGCAGACAGCTTTTGGGTGAATCGGCTTCCTGCGGGGTGCGTCCCGCGCAAGATTCCCTCATGGCGTTTTATTATGACGAAAGTGGTCTGCACAGCTATCTGAACCGTGACATCACCTATCCAGCGTTTCAAGGGCATACAGGATTCAAAGATGGTTACTTGAGGCCATTGGAAACCCTACTCAGCCGATGGAATCTGAAAGCGTTTGAAACGGGACTGATTTTCTGGCTGTTTGGAGCATCGCTGAAAAACCTGGTCTGGGCGCAGGTGATTTTTGTATCTCTAACCGCCATGAGTGCTTTTGGGCTGGCAAAAACCCTTCAGGGATGGGCAGCAGGGCTGCTAGCAGGGATTGCAGTGGCGCTGTATCCTGCCACCATTAACGCGGTGCATGTGATTGCTCCGCAGTGGGGCGCGGGTTTTTTCCTGACGGCGGGCTGCTGGCTTGCTGCTCTAGGATTTTCCGGTAAGCGAACGGTGTGGCTGGCCGCAGGTTGCCTGTTCATTTTTTCCCTGTATTTATATGCTTTTCGCCCCCTCCTGATTTTTGCCTTATTTTTGTATCCGCAGCCGGAACTCAAAAAAGCGAGCCGGCTGGCCGTTGTGCTGGTTGTGATTCTCCTGGTCACATTTTTTATTCGCCGCAGCTATTATGACTTTTCCTTGCAGGCACATCTGGGGGATATGTTCAAGGGAACAGCCGAACTGGGGCCGCATGGTGCAACGGGTGTTTTTGAAACGGACGGCTGGATGACGGTTGTTGAGAATCCGGGTGAATTTCCTGAGATTCCAAACGGAGTCCAGCGTCTGGCCGCTTACGCGGTGAATCATCCCATTAAAATGGCAAAGCTCACTCTGACCGAAATGTATCGGCTGTGGATGTATCCCTACTGGGGGACACGCGGTTTTAAGGTCTGGGGACTGCCCGACTCGGATTTTCCCCTGGGTAATGTTTACCATCAGGTCGCTGTACTGGTTGGGGTAATTGGGGCGGCGCGGTTGTGGGCTTATGCGGATTGGCGGCGCTGGCTGGCGCTGATGTTGCTGATTCTGCTGTTGTATATGACCCTGACCTACGCCGTGTTCAGCGTGCAAAGCCGATACACCCTATCAATGGCCGCGCTGGTGATGGTCGCCGGAAGTATAGGATGGGTATCCCTGCCGCAAAAAATTCTGATTCCGGCGGGTGTTCTGCTGTTGAGTTTTTTTATCGTCCCACTCTCACAGGATACACTTGGTTTTTTAGTCGCGGTGCGGGTCATAGCGGCGGCGGGCAGTATGGCGATTCTGGCACGCCATCCGAGTCTCCCGCGCTGGCAGCGAATCACGGCGGCGGGATATGTGCTGCTGGTAAGTGCGATTCTGGCAATCGGGCAGGCACGCCCATCTGTCGATGCCTATGAAACAAAAAACGAAGTACGACAGACAGCCCATTTACCCGCGACTTTTTCAGACTCCGGTATTCCCTGGTTATTCATTGATTCTCAGCAAAGTGCCTTTTCAATTTCCATCAACGGGCAAACAGTCAAAACGGCAGAACAGCCGATGTTCCAATGGCTGGATGCTGCTGTGTATGAAAAAGGGCTGGATATTCAAAAAACATGGCTGGCGATGCCGCTTGATCCGGCGTTAATGATTCCAGAGTCAGCCTTAGAGATTGTTATGACCCCGCAGACAAAAATAACACTTGGCCGCAGCTTTCTTCTCCAAAATGGCGACTTTTACGGCCCGACTCTTTCCCCTGATGGCACATGGCTGTCAATTGAAAAGCAGGAATGGGATGGGGAAACCCGTGTGACCCAGCGTTCTGGTTTGCAGGGCGTGACCTATGAATCGTCCGAATCAGGTTTTCCTCATATGCTCATCGTGTGGCAGCCGCTTCGCCCGTTGATTGTTCAAAGTCCACCTTATGATGAAACGGATGCGCTGTATCTGCGCCGTATTTATTATTATGAACGCCCTCTATTTGACGGCAACGATATGGCATACCTTCAGCAGACAAAAACCCCCTTTGTCATTGTCAGAGGGGATAGAGCCTTGCAGTTGAAGTTACAGCCTGACCGCTTCCGGTTTTTGTACGAGGACAGCGGAACTGCCGTTTTTGCTGTGCAGGAGGCTGCCGTTACCCCTGCCGATGAATTATTTACCCGTATGAATGACCTGCTGTTTAACAGCTATGAAGTGCCGCCCTGGATTTCTCACCGCTACCCGTCAGAGGCTTTTCTGGCAAAACAACCGGAATGGCAGGCCATTGAGAACGCCTGGGAAACTATTCTGGAAAAAAATCCAGAGAACCGACTCGCCCGGTTTGGGCTGGCCTACACGCGGCTGCATCTGGGTGAATTTGATTTGGCGGTGTGGCAGGAAATTTATACCGATTTTCCCGAAACCATTTTTGCCGACGATGGCCGTTATGTGACACTGGAAACGCTGCGTTTGCTGAATTTACACGCGGCAGAGAATCCGATTCGGGTGCTGGCGCCGGGTGAGGACTATCTGCGCTTTTTTTATCCGACATGGGACATCAATACCACTTTTGCACCGACCCAACTGGCGGAGATAGCGGGGTATGAGGTGCTGGTTGCCAATCAGTTGGAAGGATTCTGGGCGCAGCAGGGACAGCTATTGACTCAGGACTGGTTGCAGCAGGCGCGTGCCGCCCCATTGATTCCGATGTCAGACCAGCCGACGGGCTGCGGGCTGCTGCCACTCGTGGATGAAACCCGTGTCAGCTATAATTTGTTTATCATTTCGCTCTGTGAATGAGGACTTGTGTTATGGCTGACCTGACCAGAACCAAAATTACCGCCGCCGAATTTTATGAAATGTTTCCCGAAACAACAGAGCCTATCGAACTTATTGAAGGGGAAGTTATTGTGTCGCCCGCACCTTTGTACATTCATCAAAAAATCCTGCGAAAAATTACTGTTGCCTTCAGCCTGGTGGTTGATACAAAAGAACTGGGTGAAGTGGTGATGGCGCCCAGCGATGTGCATCTGGATGAAGAAAACGTAGTTCAGCCTGATCTGTTTTTTGTAGCCAAAGACAATCCCAACTGCAAAGTGCTGGTTGGATACTGGTATGGCGCTCCCGATTTATGCGTGGAGATTCTTTCTAAAGCTAGCGTTCGTATGGATAGGGTAAAAAAGTTTGGGTTGTATCAAAAACATGGCGTGCGGGAATACTGGATTGTTGACCCATTGGAAAATTTTATCGAAGTGTATGTGCTGGATGGGGGGCAGTACAGACGGCACGGCGCATATACGGAAACAGATACCCTAACATCGGTGGTGCTGCCAGAACTGACCTTGAATCTGGCGGACGTGTTTCCGGCAGAGGGAGGGGTTGAGCCTCCCCCCGCAAGCTAAAGCAGATACTGGTCGAATCCAGTGATTTCAAAGACACGCTCTACGTTGCCGCGCAGGTTCGACAGCTTCAGGTGTAAATCCTGATAGTGCCGTTTGGCCCGCGCGAGAATCCGCAGCCCACTGCTGTTAATATAACGTACATCGGCCATATCAATGATGATGTCCCTCGCCCCCTGCTGAATGGCAGCCTGCAATTTGGAATCCAGTTCAGCGGCGCCATAGGCATCCAAACGCCCATCCAGAACCAGGACTGTGCTGTTGTTGGCGGTGTATTCACTGATGAACATCATCGTTTCCTTATGCCTTTCTACATATAGTATTACGCACAAGTGCCGCAAAAGGTTCTAAATTTGGGAAGATTTTCACACAGTGAATTTAGCAGCCGGCATCAGCAATGCCGAAGGTTTAGAGAATTTGCACAAAAATCTCCTCAATTTCCGCCAAAGAGGAGGCTTTTTTGAGGGCTTCACTTGCCCAGCGTTTCCCCGGCATCCCCACCAGATAAGGGGGAATCTGGCTGCGGAGTTTGAGACACACCCGAAATTCATCAAACTGGGAGGTTTCAACCGCAAGGCGGGCATGGCGCAGCGCCGTTTCGACTCGCTCCTGTGGAGTAGGGGCGGGGAAGTGTTCGCCCGTTTGCAGGTAATGATGAATCTGCTTAAAAATCCACGGGTTGCCGATGGCAGCGCGGCCTATCATAATCCCGTCCACCCCTGTTTCCAGAAACATCCGTTCAGCGTCCTCCGGCGTGACAATATCTCCGTTGCCCACCACCGGAATCTGAACCGCTTCTTTCACGCGGCGTATCAGCGACCAGTCGGCCTGCCCTTTGAATCCCTGCTCCGCAAAACGGCCATGCACGGCAATCATTTTGACGCCTACATTTTCCGCCGCCTTTGCAAAGTCAATACCTGTAACCACGCCCATCTGAAAACCAACGCGGATTTTCACGGTGACGGGAATTTTTACAGCCTCCACCACCGCCTGAACCACATTGGTGGCGGTACAAATGTCCTTGAGCAGCGCCGCACCCGCGCCCTTACCCGCGATTTTTGGCACCCAGCAGCCCATATTAATATCCACGATGTCCACCCCCAGCGCTTCCATCACCTGGGCGGCGTCAGCCATCATTGCCGGGTCGTTGCCAAAAAGCTGCACAGCCAATGGACGCTCATTGTCGCGCCAGTCCAGCATTTTGAAGGTTTTTTCGTTGCGGTAATGAATGGCGTGGCTGCTGAGCAGTTCCGTGCAGACCAGCCCACAGCCGCCCGTTTCTTTTGCCAGCAGGCGGCAGGCGTGATGTGTGACCTGGGACATGGGGGCAAGAGTAATCGGCGGGTCAATAATGACGCCACCAATGGTCATGGGTTTGAGTTCGATTCGGGGTCTGACTGCGATCATAGGTCCTCCACGCTGCCAGTGTAGCAGGGAATGGCCGTTTTCTGAAGGTGTTTATTTCCGCAGGGCAGGAATCGCTCCCGTTGGTCGCTTGTTCCTGCCCGCATAAGTCCCTTGACCTGTGGGAAACGGGGTTGGGGGTGAGGATTGGCGCGACTAGCAATCAAGGTATTGCATGTATTATATCCCCCTCAAAAGCGGTACACTACTGCCCCACAGGAGAAACTATGATTCAGGAACTTTGCTCGACTCTGGCACGGCAGGCACATGAACCCCTGCTTGGTACTGCTCAGCACAACACCCTGCATTTTGTGATGGCATGGCCGAAGCGCGAATGGCTGTCGCACATTGAAAATATGGAAAATGCGGCGGGGGTGTTCGCCCGTCTGGTCAAAAAACAGGACAAACAGGCCATGCTTTCGCTCAAAGTCTGCGAGCCGGAAGAAACCGGCACGGTCTGGCTGTTTCCGCATGGCTACCGTTTTGATGGCCTGACCGAAAAAGATTATCCTGACCTGCTGGAACAGGCGCTGAATCGGCAGATTACGATGGAATATACCCCGATGGACAATCCGCAGGTGATTCTGCTCTGCACACACGGCAAACGGGATACCTGCTGTGCAAAATTTGGCATGGCATTTGCCAGCACCCTGCGCGATTTAACAGATATTCCGGTGTGGGAGGTGTCTCATCTGGGTGGGCATCGGTTCGCCGCGACGCTGGTCGTGCAGCCGGAAAGTCACTGGTATGGGCAGCTTGTCCCTACCGATGCACCCGCGCTGCTCAATGCCATCGAAAACCAGTCGATTTTACCGGAGCGCTACCGGGGAAGCGCCCACTATCCGCCGCCGCTTCAGGCCGCCGAATTCTGGGGCTGGCAGCAAATTTTAGCGCACGGTCAGACGGGTGAAATTCATCTGGTAAATCCTGTTATTTCCGGTACGCAGGCTGAAGTTGTGGTGTCATGGAAAATTGGGCAAGAAGTTCGGCAGGCTGCGCTGACCCTCGAAGGCCAGCCTTATA
>CAZKZS010000197.1:0-9114 GCA_964557285.1 uncultured Anaerolineae bacterium | reverse complement strand
AACATGCTTTTTGACACTCCCCTTGCTTATCTGTAACGTGACCCGAGGGACCTTTCATTATCTTTCCAATTTTGATCCATCTTCTCTATCTCCACCACTCCCTAATATGAGTTTTTTATTCTAACAGTTTGAATCCGGCGGCGAGCAGGCGTTCGTTGAGCAGGGATTTCCATTTGCCGTCCGGGTCGATATGGTCATATAAAATACCCGCCAGGTCGGAAGGGGTTTCAAAATTGGGGAAAATTTTGTCCGGTGGGCGGAACAACACAAACACATTTTCCCAGCCCAAATACCCATAAAAAAAGCCAAGTTCCAGTAGCACGTTCTGGCGCATACGGAACTGCAAGGCACGGTCAGCCACCCCGGGTTCATCATACTGCCGCCGTGATGCGCCGTAGTCATCGGCAGAAATCAGCACAATTGCAAAGTTGACATCCTCACTCCAGCGTAAAAATTTCTGGAACAGGGAAAGCTGCGCCCCGCCAATTTCCACCAGCACAATCGGATCAACGCCGACAGATTTAAGATGGGCTTCAACCTGCCGCAGGGTATCCAGGTCGTGTCCATGTACGATAAAAACCGATTTTTTCTCCCTGCCCGGCGGTGCAATTTTGTTTCCGCGTGAGGTATCCGCAATCATGCCCGCGAGCGCTGCCATAACTTCCTCACCAAAGGTCGTTTTTTCGGGCGGCAGGGTTTTTAAAGCAGCCGCGATATTTTTTGCGGCGGTAGGAGCATCCTGATGAACTACTACCACAGGCGTGCGTTTTTCCAGCACGGACGGCCACGCGACATTATCCAGCAGCACAGGTAAAATGTGGTCAAGGTTGTGACGGGCAACCGTTTCAATTTTGTCGTGCATGGCAGGGGAGTCGGCGGTGGCCTGAGAAATAAAAATCAGCACACCGGAGGCAAGATTCATTTTGCTGTGGGCGGTTTCATACCAGTTTTCACCGGGATTCAGGTTGGTTTTATCCCAGAGTTGAACCCCCTGCGACCGCAGTTCATCCAGAATTGGCTCAACACGGGCATTGTCTTCGCGGGCGGAAATGACAATATAAACGTCTGACATCTGCTTATCCCCTACGGAAAGGGATATTATAGGCGATTTTAAGTCTCAACAAAAATAGGCAGCAGCAGGTGGGCGTTTGTCCCCATGCCCTTTTCACTTTCCAGCCAGATTTTCCCGCCATGCCCGTTGGTAATATACCGCGCGATAGTCAGCCCCAGCCCTAACCCCGGCTGCTCCTGCACATGCTCATCCTGAGAACGGTAGAATTTTTCAAATACACGCTCAAGTTCTGCTTCTGCTATGCCAATCCCATTGTCGCTGATTTTGATATGCGCGTGCTGGTCAGCAACTTCGGCGGTGATTTCAATTGTGCCTTCGGGCGGGGTGTACAGGCTGGCATTCATAAGCAGAATTTCCAGCAGGCGCGACAGATGATAATGGGTACTGAGAACAGGCGGCAGGTGATTTTCACCTGTTAAAATCTGCTGATGTTTCTCATCTATAGATGACTGAAGGGTTTCCAGACTTCCACGTAGGATTTTTTCAAAATTGACGGGTGCAAGTTTAAAATATGCACCTTCAGCCTCAAAAATTTCCACTTCGGTCAGGTCGGTGATGATTTTTTGAAAACTCTGGCATGATTTTTCAATGGAGGCCAGAAAAATTTTTTGCTGCTGCGGGCTGAGTTCCATACGGCGCAGCAGCGATGTATATCCGAGGATGGAGGTTAAGTCAGAGGAAACCTCATGTGTAATAAAACGCAAATATCCGGCAATGGTATCGGAATAGGTGGTGCGGGTTTGAAACCAGTGTTCCGGGTTGTCCAGCAGCCCCGTATGAATGAGTTTTTCGGCAAGCTGGTCGTCCACTTCAAAATGGAGGGAAAGGTGGCGTTTGGGCATAGGGCATGATTTTCCTGTTGAGTTAATGTATTCTAACAATTTATCAACCTCACAGGATTATGCGCCTGCCATTTTTCACAATTTTTTCGTCTAGCTTGCCCAATCTTCCAGGGTCACATCCAAATGGTCAAAATCGCGGGTGTTATGGGTGACAAGCGTCGCATGGTTGTTGATGGCACAGACTGCAATGAATAGGTCGGCATCTTCAATAGGGCGGCCTAAGGCTTTGCGCTTTGCCCATAGGGTTGCTGCCAGAAGCCAGTCCGCACGGGTATATTCCCGCCATTCAAACGTTTGATAAGTAGCTTCAAAAAGTGCCGTTTTCTTCTTGTTATCTCGTGCTATCAATCCCTTTTTAACTTCCTAGTAAACAATCGGACAGCCTAAGATCAAATGCTGTTCCTGAATACATTGTATGTAGTGTGTATTGATGACTTCATCTGCATTCAGCAAACCGGTCATGATAGTTGTGTCACACACATATCTACTCATTATCAAAATCCATATTCCGTTTTGAGGAGCGCCATTTGTTCTCTTGCAAGAAACGATCAAACTCTTGCCACCATTCATCATCTCCTTCTTCACGGTTGGCCTCAATCAAATCTAAGACCGCTAGTTGACGAAGGTTTTTTTCCGGTAAGTCGGGATGCTGCTGTTTACGAATTGCGACAAAGTGTTCAAGTTGCGGGTTGAGGTCGGTAATTTCTTCCTGGCGGTTAAGCTCTGATTCAAGAACCTGTGTCAGATGGGATGTATTTTCTAGCCAGCCGGACTTTTCTAATCGTTCTACCAGTGCTTCGGGCAATTCAAGGGTAATCGTGCGTGTTCCCATGAAGAAGCTCCTTTCTAATTAAAACGGTCACTCGTCAGACGCTGCGCGATTGCCAGCAGCATTTGACTCATCCCCCGCAGATTGCTCAGTTCGCTGGTTTTGGGCATCTGGATAAACAGGGCATCCATATCGCGGGCGATTCGGTCATAGTGTGCCTGCCAGAGTTTACGAAGCTGCTCCTCCATAGTGGGTCGATTGCTGCCCTGTTGCAGCCATTTTCGTGCCGGCCCCAATGGAAGATTCTGTGAGTGTGCCGTCAGGTAAATGCCCAGATTCAAAGGTTCACTGGTATCAATATTGACATCCTGCGACAGCCGAAACAGTTTGGAAAGGCCGGGTAAAATCACCTGCAAATCCTGATAGTAATCCAGCGTGATCCCCGTTGAAAAGGGCAGTAGAGAATAAATGATAACAGGTAGGGCGACGGTGGGATGAAATTTGTTCACGTACCCTTCAGTAAGGTCGTGCAGGTCAACAGGCTGCTGGATTGTAAAACGGTAATTCGGGTTCAGACAGATGACGCTGTATTCTCCCTGAGCATTGTTGTGCTGGGCGATTTCGTTCTGCCACCCGATGAGCCAGAGTTGGGCAAAACGCTCATCGTCTTTTTCAAAGGCTTCATAGCCGCGCACAGTCACATAGGCGGTGACGGTTTTCACAGCTTCTTCCATATCCGGCACGCTGCGCCGTTCGCCCATGCGTCTTAAATAGTTGCGGGCGTTGCTCAGGTCGGTAAGCAGTTCAGTTTCATAAGACAGCCGATGAATTTCACTGGCGGAATGGGCATTTTCAAACAGAATATCAACGCCTGTCCAGTTGGTGCCAAAACGTTTTTCTGCCCCTTTTTCAAACCCCAAAAAGTGACGCCATGAACCCACAAAGGCATCGGCACGCATTAGATAGGCTTCGGTGCGGGTGCTGCGAATTACACGGGTGGCTTCGTTCAACAGTTGGTCTGCGGTGTTCATAGATGTCCTTTATGTGTTAGTAGTCGAGCCAGTCAATTTAGCGATATTATACTCTAGTATAGTTACCTTGATTGCCAGTCCCTATTCGGCGGTTATGATGTACCGTAGGGGCAGGAACAAGCGAACGCAGTGAGCGATGCCTGCCCAAAAGGGCGGGTATCGGGCGTACCGCCCTTGTCCCCGCCCCTACATTCCTCTTTCCGTCCGCCCTTGAACCAGGGGGCGAGGATGGTGCTATTTGTCCCATTTGTGCGACTGGCCCCAAATTGTTCGTCGGTGAGTTCAAATTCTTCACCCTGCGGAGAGATAAGTTTGGCGACCATGTTTCTGCTCCTTTGCTCTTATTATAGATTATCCCTGTTTGAGCATCCGTTGTAATTCGTAGAGGCGAGTCATGGCGTCAATCGGACTCATCTGGTCAATGTGCAGAGTTTTCAGGGCTTCCAGCACGGGATGACGTGAGTCATCAAACATGGAAATCTGATGGGGGGAATCCTTTTTCGGCTTTTTGAGTTTAAAATCGCTGCCCTGGGCTTCCAGGTCGGCTAGAATTTCTTTGGCACGGTTGACCACTGCTTTGGGTACACCCGCCAACTGTGCGACATGAATCCCATAGGAACGGTCTGCTTTGCCCGGCGCGACCCGATGCAGAAAAACAACGGTTTCGCCTTCTTCTGCCACCTGAACATTATAATTAACCACGCAGGGCAAAATATCTTCTAACTCCGTGAGTTCGTGGTAATGGGTCGCAAACAGGGTTTTACATTTCATACGCGGGCTGTTATGAATGTATTCCAGCACTGCCCGCGCAATCGACATCCCATCGTAAGTGCTGGTGCCGCGCCCGATTTCATCCAGCACAACCAGACTTTTTGAGGTGGCATTGGCAAGGATGTTAGCGGTTTCAATCATTTCCACCATAAACGTACTCTGTCCGGCATGAATTTCATCCTGAGCGCCCACACGGGTAAAAATGCGATCTACCAGGCCAATCGTCGCTTCCCTGACCGGAACAAATGACCCAATTTGCGCCATCAGGACAATAAGCGCCACCTGCCGTAAGTAGGTACTTTTGCCCGCCATGTTAGGGCCGGTAATAATATGAATCCGTTGTTCCGTGTTAAAGAAACAGTCATTGGGAACAAATTGTCCGGTTTTAAGCAGATTTTCGACGACTGGATGCCGTCCGTCTTTAATATCCAGCACATCCTCCTCCGTAAGGGTGGGGCGCACGTAATTTTCGCGGGCGGCAACTTCGGCAAAGGAGAGCAGCACATCAAGATGAGCAACGGCCTGTGCGGTGTGTAAAATCGGCTGGCTGTAGCGACGAATCTGTTTGAGCAACTCTTCATAAATGCGTTTTTCAATTTCCAGCAAACGGTCATCGGCGTTCATGATGATATTTTCGTAATCTTTCATTTCCGGTGTGATGAACCGTTCCGCATTGACCAGCGTTTGTTTACGGATGTAATGTTGCGGCGCACGGTCAGAAAGGCCGCGTGAAATTTCGATGTAGTAGCCAAAAACTTTGTTATAGCCGACCTTCAGCGTTTTAAGCCCTGTACGTTCTTTTTCAACCGATTCCAGATTGGCAATGTATTCACGGGCTTCATGGCTGGTGCGGTACAGCGTATCCAGTTCTTCGGAAACCCCCTGTCGAATCGTGCCAATAATGTTCATCACAGCAGGCGGGTCGTCGGTGAGAGTGTCCTCAATCGCTATACACACCTCATCACAGGGATTCAGGCGTTCATACAGCGCGGCCATTTCAGGAATCCCCTGAATTTTGAGCCGCAGTTCGGGGATATGATTCAGCCCATCGGCCAGCACCAGCAGTTCACGCGGCCCGATGCGTCCGGTCAACACACGGTTGGTCAGCCGTTCAAGGTCGCTAATATTCCGCAGCAGGGCATGAAGTTCGGCGCGAAGGGTGCTGCTTTGATAAAAGGCGTCCACTGCATCCAGTCGGGCGTTCAGACGCTCTAAATCCAGCATCGGCTGGCCTATCCATTTTCGCAGCAGCCGCGCTCCCATCGGCGTGACGGTGCGATCCAGCACCCGCAGCAGCGAACCGGATTCTGTGCCGCCGCGTATGGTTTCGGTCAGTTCAAGGTTGCGGCGCGTAGCTGTGTCCAGCGTCATGAATCGGGAGGTGTTGTAGGAACGCAGGGAGATAATCTGATCAATGCTGCCGCGCTGGGTTTCCTTTAAATATTCCAGTACCGCCCCCGCCGCGCAAACCGCCAGATTAAAGCCTTTTAGCCCGAATCCATCCAGTGTCTTGACTTGAAAATGCCGCTTAAGGCATTCCGCCGCGTAGCCAGCTTCAAATTGAAAATCGGGGCGGGGAGTGAGGTGGCTGCCGGGGGGGAGAGTCGCGCCGTTGTTCGCCCAGGCCTGCCCCATCAGGACTTCACGCGGATTTAAACGGGTGATTTCTTCCAGCACTTTGACCGGAGCGCCTTCGCCGGAAACTTCCGTCGTCTGAAATTCCCCTGTGGTGATGTCCACATACGCAATCCCCGCCGCAGAGAATCCCTGTCCGGTGTGATCCGCTTCAAAGGCCAGCCCCATCAGATAATTATTCTGATGTTCGCGCAGCATGGCAGGTTCAGTCACCGTTCCGGGTGTGACGACCTGAGTCACTTTACGCGGTACAATGCCATTGACCGGATCGTTACCTATCTGGTCAATGACGGCCACATGATAGCCTTTGTCCACCAGCCGCGCCACGTACCCATCCACCGCATGATGGGGTACACCTGCCATCGGGATTCGTTCGCCCTCTCTGGTCAGGGGGCGGCTGGTCAAAGTGATTTCTAGTTCACGGGAAACCAGTTCGGCGTCGTCGTCAAAACACTCAAAAAAATCGCCCATGCGGAAAAACACAACCGCATCGGGATACTGGGCTTTAAAATCTAAATACTGCCGTCGGGCGGGGGTGACTTTATGATCTTTTTTGCTCATTTGCTTTGTGTTTCTAAACGCTATAGAACAGATGTATTTTACCGGAGAGGGGCAAGAAAAGGCAGGTCACTTCAGCCAAAAAACTATATTTAATGCCTGTAGGCTTCTTCTTCTGCGCTTTCCAGAGCATCAATTTCAGCTTTATGCTGCTCATAGTATAAAAGTGCCGCCGCAACCTGAGGTTCAGTCAGACTGAGGTCTAACGCTGTCTGTGAAATTCCCCAGGTATGGGCGTAAGCCGCAATCCATGACACTCGCACACGGCGATTGCGGATATGGGGGTGTTGCCTCTCCCAGAAGCGGCTTTCAATATAATCCGTGAGGTTGATTGTGAAGATTTTATCTGCCACAGCCGTGCCTTTTAGCTCTATTATAAGCCACACCTTGAATGACTTTACCGTTGAATTTTACAGGAAAAGCGAAGAAAGGGCAGGACAATTAAGACTTTAGAGCCGCATCGTAGACAGCAACGGTTTCTGTGCGGGTAGGAGGTTTTTGACTTGTGATGAGTTCTATCACGTAATCATGAACTTCGGGGCGGAAAAAACGTTCTCCACACTGCTTGCAGACAAGCGCTGGCAGGTTTTCCAACACATAATACTTTCCCTGATACTGTTGTACCCGTGTTACCAGTTTTTCTTCTAGTTCCCCTTTGCAGAAAAGACAGGTTTTCACAGTTTTTTCCTTACCTTACCATCTTCCCATTCTTCGGGATTAGGTTCGTACACAGTGATTACTTTGGTAATGTCCGGGTAGCTGACCACTACATGAATTATTTTACCCGATTTTGTCTGGCCGTAAATGAGGCAGCTTGGACTATACTTATCGTCTGGGTAATCCTCAATAACTTCGCCATTTTCGATAGCACTTTCAATCTCCGCGCTGCTAATCCCCCTTTGGGCAGCCTTATCAGAGGCATGATCCGACAGCAAATAGTCTTTAGCACGAAATTTTGTTTTTAGAATTTCCATATTAGGCGGCATATTTTCCTACCTGACTATTTTTATTATATCCTCTGGAAGGAGTTAAGCGAATCATCATCGTGGATTTATGCCCTGCTCACCTTCCTTCTTTAGGATAGGCTCAGGAGGATTCACATGGAACAGACATTATTACTGGAACAGGAATGTGTGAAGGTCGAACCGGGAGAACGCCCCCTCACCGATGAACAAATTGAGGAATATAAACGTGATATTTTTGCCTGGGATTTGGTGGAAAAAAATGGAGAAAAACGCCTGCGTCGGATGTTCAAATTCCGTACTTTTTCCGGTGCGCTCCGTTTTGCCTATGCAGTAGGTGAAAAAGCCGAAGCCCAGGGGCATTACCCAAAACTCACCGTAGATTGGCAGGTTGCTACCGTGGAATGGTGGACACATGATATTGGCGGCCTGCATCCCAACGATTTTATCATGGCGGCTAAAACCGATGATATTTATGATAACTGGTTTGAATTGACCGGACGTAAGGATATTGTTGAAATGGAGTCGGAGCAGTCTTTTCCGGCCAGCGACCCCCCCAGCAGCCACATTATAGAAGGAGGAAATGAAAATGGAAAGTAAAGTTAAGATTCTAGGACATCCTGTGCATCCGATGGTGATTGTATTCCCTCTGGGATTACTTTCGACCGCCGTTGTTTTTGACCTCATCGGGCTGGCAACCGACGATTCGGATTGGTACGAAGTGTCGTATTACCTGCTTGGCGCAGGGATTGTAGGTGGGTTCGCAGCCGCCGTTTTTGGCCTGATGGACTGGCTCGGTATTCCGAATGATACCAGAGCCAAACGTATCGGGTTATATCATGCGATGAGTAATTCGGTGGGGCTGGCGTTTTTTATCGCAAGCTGGTATCTGCGCTATGATGGTAACGCCCAGGACCCCGAAATGCTGGCGATTGTGCTGTCGCTGCTTGGGGCAGGCGCAGCCAGTTTAGGCGGCTGGCTGGGCGGCGAACTGGTCTATCGGCTGGGCATTGCGGTGGATCGCGGCGCGAATCCTGATGCGCCTTCCTCCCTGTCGGATGCACCTGCTACCCGAAAAACGGCGGACTATCGCGGTTAAGCGTAGAAAACGAACGGCGCTGAAAATCTCAGCGCCGTTTTTATTTTGCTCTAGTTAGCCTTCACCACCGCCGTCGTCACCGCCGCCGGAGTCATCTCCACCCCCTGAATCTCCACCGCCAGTATCGCCACCAGTGTCGCCGCCAATATCACCGCCACCAGCATCACCGCCAGTATCACCGCCGCCGGAGTCATCACTCCCTGTATCATCACCGCCAACGTCACCGCCGCCTGTGTCACCACCAGCATCATCGCTACCAGTGTCCCCACCGCCAGTATCGCCGCCAGAGGTGTCACCGCCGCCTGTGTCATCGCTGCCAGAGGTATCACTGTCGTCAGCAGCAAAGGTCGTGTTGTAATCCTCTTCGCTGCCTTC
>CAZKZS010000196.1:0-9117 GCA_964557285.1 uncultured Anaerolineae bacterium | reverse complement strand
CAGGAACAAGCGACCAAAGGGAGCGATGCCTGCCCGAAAAAGGGTGGGAATCGTCCCTGCCCCTACGCTTGTATCAGATACCGTTTTTTGCATGAGAGAAATTATGAAAAAAAAGCCCCTTTTGGGGAAGGGGCGGTCTGGTTAAAGGGTTTTGGCCGCTTCTCGTATCGCGTCCTCACGGGTTTTAAACGGGCCCAGTTTATTCATTTCGTACACCGTACTGGTATCCACATTATCTCCTACCAGAGAAGAATACCAGCCCAGGCCGGACGCCTCATCATTCACATACCACAGTATCACCTGCGACCCGTCGGCCAGGATTTCAATGTCCTGCTCGGTGCGTGCCGGATCTTGAATGGTGGTTTCCGGTGCGCCGTCATAATGATTGGTGTTCTGCGCTTCTTCATTCGGTTTATCTAGCATGAATCTGCCCCTGTCTCTTTGCCGTGATTCAAGCGCAAAAAGATGAAGGGCAGACTATAGCCTCATGAAGAAACGGTGAGCGCGGCCAGCATCTCCTCTATTTTTTGGTTGGTGGTTTCTTCCTCATGATTCAAAAAGGCGATACGCTGGTCGATTTCTTCCAGCCGATTTTGTGTGGTTTCAAGCTGCCCCAGCATCCGGCTACGAAGGGCGGCTTCCTGTCCGGTGGGCTGAAGGGTTTGCAGATTCGCCCGTAACTGTTCCTGTTTCTGGTAAATGTCCTGCCGTTCGGTGGTCAGTTTTCCGCGTTCAGCCTGCATTTTTTCGATACTGGCGATTTGGTCCAGAATGTGACGCAGCGTGTTAAACGTAGCCTCATCCAGCCAGCGCTTTTTTAAATAGCTCTGCAAATCCTTATAGCCCAGCGTGCGAACGGCCTGCTGGCGGTGGGTGCGGCGGCGTTCGCTGCGGGTAAACTTCTGTTTGCCATGCGCCGGAACACTGACTCGCCAGCGCCTATCACTGCTGGTTTCGACATCCGGCGCGGGGGTATCAAACGATTCATACTCGTTCAGAATCGGCGCTTCGATGGTCACAACAGCAGGTTTAGCGGTGGTATTTTCCAGCGTGTAATCCGTCTGCTGGATGGAATAATCATCAAAAATCATAAACGCATTTTTGATGGACAGTCCAACGGTCTGAGTCGAAAAATGGGTGTTCTGAGTAACTTTGATTCCCAGTTCTACCGCGTAGGGCAGGTACACCTCATTTCCATCTTTGGTAAAGGGTACAACTGCCTCTCCTTTATAATCGCTGTCCTCTACCACCGTGACCGGCCCGCGTTCGAGCGTTAGGCCGATGGTGTTTTCAAAGCGCATGGCCGCTACCGGATGTTTGGGCAGTTTTGCCCCGTTATACAGCAGTTCGCGGTTGTATTGAATTTCCGAACTGATAATTGGCACGAGCGCCGACTCGCCGCGTTTGACGGAGACGGGATTCTTCACCACATACTGGAAAAATTCGCCTGCTTCTTTGGCTTCTGCCTGAGCAGGGGCGGACTGCTGCGCGGTGAGTCCGAGTTTGGGGGCAGGTGCAGCAGCCCTCAAACCGGCGCGTGGTCCCCGACCCCATGAAGCGTTTTCTTCTGGCATCGACAGATATGCTATTTGATCTTCATCCCGGGCGGCTGCAAGGGCGGCCTCAAATTCTATCGGCCCCGGCGCGATTCGGGTTTCATCCTGTACAGTGGGGCGCTCCGGTATTCTGGAAGCGTAAAGTTCATAGATGAAGGAGATTGGCTGTCCGGCAACCAGCGTTACCTGCACATCGTTTAAATCTTCTTCCAGGCGGTTGTCAAACAGCCCCCAGCCTTGCAGCAGCGCTTTTCCGGTTTCGCCGCTTTCATCCGATTCCGCGACCAGCCGATAGCTCACCCGCCAGGTGGGAGTCGGTGCGACGTAATACACCGCCAGTTCATGGTCGCCTTCGCTGAGCCGGACGTTGACGATACGGCGGTCATCTTCGCTCATGCTGGTATCCAGAAAATAACTTAAATCGTGTTCTGATTGCCCATCCTGAATCTGGAAGGAACGCAGCGCTTCCAGAGGGAACACCTGCACCTGCTGATTCTCATCCAGAATAGAAATCAGCACCGTGCCATTCTGATGATCTCTGTTGAAGGGATTGGGTTGCAGCGCTTCATCCAGCCCGATAATGCGTCCGGTGACGGTTTCCACTGAACCGGCAACCACTTCAAATACCAGTGTCACCTGCCGCCCGCGTAAATCGCGCAGCAAATCGCGCACGCTGCGGGATTCCGACAGTCGAATCGAACTGCTGGCAAGACGGGCGGCCTTGTCCATCGGAGTCTGGTAATGCAGCCCCAGCACCGTGCCGCCGGATTCATCAAATACGGCTAAACTTTTCAGCACATCATTAATTTCATCTTTGCGGAAGGTCAGTTCGGCTTTTTCGCCGCTGATTCTGCCCTGCCGCACAAAAAACCCGACTCCATGTTTGTATAACACCATTTCGCGTACTGGAAGTTCGTTCATCCCTGTTTTTGCCTTTCTTCAATAGAGAGCGTGTCAAAAGGCATGTTCGACACTCCCTGAGTATAGAAATTTTGTGCAGTCCTCACAAATAGGACAATGTGGCTAAAAAAGCTGCAACAAAATATTCGCTACGTCCGTAGATTCAGGAAATCGCTTGACTCTGAAGCCGCTTGAGAGACTATGCTATGTAGAGAGATGAGGAGTAATCCATGATACGAACACGGGTGAGGAAAATTTTACGCGATATTTGGTCACGCAAGGCGCGTACCCTGCTGGTGTCGGTCAGCATTTTTATTGGGGTGTTTGGCACGGTGACGTTGTTTACGATGGGCGATTTGCTGGTGCGCCAGTTGGAGAAAGACCTGGATAAAAATAAACTGGGGATGATTCGCACCTATCTTGCTACCAACCCGGGCGCGGAAGTTGATAATGAAGCCCTGCTCTCGACTCTGCGCGGCCTGCCGGATGTCACCGTTGTGGAGGGACAGGCCGTGTATCCGATGTTCTGGAAAAAAGACGGGGAAGATGACTTTGAATCGTCATCCATGTTTGCCTATTCTGAACCGTTTGGGGAAATCCAGCTTGAACCGATGCGACTGGAAGAAGGGCGTTTTCCTGAAACGGGCAACCGGGAACTGGCTGTAGAACGTCGTTTTGCAGAAAAGTACAACCTGGACATCGGCGACTCGATGACAGTACGGATTTTGAGTCAGGTCAACGGCGAAGGCGCACCCGAAGAAACCTGGACCATTGTGGGGACGGTGTTTTTCCCGTATGCCTATCAGGGGTTAAATACGGTGCTGCCGCAGGACAGCCTGTTTGCAAGCTATGAGGACGCGCAGTATATCACTGATTTTACTGGATTCAGTTCGGTGTATGTGCGCTATAAGGACTTTCAAACCGCGAAGGCGCAGGAATCGGCCTTTGTGGGGACCATTGCCTCCACCAGCGACTACATTCCGGTTTTCACCTACACCGAAGACCCGGAGAAAAACAGTTTAATCAGCTTTGCCCGCACTTCCGGTAATGTGCTGGCGAGTCTGGCAATGCTGGCGCTGCTGGTATCCGGTTTTCTGGTGCTGAACGTGATTACCGCCATTGTGACCGAACAGAAAAATCAGATTGGTGTCATGAAGTCCGTCGGGGCTTCCCGATGGGATACGTTTTTTATGTATTCGGGTGTGGCGCTGTTTTACGGCATCATCGGAGTGATACCGGGGGTACTGCTGGGGATTCCGATGGGATTTTTTGCCGCGCAGGGGCTGGCTGCATCCTCCAACAGTTTTATTGATGAATTTGGCATATCCACGCGGGCAATTGTGCTTGGAATCGGGATGGGGCTGCTGGTGCCGGTGCTGGCATCGCTGCTGCCTGTCTTTAACGGCACACGAGTCCGCATTATCGATGCCATTACTGACCTGGGTATTTCTGGCCGCTACGGGCACGGACCGTTAGCGCGGCTGGTGTCGCTGCTGCCCATTCCCATCAATATTCGGCAGGGGCTGAGCAATGTCCTGCGGAAAAAAGGCCGTATGGCGCTGACGGGAATCGCCTTAACGCTGGCGGCAGGGGCGTTTATGGGGGTGTTTGCCGTTTTTACCTCCGTGAACACGGTGCTGAACAACTTTTTTAATACCTATGAATATCACTTTTCGGTATCCCCCAACAATGTCAGCGACACGGAAAAAGCCGAATCCCTGGTATTGAATGAATTTGAGGGGCTGATTTCCAGAGGGGACGGCATCGGGCTGGCGATTAAAATCGACGGGTACGACAAAGAATATGATCCTGCCACCGGCCCGCCCGCGCTGTTTGCCAATGGATACGAGCCGGAAGCTCAACCTTTTACCCTGAAAATGGCCGACGGCAGCGAACTGACCGACGCAGCAGACGAAGTGCTGATTTCCCGTTCCATTGCCGACGCGATGGATAAAGGCGTGGGGGATACCCTCACCATTCATGCGGGCGGGCGAAGCGGCGAATATACCATTCGGGGCATTGTTTCCTATCCGTTTGATGGGGTCTGGTTTCACTGGCGGGATTTAGCGGAACTGGCGGGTTTTGTGGATGCTCAGGGCAATCCGATTTCGGCGGGCTTTCTGGTCGAAATGCCGGAAGATGACCCCACCGCCGATGAGGTGGAAGATGTGGTGAATGATGTAAATGAAGTGCTGATTCAAAATGGCATTTCC
This sequence comes from uncultured Anaerolineae bacterium, assembly GCA_964557285.1. Lineage (GTDB taxonomy): Bacteria > Chloroflexota > Anaerolineae > Aggregatilineales > J027 > SB15. The sequence goes on along the minus strand of CAZKZS010000196.1, from coordinate 4,448 downwards.
GCCGCTTACGGCAACATTGAACTGTTCACCGAATCCATTTCCGAAGGGGTGGGGGTGTTCCGCCTGATTTTTAACTTTGCCGCGCTGCTAATTGCGCTTGTGGGGGCGGTAGGGCTGCTGACCACGCTTTCGATGAGTGTGTTTGAGCGCCAGAAGGAAATTGGCGTCATGCGTTCGATTGGAGCAGGGTCAGGCACAATTATCGGCCAGTTTTTGACGGAAGGGCTGGTTGTGGGCTTCATGGCGTGGCTGGTGGGGCTGCCACTCAGTTACTTCCTCAGCCTGGTACTGATTGACTCGCTCAATCTGGGGGATGAGTACAAACTGGAATATCCCTTGATTGCGGTGGTGATTGGTTTTGTGGGAATTATGGTCATTACCACCATAGCCAGCATCTGGCCGTCGATTGCTGCCGCCCGTAAAACCGTATCGGATATTCTGCGGTATCAATAGCTTTCCGGGCGGGAAACACTTCCCGCCCATGCGCTTTTCAGACCGTGGCAAGGGGTTCAGGAATCGGTTTGCCGCTTTCCAGCCTGACCCCTATCCAGAGTTCCATCGCTTCCTGAATCATATGCGGGATGGTTTCCCAGGTTTCCGCGTGCGAAAAACAGCCGGGCAGGTCAGGGACAGCGATTCCATACCCTTCCTCATCGGGAGTAATGATTAGCTGGTAGGGCAAATTTAGATATTGCTCAACCGTTTTCATTTGTTTCTCTTTCAAGGCCGAGTTTGTAGGGACACGGCAGTGCCGTGTCCCTACATAATTTATTTTCCCGTCATTATATTTTTTTTGCTAGCATGAGCAGCGATGAGCCAAACGGCATATTTATCCGGCGCAGCAGATGGCGCTCGATATTCGTTATCTGATACAGCAGCATATTCAGAGGGGGGACAAGGGGCTGAAGTTCGGACTGTACGGCCACCGGCCCGCGTGTTTCCTGAAATTTATGCCACAGCCGCACCCCCGCTACCATCGGAAACAGCGCCGCGAATCCGTGTGTGAGTCGTTCAATCTGAACGGGTTGGCCTGCCGCCAGCGCCCGCACCGACTGTTTGTTATAACGGCGCACCGCATGAACCGCCCTGTGATGGCCTTCGGTTTTCATCCACTGGTACGCGGGAACAACTATCAGCACCCGCCCGCCGGATTTTGTCACCCGCACCAGTTCGCCATAAGCCCTGGCATCTTCAACCCCATCACATTCTAAAATGTCCACGCTGACAGTTGCATCAAAGGTATCGGCAGGGTAGGGCAGTTCGTTAATGGACGCAAGGCAGGTTTGGGAGGCAACCCCGCGTTCCCGCCAGAATTTCGCCCCTTCGGACGACAAATCCAGCCCGAAGGTATGCCGCGAAAGGTCACGCAGCCGCAGCATCAGGCCGCCCGTGCCACAGCCTGCATCCAGAAGGGTGCTTTCCGCAGACAGATGAGGGCGGAGCATGTCGGTGAGCATGTCATGAATGTTCCGAAACCACCAGTAGGTAGTTTCGAGGTCAAACATGATGCGGTATTCGGCGGCTTCCATGTCCTAAAAATTCACGGGGTAAGGGTAGGTATCCGGTTCTTTAGGGTTATACTGTTTGTCCTTCAGAAAAACAAAACTGCCATCTTCTTCAAAAATCAGCTTGTGGGATTCATGCGGAAAAAAGTAGCAGCCTTCGGACGCGCTGAGTTCAAATTTCTCTTTTTCGCCCGTTTCGACGTTTTCCGTGGAAATGGTCACTTTGCCACTCAGCAGGAAAAAGAAAATTTTGGTGTTTTTGTGGTAGTGGTTGCCCAGCACCGCGCCCTGTTTCATCGCGCCATAGACCAGACTTTCCCACTGGCCGTCGTTCATCAGTTCGCGGAAGTCGCCGCGCTCATCCACCCGCACAAAGGACGGTTTTAAAATTTCATGCGTCATAATTAGTCAATTCTCCTGAGTCGTGCGACAAAAATACGATAAACGTAGCCCATCCCCGTCCAGAAAAAGCGCCATAAATTGGGGGCGGATTTAGATACCCCTACTGCACGGTCTTTAAAATGATAGGGCATTTCGTAGACAGTTAGCCCTTTGCGACGGCAGGTATAAATAAATTCCATAAAATACGCGCCGTAGCCGGTGGGGATAATCGACACTTTGTTAAATACGTCACGCCGCAGCACCACAAAACCGGAATCATAATCCTTGATGCCATAGCCAAGTACCAGCGTGGCGAGTCCGTTAATCAGACGGCTGGACAGCACCCGTAACGGCTGGCGATCATCTACGCCGCCCGGCGCATAACGCGACCCGATGACCACATCATACGTTTTGAGTTTTTCAATCATCGCGGGCAGCATGGCGGGCGGCATACACATATCCGCATCCATCCAGCCCACAATTTCCCCGCGTGATTCGATGATGCCACGATTAAACGCCGACGCCAGCCCTTTGGTATCCACCCGCCGGATAATCGTCACCCGCGAGTCGTGCATTTCTTCGACCAGCCGCCAGGTTTCATCAGGAGAATTATCATCCACCACAATCACTTCGACAGGGGGGCGGACGTGTTCAAAAATCGCGCTGACCGTTTGTTGAATGTGTTCACGTTCGTTATAGGTTGCCAGAATAATGGAAACCAGAGGTTCAGTCATGGGTTAACCTTCCAGTAGAGGGTGTAAAAATCAACATCAAAGCCAAAATTTTGTATTACTTCCTGCTGCGAGTTTTCCATCAGCCAGCCGCGTAACGGCGGGTATCCGGCCGCATAATAATCACTTTCAGGCGCTTGCAACAGCGATTCAAGATACAGCACCGTGTTTATTTTGCGCCAGTGTTCGGCCATCACGTCCGGCGAATCTTCCAATCGCATTTCCCTATCCACGGCCGCCAGCAGTTCCGCCTGAATCGGGCAGTCGAGCGCGGTCGGGGCAGCGATGCGGCGTACAGTGGCAGTCGTCAGGTTGTTCAGATAATCATCCATGCCGCCGATGAGTTTAAAAACAAAATAGCGGAATGTCAGCCCCAGATTGTTATTAAAGGTATTGGGGCCGCTGCCCGGACGCACTTCCAGAATCGCCTGGCAGCCCTGCCGATTCAAGTCACCGGAATATTCTTCTTCAAAACGGGCGCTCATAGCCGGGTTATACAGCGCGGAAGTGGGTTCATAACTGGCAGGCAGACCTATACGAGTGTCGCCCCCCCACGCCATTCGCATGATTGAAGTCCATTCATGCCGCACATAGGGGACATTGTTTCCTAGAGGGTGCTGGTCATCCACCCAGAACAGGGAAATATCCTGCGCGTCGGGCTGCTGCTGTAAATCGTAAACGATAGACCGGTCTTTAATCCAGCGCACCTGCCAGCCCAGCGACCTGTGCAGGGTGAGCAGCGAAAACACAATCACCAGCAGCGCCAGCAGCACCGTACTGAGTTTGCCGGGAATCAGCCGCGCCAACCCCACACACAGGACGGCCATTGGCAGCCCTAACAGCAGCGCGTGGCGGGTTTCCCATCCCTCCTCAAGCGGATAAAAATTCAGGGTGATGTAAGGCAGCATCCCCAGACCAAGCAGCACGACCCCGAATCCTACCAGCCTTAAAGAAAAAGGGCGGGTTTCATAATCCCGATAAAACCAGACCAGCACCGCCGCACACCCCAGCAGCGCGATAGGCGAGTCGATGAGCAGGCCAAAAGCAGCGTTCACCTGTGCTATCACGCCGTTCTGGAGAAAACTCATCGCGCTGTAAAAATACTGGGTTGAAAGCTGCGGGGTGTAATAATTTTCGGCGGCGGGGTTGCCCTGCACAAAAAACACTCGCAGCGCTGCCCAGAAGATAAACGGGACAAGGATAAAATCCGGCCAGCGCCATAAAAATCGCAGAACCGCCTGCCTGAATGGGAGGCTGCCCCATTCCAGCATAAAAATGAGCAGCAGGAAGCCAAAATAAAAGGGCAAAAAGGAGTAAATCCAGAAACTAAAAATCAGGGAGGCCAGTGTCCCTATCCGCAGCAGCCAGCCGGATGACTCGCGTACATGCAGCATCCCCAGCACCCCAAGCAAAAAAAACACATAACTCAGGTTGTAGGGCATCATAATCAGTTCAAAGGCCACCTGATAGGCGGGATACACCATGCTTAGCAGTGCCACAAATAGGCTTTCGCGGCGGCTTAAATAGCCGGATTTGCTGCCAATATGATGTACCAGCAGCGCACACAGGAAAATCGACAGAAAGGTGAACAGTTTATGCCCAAAAATCAGACTCGGCAGGTGGCCGACCAGCCAGTGTTGATAGGCGCGAATCGGATAGCCCCATCGGTCAAATGTCCAGTACAGGGTATCCCAATCGTTTTCCTGTATCGGCCAGTACACATGCATCCATCCGTCCCAGTACACGCCATCATTCAGTAAAAGCAGACCGTGTACGATAAAAGCTGTAACCAGAAGGATCAGGGTATCGGTGCGGGTGGGTTTAAACATGG
>CAZKZS010000195.1:0-9128 GCA_964557285.1 uncultured Anaerolineae bacterium | reverse complement strand
CCGGTTTATGAAAAAGTGCTGCAAAATGCCGGAATCGATACCTTTGAAAAACTGGCCGCTTTAACGCCGGAACAACTCAACACGCTTATTAACGCTCCTGATTGGCGGCCCATTGACGCGGAATCGTGGCTGGAACAGGCCAGGTTGTACGCTGGATGGCTGAAAGATGCGGAGGACGAGGCGTGAAACTCGTTCGGCGGCTTGACTGCGCTTTGCTTATCACTGCCCTTGTGACCGCAGGGCTATCAACCCTGCTTTTCTGGTGGGCGTGGGCAGAATCTGAAAATGAAAAAGATGAGGACATCAGCACTCCTACGGTTCTTCCTACCGAAACCACCACGCTGACTCCTTCAGCCACTTTGACACCCACATTTACCGCGTCACCAACCAGTACCGACACGCCCACTCGTTATCCCAGTGATACACCAACAGCGACTTCTACGCCGACCAGCACATCGACTTTTACCCCGACCCTGACTTTAACGCCTACTGCAACGCTGACACCCACCCAAACGCCTACCGCCAGCGCGACCCGCACGGTGACGCCAAGCGCGACAGTTACGAACACCGCTACTTCGACGCCCACCGTAACCCTTACCGCCACAATCTATCCAACGCCAGAGGTCAATAAACTGGAAATTCCTGAGGAATACGCGGGCGAACCTATTGAAATTCGAGGGAAGGCAGTTGCAGGGGATACGATTACGCTGTTAGATAACGGCAGCCAGATTGCCCAGGTCACTACCGATAATTTTGGCAACTGGCGCATTGTGCTGGAAGCGGGCTTAGAAGGCGGCTCGCATCGGCTGGAAGTGGTGGCACGCTCGCCCGAAGGAACACAAAGCGCGGCGATTCCGGTAGCTTTTATTTTCAGCACAAAACCAACCCGCACCCCTACGCCAGAGGGTTAAGATACAATTTCAGGCTTGTTTGCTGTGCTGTTCATCCGTAGTATGGTCGTAGGGTGAACGTTTGAATGGAAAGCAACATTGAAAGCTACTATTTTCAGCGATAATTTATCGAAGGTGCTTTATGGGTATTGAAATTCCCGTGCGGCGGCGAACACGCGACGCAAGCTGGTTATGGCTGATGACGGGTATGGTGTTGGGAATTGGATGTTCGGCCGTGGTCTGTTTATCGGCTTACGTGCTGAATATTATTGAGTTTGGCGAAATCAATACGGATGGCAACGAAGAAGCGGTAGTCGTCACGAATACCAGCGCCCCTACTGCGACGCTGACAGCGACCACCGTTGCCACAGATGCACCCACAGGAGAAGTAACAGAAACTGCCGCCGACATCACCCCAACAGCCAGTATTCCTACTTTTACTCCTACGACCTCCTCAGGCGGCGCGACGCCCCTTCCCGTTGGAACGAGTAATGCGGTTATTGGACAGGGCGGTGATGTTCCAGGGGTAGATGCCAGTGCGGAGGCAACCCCTGTGACGCTGGAAGCCGGCCCAACCCGCACCCCCAGAGGGGTAGGGCCAGAAGCCGTAGTACCGGATACGTTACTTTCCGGCGCGACCACCCTGGTAGCGATTCCCGGCGGGACCTTTACGATGGGAACAACCCTTGAGGAGGGCGAAGCGGCGGTTCAGGCATGTATTGACCGCGACGGCGGCTCCTGCACCACCGCGATGGTTTCCGATTCGACGCCTCCCCATTCTGTCACCCTGGATAATTTCCAGATTGAGATTTACGAGGTCAGTGTGCGGCAGTACATCAATTTCCTGAATTACCTGCTGGAACAAAATCCCGAATCACGGCCAGATAAAAGCGGCTGCGGCGGCCCCTGTGTGCTGACAAGAGATGTTGAACCCAATAGTTACATTGAATTTGATGCTGCTACTCAGGTGTACACGGTGGCAGGTGCGGAATTTTTGATTGATCATCCTGTCATTTTTGTGACCTGGGCGGGCGCAGATGCTTACTGCCGCGCTATCAGCCGCCGCCTGCCTACCGAAGCCGAATGGGAACGGGCAGCACGCGGCCCTGCCAACAGTGTTTATCCCTGGGGGCCGGAATGGGTGCCGGAAAATGCTAAAACGTCGCGTCCGGTGCAGGATGGGACTGTCCCCGTAACCAGCTACACGCAGGGTATCAGCGCCTATGGGGTATATAACATGGCCGGAAACGTCTCCGAATGGACGGCTGATTTTTATCAGGAAAATTATTACACCCTGCCAGAAGCGGCTGGCCCCAATCCCAAAGGCCCCATCGGGGGAACGGAACGGGTTGCACGCGGCGGCGGCTGGGACAACGTGCCGATTTTTGCCCGCACCGTCCACCGCATGAATGTTAAACCGAATGAACCCCGTGCCTCTCTGGGCTTCCGGTGTGCGGCAGATGCCCCTTAATCTGTGGGGAAGGGATTCTTTCCCTTCCCTATTCATTTTCCATGAGCGTTTTTAGCCTGTCCTGCCATATTCGTACCCTGTTCAGGGCTTGCTGTCGAATCTGCGGCGGGATTAAGGATGGAAAGAGCAGGCCGCTTTCGTGGTAACGGGTTTCATTGTGAATATGGGCTGCCAGGGTGGTTTGTGTATAAGCATGGTTATAGGCCACCTGTAGCTCAACCGCAATGACTTCCTCCTTGAGGGGAAGCGCACAGCGCGGAAGCGGCTTTCCCCATTCAATTCCAATAAAACGGGGTGTCTGGTCATAAAGATGGACGGCAACATGATAGGGGTATGTTGCTACCAGCGAATCCTGTACCAGCCGTTTCACCGAACGGGTTAAATCAATTTCCACGACATGAACCGCATTTCGGCGCAAATTTTCACGCCGCCGGAGATATTCATCTATCAGGAAAAATTCCGTTTTGTTGCGGGGAGAAATCAATTCCACAATGGTTACTAGCTGAGCCGTTTGAAAATTTTTGATGTGAAGCGCATCCAGTTCAGGAATCATGCCCTCAATCGCTACCCCCGGCACAGCCATCACTGATTCCGCTGCCCCTGAATAATCCCAGCGCTTTTTTTCTGGTGGAGTGACCTGCTGTTGGATATAAATATCGGGCTGGCTATTTTCCGCAATTTGCAGGCTGGTTTCTCGTCCGGCCACATAACCCAATTTGAGCAGAGGTTCGCGTAGCTGAGTAAGCAAATGGCTGATGATTTCACTATGCAACTGGTGAAAATATCGGCCTGATTCTGCCCAGGGGTCAATTTGTTCTGGAAACGGCCCCCGGGTAAGATGCTCGATATAGGCGTCCGAAACAGGTGGCATAAAATTCCTATTTTTTTCCTTAAAGTATAACATTTTGTGAAAATGCCATGAATCAGGCTTGCCAGCAGGGGGTAATCCCGTTACACTGTTTGAGACAGGTATGAAAGGACTCTGCTTATAGGAACATTGTGCGAGGGACAAAAGCGCTTGACCCTGCTCAGGGCGACGAGGAGGCGGGTTGTCGAAATATTCAGCGGATACCGCCAGGGCGCAGTCACCGTCCTTATTGCTCCCTCTTCCAATTGAAGTGAAGTCGAAATCTGGAAGGTAACTCCCAGGACAAAGGCTGCACAGTGATGACCCACAGGCAATGAACTTCACTGCCTGCTGCTGATATTTGTTTGTTATTTCAGAAGAGGAGAATCCCCATGTGTGGAATTGTTGGTTATATTGGCAACCGTGAGGCGTCGTCGGTCATTTTGAATGGCTTGCAGCGCCTTGAATATCGTGGTTATGACTCGGCTGGAATCGCCGTGTTTCAGAATGACGGCAACATCAGTATCCGCCGTAATGTTGGCAAACTAATTAACTTGCAAGTGTCTGTTCAGAACACCCCTCTTGAGGGCAAAATCGGGGTGGGACATACCCGATGGGCAACGCACGGCGAACCCAGCGAACGTAATTCACATCCCCATAGCAGTATGGACGGCAGTGTTGTCGTGGTCCACAACGGCATTGTTGAGAATTTTCTTGAACTGCGGGACGAACTGCGGGCAGAAGGCGTAGAATTTGCCTCTGATACAGATACCGAAGTCATTGTGCATCTGGTGGCAAAACTGCTTTCCAACTGCAACACAGTCGCAGAAGCCACCCGGCAGGCCGCCAAAATGCTGCGCGGTTCACAGGCTATTGTGGTGATGAGCAAAAAAGAGCCGGATAAACTGGTTGCGGTACGGGTTGGGAACGCGGGTGGTGTTGCCATTGGCATTGGCAGAGATGAGATGTTCGTGGCGTCGGATATTCCGGCTATTCTGGAACATACCCGCAACATGGTTTTTCTTGAATCCCGCCAGATGGCAATCCTGACTGCCAGAGATTACATTGTCACCGACCTGGATGGGCATCCAGTGAGAACTGAAATTTTTAACATTCCCTATGACCCCGTAAGCGCGGCCAAAGGCGAATACCGCCACTTCATGCAAAAAGAAATTTTTGAGCAGGGGCGGGCGCTGACGGATACCATTCGTGGGCGGCTTAATTTTGAAACGGGAACAGTCACCCTGCCGGATTTACACATTACACCGGAGGATGCCAAAAAACTGCATCGGATGGTGACAGTGGCCTGCGGAACAAGCGCCTACTCCGGTCTGGTAGGCAAGTTCATGATTGAAGGGCTGGCGCGGATTCCGGTAGAAGTGGATTATGGAAGTGAATACCGCTACCGTGACCCTGTGCTGGATGAAAATACGGCGGTGCTGGCAATTACGCAAAGCGGCGAAACGGTAGATACGCTGGCTGCGATGGAAGAAGCCCGCGAAAACAACACCCGTGTCTGGAGTATTGTGAATGTCATTGGCAGTCAGGCTATGCGCCTTGCCGATGGTTTTATCAATATGCAGGCCGGCCCTGAAATCGGGGTTGCTTCGACCAAAGCCTTCACGACCAGTATTCTCGACCAGTATCTGCTGGCGTTGTATCTGGCACAGCAGCGTGGTACGCTAAGCAAAGTCGAAACTGCCCAGCATGTAAGGGATATTGCCCACCTGCCCGATCTGGTAAGTCAGGTGCTTGAAAAACACGAAGAAATTGAAATGCTGGCGCACTCACTGGCCCATTACACCAATTTCCTGTATCTGGGACGCGGCATTAACTACCCAATTGCGCTGGAAGGGGCGCTTAAACTCAAGGAAATCAGCTATATTCATGCGGAAGGCTATCCGGCAGGCGAAATGAAACACGGCCCGATTGCCCTGATTGATGAAAATATGCCCGTGCTAACGATTGCCATTCAAGACCGGGTGTATGAAAAAATGCTGAGTCAGGTCGAACAGGCCAAAGCCCGCAACGGCAAAGTCATTGCGATTGCGACAGAAGGCGATACGCTGATTGCGGAAAAAGCCGATCATGTGATATATGTTCCGCCTGTTCCATACTATGTCAGTCCCATCATTACCGTGCTGCCTTTGCAACTTCTGGCATATCACATTGCCGTATGGCGCGGCTGTGATGTTGACCAGCCCCGTAACCTGGCAAAAAGTGTTACGGTAGAGTAAAACGTCGCAATTTAATTATGTAGGGACACGGCGTGCCGTGTCCCTACTCTCAAATTATCCTTCTGGCCTATAGACTTTGACCCCACATTCCAGTACAACCATGATATGCTGAAACCAACCTTTGTCCTGTTATGCATCATACTGCTGGTTTTTTCTGGTCAGGTTTTATCTGCCACGGACGATATTGAACGTCTGAAATCCACCCCTGTCCTTTATAACATGGACACCCCGCAGCTTCACTCCATTTTTGCGCGTGGACAGGCATTGGGGAATCGTGCTAATGTTTTTACCAAAGTTGGCGACAGCAACACCACCAATGGCGATTTTCTGCTGGCGATTGGCATGGGTGAAGAATTTTGTCATCTGGGCAGCTATGCCTATTTACAGGACACGATTGACTTTTTTTCCGCCACCCCTCCGCGAGAAGATGTTCAAAATTCCTTCAACAGCTACAGTATTGCCGCGCAAAAGGGATTGAGCAGCGCTTCTGTCCTTGACCCCTTCTGGGCAACCGATGCCCTCTGTGAAGCTAATGAATCGCCCCTGCTGTGTGAGTATCGCATCGTCAAACCCAGCATTTCTATCATCATGCTTGGGCTGATGGATTCGCGTTATGGTGAGCCGGAATCCTTCGCGCATTATATGGAAGAAATCGTGAAACAGTCGATTGAGGTGGGGGTTATCCCTGTATTAACCACGTTTGTGGTGCTGCCCGATCAGGAAGTTCTCAATTACGACCATTCTATTCAGATGAATGTCGCGCTGGTCGATATTGCGGAAGCCTACGGCACACCCTTGATTAATTTATGGGCAGCCGTTCAGGAACTCCCCAATTACGGCATCGGGCCAGACCGCACCCATCTGGCACACAGCGTCGGCCAATACTGCGATTTTACAGGGGCGGAACAGGAATATGGTGGCACACTGCGGAATCTGCTCACCCTGCAAGCACTGGATGAACTCCGAAAAAACGTCCTCACCCCATAAGGAACGCCTGAACCGAGTCCGGTGTATTAACGGTATCAGTCAGGAGTTTTCTCATGCGGCGGTTACGCTGGCTTCAGCAACAGCCCCCTTTTGACCCTCTCCCATTTTTCAGTTTATGATGTTTATAAAAATAAGGGAGGTTGAGATGGATTTTGATTCCCTGTGGGATTACGAGAATCCGGCAGAAACAGAAAAACGCTTTCGGGAACTTTTACCTGCGGCTCAGGAAGCCTCTGACAATGACTATCTGCTGCAATTGCTGACGCAAATCGCTCGCGCTCAGGGATTGCAGCGCTATTTTAATGATGCCCATCAAACCCTGAACCAGGTAGAAGGAAAGGGTAGCCCTACCGTTCAAATTCGCTACCTGCTGGAACGCGGTCGGGTTTTTAATTCCTCTGGCAGCCGCGAAAAAGCACGTCAGCTTTTCCTGCAAGCCTATGAACTGGCACTTCAGGCAAACGAAGATTTTTATGCCGTTGACGCCGCCCATATGCTCGGCATTGTGGAATCTGAGCCGGAAGCGCAGTTGCAATGGAATAAAAAAGCCGCAGCACTGGCCGAAAAATCGGACAATCCACGCACGCGGCGGTGGTTAGGATCGTTATATAACAATATGGGCTGGACATATCATGACCAGGACAACTATGAAAAAGCCCTGGAAATGTTCCAGCAGGCGCTAATTTTTCGTGAGGGCAATCCACGCCAGATGCAGATTGCCCGCTGGTGCATTGCCCGCACGCTGCGTTCCCTGAATCGGGTTGAGGAAGCGCTGGCGATTCAGCGTGAACTCAACCCGGAAGATGGGTTTGTGATGGAAGAAATCGCCGAAAGTCTGCTGGCACTGGGAGATGAAACTGCCGCCCTGCCTTATTTTAAACAGGCTTACGAAAAACTGGCTGAGGCAGGGTTGGCAGAAGCACGATTGGAACGCCTCAAATGGTATGCCAGTAAAGCGGGTTAAGGCTGTTATAATCTTACACAAATCAAGCTAGCACACGGAGCAAATTTCCTGTGACTGATGTAGTTCATGTTGATGACATTCCCGTTCTGGGGGATGAAGAAAAAACGCCCAATCCGCGTCATGGGGTGCGCGGCAGCGAACGGCATAATCCTGAAGGCAAAGTGGGGCCGCGCCGTCCGCCCTGGATTAAAGTCAAAGCCCCTTCCGGCGAAACTTATGAATTTGTCCGCAGCCAGATGCGAACCAAATCGCTGCATACGGTATGTGAGGAGGCGCGGTGTCCGAACATGGGCGAATGTTGGGGCGCGGGAACGGCCACCTTTTTAATGATGGGCGATACCTGCACCCGTTCCTGCGGCTTCTGCGATATTAAAACCGGAATGCCCTCGCCTCTGGATTGGGGCGAACCGATGCGCGTCGCCAACGCGGTCAAAGCCATGAATTTGCGCCATGTGGTGATTACCAGCGTCAACCGCGACGAACGGGAGGATGGTGGCGCTCCCATTTTTGCGATGGTCATTCGCTCCATACGACGGATTCATAAAGGATGCAGCATTGAAGTGCTGATCCCCGACTTTAAAGGCAACCCCGACGCGCTGAAAATTGTCATGGATGCCCAACCGGAAATCCTGAATCATAACGTAGAAACTGTGCCACGTTTGTTCAAAAAAGTGCAGCCGCAGGATAACTATGAATGGGCGCTGACCACCCTTCGCAATGCTAAAAAATTCGATCCGATGGTGCTGACTAAAAGTGGCATCATGGTCGGATTAGGGGAGGAATTTGAGGAAGTGGTCGCGGTGATGCAGGATTTAGCCAGCGTAGGGGTTAATATTCTGACCATCGGGCAGTATTTACAGCCCAGCAGGAAACACCTACCCATCGAACGCTACTACACGATGGAGGAATTTATCGAACTCAAGCGGATTGGGCTGGATTTGGGTTTTAACTGGGTTGAATCTGGGCCGCTGGTTCGCAGCAGCTACCATGCCGATAAACAGGTACGTATCCTATCGCAGTTATCCCATTTCCGTACACCGGAAGAAGCATAGCGAGTAGGGGCAGGGCGGGCAGCGCTGCGCTTGTTCCCGCCCCTACTTCAGACTAGCTAACACCTGTTCCAACGATTGCAGGGTTTTATATTGATACGCGCCCGCCCCATGCCAGCGAATCCGGTTGTTTTCATCCAGTAGGAAAAGCTGTACTTCACCCACACCGGAAACACCGACCATTTCATTAAACGCTGCCACATCTGTAAAGACGACAATCGTCCGTAAGCGGTCTGTATCGCCGCTAGCGGCCAGAGTCATGCCGCCCAGAATGGCGAGCGCTGCATCTCGGGTATCCTGTGGCAGAAGCGGCACATAGTATCCTGAAAGCTGTGGATACTTCTCATTGAGTTTTTCCAGAGGACGCAGCCATTTATCCACGTAAATCTGCTGGTCAGAATCGTAAGCTACGACAATCAATTTCAGCCCGTCTGCTAAATCATCGGGAACGATGACCTGCTCAAATTTCAGATTCGTCCCTTTGAGGATGGGAAACGCATTATCAGCCCCCGGGTCTACCGGATCATCGGCGGGGGTTGCCTGCCTCACCATGAGAAAAAGCCCCGCAATAACGGCCAGCCCCATCAGCACAAAGAAGAGTCGTTTTTTCAAAGTTGTCCTCCACAGCAACATCATAGCGCAATCTCACATCAAGTTATAAGGCACAAATTATCAGCTGCGCA
>CAZKZS010000194.1:0-9205 GCA_964557285.1 uncultured Anaerolineae bacterium | reverse complement strand
AATCACTTCTATCAACCCTTCTTCAAAATTGACCCCGTTGATAAACACAACATCGGCTTCTGCCAGCCGCGCCAGTTCCTGAGGGGTGGGTTGGAAAGCGTGCGGGTCAGTCCCCAGTGGAATCAGGGATGTGACTTCGGCCTTATCTCCTGCCACGTTTTGCACGACATCCGCCAGAATAGAAAAGCTGGCAACAATCTTTAAGGGTTCTTGCTGTGCCTGTATAGGGGCTGTTCCGGCCATAAGCAGCATCAATAGACCGAAAGCGCTCAATGAGCGTTTCATTTCCACGTTCTCCTTTTACTAAACGATACGTTGTATCAATTAGCGAGTGTAACAGATCGTCTTTGCAGCGTCAAGCATACGACCCTTGACAACAGGCGTGCGAATCATTATATTGACCCTAAATTCGGAGAAGTAGCATAGTCCGGCCTAATGCGCTCGCTTGGAGAGCGAGTACGGGTAACTCCCGTCGTGGGTTCGAATCCCACCTTCTCCGCCACCGAAGGGGCAGTCATGCCCTTTTTTTGTTGAATGGACTCAAAAATGGCACATTTTCAAACACAGCATGAAAGCCGGATGCGGCGCTTAAACCTGAGTGTGATTGGCCTGTTTGTGGTCAGTCTGCTGGCGATTTGCGGCCTGTCATTTTATCTGGTGGTAAATTCAATTCAGGGGGAACGCCGCGAGCCAAAAACCAATATCGTTGGAGTCAAAGTAGATACGCTGGTAGAACTGGATGGCGACAAAGCCTATCCTGAAGCGCTTACCATTGGCCCGGACGGAAATATCTACAGTGGGAGCTTTTGCACGGGCGAAATCTGGCGTTTGACACCGCAGGGCGATATTGAGACTTTTGTAGAAGCGGACAGCGGCATCGGGGCGGTTTCGGGCATGGCCTTCAGCCCGGATGGAATCCTGTATGTGGTTGACCGTCTGGAATGCGACCCGCGTAAAAGTTCCTCCAAACTAAAAAAAATAACCCCCGACGGCACGGTGAGCGACTTTGGCAAAGTGAGCGACAATGAAATTTTAAACAGTCTGGTTTTCACACCGGACGGCCTGCTGTATGTGACGGATACCCAGTTAGGTGAAATTCGCGTTTTTACGCCGGATGGACAGGGAAAAACCTGGTGGGAAGTACCAGAAACAGGCGGAGATGATGCACGCCCTACCGGACTGGCTTATGACCCCGCCACTCATGCGCTGGTGGTGGCGGATTCCAGCAGTGGCACAATCTACCGCGTCGGTATTACGCCGGAAGGCCAGCCGGGGGAAGTCACCGAACTGTATCACCAGAGTCAGCACGAACTGGACGGCCTGACGCTGGATGACAGGGGCAATCTCATTTTGACCCTCTTTGACAGCAGTGAAGTCGCGCTGCTGGATACCGCCGGAAATTTCACGATTCTGGCGGAGAATTTCCGTGAACCCAGCGACGTTGCCTATCAGGATGGGCGCATTTATGTGTCTAACTTTGACCCTGTATCACTTGCGCCCGTCGTCAGTCTGCTGATTGACCCCTCCCTGCCGTTTACGATTGATGTCATCGACATTACTGAATTTGAGGCCGCCCACCCGTAAGGTTTTTTCTGTTAAACCCCTCCTGATAGAAAGATTCATAGGATGGGTTTTATGGTCTGGCGATGGGTTGTTATTTTATTTGTAAGTACAGCATTTACCAGTTTAGCCTCTGCTCAGGACGATTTTGATGCTTTTGACGACCTGTGGGAAACCGATTTTTCACAGGCCAGTGTGTCTGCGGATGAAATCCTGTTTGGCGGCCCGCCGCCGGATGGTATCCCGCCGTATTATCCCGAAGGGTACATTTATCCAGAAAACGCACCCCGCAACGGCGGCCAGCCTCCCCGGTTTTACGCACGGTACACTGATTTTGCTACTACAAACGAGTATCTGCCAGATGAGCAGCAGGTGATAGCGGTTGAGGTCAATGGGGACGCCCGCGCCTATCCGCTTTTGCTGCTCAACAACCATGAAATTGTGAATACAGAGATTGGTGGTGTACCTGTCGCCGTTACTTTTTGTCCCCTGTGTAATGCTTCTATTGTGTATGAACGGACTGTTGATGACCGTGTACTGCATTTTGGGGTCACGGGGCTGCTGCGGAACAGTGATTTAATCATGTGGGATCACGAAACCCAATCGTGGTGGCAGCAGTTTACGGGGGAAGCGATTGTCGGGACGTATACCGGAACAAAACTGGTAAATGTACCGTCGGTGGTGGTGAGTTGGGACGATTTTAAAACGGAGCATCCCGACGGCAAAGTGCTGGAAAATCAGACGAACAGCCGTGCAGATGTGGTTTCGTATGCCGGATATGACGCTGAGGGCAACGCTTTTTTGTATGATGGTGAGGTGGATGACCGCCTGTTTACGACGGAGCGTGTTTTAGGATATTTTGGGGCGGAAGGCGCGATTGCTTATCCTTTTGAACGGCTGGCTGAAGCGGGCATTGTCAATGATCGCATTGGCGGCGAACCGGTGGTGATTTTCTGGCAGCCCGGCGCGGTCTCGCTATTCACCAATACCCTGGAAACTGGCTCAGCCGCTATGTACAGTGCCGTGCTGGAAGATGGCACAGCACTAACCTTTGTGTCCCAAAATAACATCATTCAGGATGAACAAACGGGCAGTACATGGAATGTTTTTGGGCGGGCAGTTGAGGGGGAACTCAAAGACACCCGTCTGGAACTCAAACTCAGCTACCCGCATTTCTGGTTTGCATGGGCGGCCTTCCGTCCCGATACCCTTATCTGGGAGTCGGGACTGATTGCTGATGAAACATGGTAACTACAACTGCCCTGCATCCTTGAGCGCTTTTTTAGCGCCGGGGGTCATGCGGGGGTCGCCGGGTTCGGGATGAAGTTGATTCAGAATCCGGCGGCCATCTTTGGCCGGAAAGGTGGTAATGCTGAACTGGCGTGCGCCGTCCGGTGTCACCGTCGGGTTGATTTCAATATAAAACAGGTGGCCTTTGTGCGCCTGCAAAAATGCTTTTACTTCATCAATCGTTCCCACAAAGTTGCTGCTGCCCGGTTCGTTCATGCGCTTTTTCTCTGCTTTTGCTTTACCTGTGCTAATGGTATCATAATTGCTAGCAGTTTCATAAAAAAGCAGCATGGCCGAAAAAACTATTCTGGTGATTGATGACGACTGGATGAACCGGGAAGTCATTGAAGCCCACCTGCAAATCGAAAACTACAGCGTGACCACGACCCCAAGCGGCAGGGAAGGGTTAAATATGGCTTTTGCCCACCCTCCCGATTTAATTATTCTGGATGGGATGCTGCCGGACATCAGCGGCTTTGAAGTCTGCCGTCAGTTAAAAAATCATCCGCTTACCCGCTTTGTTCCGGTGATGATTGTCACGGCGCTGGAATCGGATGAGGATAAACAAAAAGGGATCGAGGCGGGTGCTGACGATTTTCTGACCAAACCGTTCAGTTTTGTGTTGCTGATGACACGGGTAAAAACCCTTGTCCGACTCAAGCATCTTCAGGAAAATTTGCAGGAAAGTTATACGCTGCTCGAACGTCTCCTCAAACGCCCCATTAACGCGGACCTGATTCGGAAAATCCTGCACAGCGATCAAGCGTAGGGCAAACGAACTGGCAGCCTGTATTCCATCTGATATAACTTCGCTGCATGGTCAGTAAGTATGGGCGTGCCAACCCCCCCGCCTGTTTTTTCATCGTGGCGGCTGTGATTCTGGTCTTGGGCTGTTACCTCATGTGGAACGGCCTGCTGGAATGGTTTCGCGCCGCCGGAAGTCCCAGCGTGGCCGCGACGCGGGAGGCAGAAGCCCAATTAAGCGCTACCCCAACCCGTGTCCCACTACTTTCCGGCCCCACCCGTACTCCTGTGCCTGCCTGTCAGGAATTTGAAATCTGGTCAGCAGATGCCCGTGTGCGTGAATGTCCTGCCCTGCAATGTGAGCGCCGCGTCGTGCTGTACTACGAGGATAAAGTATGTGTGTATGGGCGGGCAGAAGCCAGTGAGGACTATCCCGAGGGGCAGGAATGGTATGTCATTGACCTGAACCCTAACGGCGCGTTCCGTGACCTGGCTTATATTCACGAAAGTGTGGTGCGGCCTGTGAACCCGACTCCGCGCCCCTCCCGCACGTTTACGCCTCTGCCCACCGTGACCATTACCCCCAGTTACACCCCGCAGCCGACCAGCACGCCCGATAACCGCACCCCCACGTCAACGGAAACCCTGACCCCAACACCACCTATTACCCCCACCATATCCCGCCAGCAGTTTTAAGGGTAGAATCGCGCGTCTGGAGTGTGTGATGGTCACGTTAATTTGCGGCACGTTTTTTTCTTTTTTGGGATTTATCCTGAGCATTTTTATCATGGGCGAAGTGATGACTCGCCGCCGCCCGCCCGACCCCGCCGATAACCCTGCCAATTACGGATTACCCTACGAAGAAGTGTCATTCCCAAGCCGCTATAAGGCTCAAATTCGCGGCTGGTGGATTCCGGCTGAGCAGCCCATTGGCACGGTCATTTTTTGTCACGGGCAAAACGGCAGCATGGATGGCGACCTGCCTCAGGCCGTGCCTTTTTATCATGCGGGTTACAACGTCCTGATGTTCAATTTTCGCGCGCATGGCAATTCGGATGGCAAAACCGTCACCTTTGGGGTGTTTGAAAAAGAGGATTTGTTAGGCGCTGTGGATTTTTTGGCTGCCGAAAAAGGGATTCAGAACAGCGCAGTGGTGGGGTTTAGTGTGGGAACCGCCGTCGCCATGATAGGGGCAGCGCTGACTGATAAAATTTCTGTGCTGATTCTGGATGGGGTGTTCTGGCGGCTGCTCGACCTGCTGGATTACTGGCTGCAAAGCCGGCATATCCCGCCGCCAATTTCATCCTTTCTTGCGAAACTGGCTGTAACAGGCGCATCACTCCGCACGAACACGCGCATGTTCCAGATTAGCCCGCGCCTGTGGGCAAGACATCTCAACCGGATTCCGGTGCTGTTCATTCACGGTGAAAAAGATAAGCTGATTCCCCTGAGTGATGTTCAGAAACTGGCGGCTGACCTGAGCGCCCCCTATAAAATCTGGGTCGCGCCGGATTGTGACCATCGGGAAGCCTTCAAAAAACATGAAGCGGAATATAACCGTTATGTATTTAGCTGGCTCAAAGAACATGATCGGGGCGTCGTTATACCGCGCCCCGAAGGTAATATTCAGGGCTGAATATAAGTACGCAGGCTGCCCTCATCATCAATCCAGGCGGCGGCCATATGTGGGGTGTTGTGATAAAACCCAACGTTTCCGTCTTTATCGATCAGAATCATGCCGCCGAATCCTTCGACTCGATTGTACATGTAGTCGATAGCCATTTTTGCGGCCTGCTGCGCGTTATACCCATAGCGGATTAAATCGGTGGCATGTTTCGCCAGCACGACTTCCATGATACGCTCGCCATGCCCTGTCGCCGACGCTGCGCCCGTTTCGTTATCTGCATACGTGCCACAGCCAACCAGGGGGGAATCTCCGACCCGACCCGGCAAGCTGTAGGGAGTGCCACCTGTGGAAGTTCCCGCCGCCAGATTGCCATCCCGATCCATGGCTACCGCGCCAACCGTTCCGCCGGAATGGGCAGCCATAAAACTCTCGACGGTAGGCGTTGGGGGGCTGACCTGATATTGGCGGAAGCGCTCGACTTCGCGGGGGACGGTTAATTCTGCCTGGGCGGCCAGCCGAATCCCTTTCATGCGGGCAAACTGCCGCGCCCCTGACCCCACCAGCAGATTATGCTCCGTTTCCTGCATGACCAGGCGGGCAAGATGAATCGGGTTTTGAATCCCCTGCACCGCCCCGACTGACCCCACGCGCAAATTGCGGCCATCCATCATCATGGCGTCCATTTCGATTTCCCCGACACAGGTTAAGACGCTACCCCGACCTGCATCAAATGTGGAATCGTCCTCCATAATCATGATGGCTTTTTCCACTGCATCCAGCGAGGTCCCGCCACGCTGCAAAATGTCCCAGGCGGCCTGGGCTGCCACACGCACCCCGTTCAGGTGCGCGGCATGTTCGGACTCGTCAATACGCCATGCACCCCCATGCACAATTAAAGCTGGTTTCATCTGTAGAACATCCCATTTTTTATTTATAAGGAAAATTATAAGGCAAAAGGGCATCCCATTGTGGGACGCCCTGAAATTGGATTGTTATGGGCAGGCCGGCGTCGTAACTGTTACAGGCAGGGAGCTTGCCAGCACCGTGATTCCATCGGGCGCGACGGCTTCCACGCGCAGGGTGTACTGTGTACCACATTCAAGGTCAACAATTTTCACTGCTACAGTGGGGTCACTGGCGTTCACGACCGTCGGGAAACCATTGGGATTATTCGGCGGGTCAACCTGCACATAGAAAAAGGTGGTTGTCCCCGGTGAACTCCACGAAATATCCACTCCGTAGGACGGTCTGCCGTCGGCAAACGTGCCAATCTGCTGCGGTGCGGCGGTGGTCACATTTTTGGGGGCGTTGGGATCATCAGGATTAATGGGAGTGCCTTCGGCGGTGGGCTGTGCCTCCGGAGTCGAATCAGAAGGCTGTTCAGTGGCTGCTGCTGTACCTTCACCCTCTCCCGAAGAAGGAACGTTTACAGGCATCACAATTTCCGCATCACAGGGCGGCGTGGTCACGGTTTTGGTGGGGGAAGCCGCGCCCGCGCTGCCATCAGCCCCAAGTGCTGCGACGGTAATATTAAAGGTTGTGCCACAGGCCATGCGACCTAACTGGGCGGCTACAGTCGTGGAGTCAAAGCTGTTCTGGCCTTCAAGGGCTGGCTCAATCGACAGGCGGTAGCCTGTGCTGCCTTCCACAGCGTTCCACTGCAAACGTACACTGTAAAAAGAAGTGCCTTCGGCGCTGCGATAGTCAAACAACGGCTCAGTAAATACTATGGTTTCGACAGCCGTTGGTGCAGCCGCGCTTACATCCGGTCCCCACTGCGGATCCACCATACGGCGAGCCTGTTCTGGCAGGGTTTGTTCCTGCATGATGTCCTCAGCACGGACAAAATAATGGGCTGTCCCCAGATTGGCGGTGTCATCAAATTCATTTAAATACACCAGCCCTACCCCATCCGGCGTCCAGGCCACATCATCCGCTAAATCCGCATTCGGAATCGACCCCAGCGCGACTCTTGCCCCGTCAAAGCCCAACTGCCAGACTTCACTCGTGGCGACATTGTTGCCAAAATCACGAATAAAATAAGCCACACCGTTATTAATGGGGAAGGCATGGGACACATAACGCGCTGCTTCACCCGTCATGGGAACAATGCGGCTCTTGTCATTGACATCAATGATAAATCCGTCACCTGTAGGGGCAAGCGGGACATCACTGATAATTAAATCCGTCCCATCCAGGGAAAGCATCCCACGACTGTAGCCGTTTTCATTGATGTTGCCCGTATTTGCCAGATTATAAGCATAGGCGCGGTTGGTGAAAAAGTTGTACCGCACGACGCCGTTGCTCTCAAAAAACAGCGCTTCTAGCAGCAGCCTATCGCCAGATTTTGCCCAGGTGACTTCGCGGTAAATGGTTTTGCTGGCATCGTTGGTTCGCACGGAATTTAAAAGCAGCGTCCAATTCTGGTTATTAATATCCAGAAGCCAGACCCCTTCCGATGGGTCAGCCGCTTCATTGGCGGAAATGGCAACCACTGCCGCCTGAGATTTATCGGGCGACCAGGCCACATCATTTAAATTGAGATTCTGGCTGTCCAGCGGGCCGCCGTTGGTAAAAGTCACCCCATCCAGATTCAGCGAACGGGCGGTAACATAAGCAACCGTATTATCGTAGGCCACATCATAGGCTACGACGTTGCTGGTTTCCTGGCTGACCTGCTCAACCGTATTATCAGTTTTAATGCGGAAAACCTGAAAAACACCGCTTGCATCGGGGGCGCGGTAATACAATTCTGCCCCGACTCCTTCCAGCGCCTGTGTGACGGGCAGCAGGGTGAGCAGCAAAATCACACACCCCATGATGCCCCCATATTTTTTTAAGGTCATGTTTAACTCCATGATTTGGATTTTTCATTCATCCCAGGCTGAACATTATACTGAATCGGGGAAAAGAAAAAACCTACGGCTCGTAGATTTAATTTTGTTGTACAATCACGCCATGCCAACACCATTTATGCATTTACACGCTGCCCATCGTCTTTTAAACGACGACTCCGTTTTACTATCCAGCCGTCAGTTTTTAAGCACGCATCTGGGCGCGTTTTTGCTGGGGAATATTGCTCCCGATGCGCGGGTTTCGGGTGGACTTGACCGCGCCAACACCCATTTTTTTGAATATGCTCCCCGCATTGAGCCACACGCCGTGGAAGTCATGCTCACAACCTATCCTGAATTAAAGTTTGCGGAGCATCAACGGCGGGCATTTATCGCGGGTTATGCGGCGCATCTGACGATGGATGTCGTCTGGGCAGAAGCCATGCTTTACCCTTATTTTTATAAACGTAAGGATTGGGCGGACGGGCGCACCCGTTTTAATATGCTGCATGTCCTGTTGTGTTATCTGGATGCCCGCGATTACCGCCACTGGGATGACCATTTTCCTGCCGCGCTGGACTCCGCTTCTCCTGAAGATTGGATAGCCGTGATTCCTGATGAATCGCTGGCAGCATGGCGGAATTTAATCGCCCACCAGATTTGTTTAGAATGTCACAGCCAGACCGTCCCTTTGCTTGGCAGGCGTATTGATATAGGAGAGGAAGGGCTGCGGGACATTTTAGAAAGTGACCGCCGGATGCAGGATGAACTCTGGCAGTATGTACCGCGTTCAGTAGTCAGTGAAGTAGAAGTGCAAATGTACGATTCCATGAAACTATGGGTCGAAAAATACATGATGGAGACAGAAAGATAATGCGAATTCTGGTTACAGGTGGGGCAGGCTACATTGGGTCTGCAACAACGGCACATCTGTTAGAAGCCGGTCATGAAGTGACCGTCTATGACAATTTGTATCGCGGACACCGGGCAGCCGTGCCAGGGGAGGCCGAATTTATTCAAGGAGATATTGGCAGCGCCGGTTCGCTGGATTTTCTTTTTCAAACCCATCATTTTGACGCGGTGGTGCATTTTGCCGCGCTGATTGAAGCGGGCGAAAGTATGCAGCAGCCTGCCAGATATATTCATGCTA
>CAZKZS010000193.1:0-9211 GCA_964557285.1 uncultured Anaerolineae bacterium | reverse complement strand
AAGGGCAGGCATCGCTCCCTTTGGTCGCTTGTTCCTGCCCCTACTATCCGCCCCTCAGCTATTGCATGGGGACACACCGTATTTCAATATTTTTATCATGGGTTGTCATGGTAGCTCACTTTAGGGCGCGTAGCCGAGGCGGTTGAGCAGGCGAATGATGGCATTGTTATATTCTTCCGCGCTTTCTTCTTTAACTCGAATCGCGTTTTTGCTGCTGAGTTCAGGCGGAAGATTGTCATAGCCTTTGAAGCCATTGTGCCAAACAGGAATAATTTGCACACTGGCGTCTTTTGCCCATCGGATTTCCTGCCGCACAATGTCCGATTCAAGGGTACGCGGCGCTAACAAACTGATGAGATATTCACTGTTCTGAACCGTTTTCTGCAAATGCCCGTGCCACTCGTCGCCGGGGCGAATATCCATGTCAATAAACGGATTGGGAATCCCCGCCATTTTGAGCCGTGCCACAATCAACAGCCCCAAAGCCGCGCTTTCATCCCGTTTGTAGGAAATAAAAATAGTAGGCGGTTTGGCGGGTTGTTCCAGCAGGGCAAGCGCTTTTTGTGTCAGGGTGTAAACGGGAAAACCTGTTTGTGCATGTTCGACCAGTTGAGCATAACCGACCAGTTCCAAATCCTGCGCGTTGGGGTAGTGGGTTTTCCACTTTTCATCCAGATAAATTTTAAAGTTGTTGTTCCGGTTAATGTCGCCTGCCCCTTCCAGCGTTTGCCGCGCGTTCCGACTGGCACTCTGGAAGCGGGGTGGAAATTCTCCGTTCACAAACCCATAGGCCAAATCCAGTGCCAGCGCCCGGATGCGGTCTAAATGATTTTTGGGTGGGGGAATCAAACGTGGGTCGTTCATACGCTTATTTTATCCCACTTGCTGCGTTCCGGCTGGCACAATGTAATACCCAAAATCCAGGTCGGAGCGTTCCGGGTGCTGTTTCACAAAATGCGTGCCGCCGGGGAAGTTGTTATCCAGCCAGGTAACTGTTTCTTTATCTTCCTTGTTGTACATAAAGTACAGGGGTTTGGACGGATCATATTGATAGGGGGTATTTTCGTTACGCTGGATCAGGGCAAAAATCTGCTGGCGGTCCACCGCGCCGTTCGGCCAATCCATATCCCCCGCCGTTGCCCCTAAAATGCGATGGTCAAGCCAGTGTTCCCAGTGAATATAAAACGCATTCCCGAACGTGCCGCCGTTTTCCAGATATTCTTTCAGAGGTTCGGCAAAATACGTATACGGTTTCCATGACCGTTTATAGGACTCAGGATATTTGTGAAAATAAGTGTCGTAATTGATGGGCGCGGCCAGCAGAATCACCGGAGTCAGCAGGGCAAACGCCCCCGTCAGATTTAATACCGCATAACGGGAAACGCGGCGGGCATAAAACCCAACCTGTGCCAGAGGATACCCCGCCATCAGGAATACAAACGGCATCGTGCCACTGCTGCGAGTAAAAGAAGGATTTTCCTGCTGAATATTCGGGTTTATCGCCAGCGCGGAGGGCAGCAGCATAATCAAAATAGCAATCGGTACTAAAATATGTACCGAATCCCACCGCCGCAAAATTAACACCACCCACGCCAGCACCCCGATTAAAAACAGGCCGTTGGTATACAGGTCAAGCGCCGGACGGCCATCCGGGTTATTAATCCACGCGCCGTCCCCCTGCCAGCTCCACATTTTCAGCGCATTCAGATAGTTTTCTTCAAAGTTATCGAAGTTATCCAGAAAACGGTCAGCCTGTTCGCGCAGGGTAGGATCATATTTTTCCTGTAAACCGGTTTCAGGATTGGTTCGCACGAAGGCATTTTCCCCGAACAGCCGCCCCTGAGTCCGACTCCAGAAATAGTCAGGAAATTCACGCTCGTAGCGGTACATGGGCAGGAAGATAGCAACCGCCATGATGCCCGCACACGCCAGATTTACCCCATAGGCTGCTAAGGTGGTGAGTTTGCGGCTGTAAATCGCGGCGGCCAGCAGCGTTCCCAGCACCACCACAATAGGCAGCATCCGGTTGGCCTGATAAAAATACGTTCCCGCGCCTAGAATCAGCCCGACCACGACAAAATCAAAACGGCGGTTATAACGCATGGCACGCGCCAGAAAAATCATCAGCAGGACGGTAGTGAGCGGGGTGAGCGCGATTCGCAGCCCCAGCCGCGAAATCATGGTATGCCAGGAAGAAACGGCCAGCAGCGCGGCAAAAGTCAGCCCCAGCCAGATGCCCATCTCGCGGTCCTGGGGGGTGTCGCGCCCCATGATGGCCTGCCCTAACCAGTATCCAGCCAGCACCGTGAGCAGCCCTTCAATTACAGAGGCGAGCTTAATGGCCGTGAAATTAAATTCTACCGCCGGCAGTTTTTCCAGCAGGGCAATAAAGTACATCTGGAAGGCTTCACGTCCGCCGTTGTTTTCAAAAAATATGGCATGAAACCCTTCAGAAACCCGCACCGCATCGCGCAGTTTTTCAATATGGTCGCTGGTCATATCCGGCGGAATCGAGTCCAGATTATGCAGGCGGAAGTAAGCCGCCAGCAGCAGAATCAGCAGCAGCGTCATATACGGCCAGCGAACACGCCATTGGAATCGGGGTCGGCGCAGCGTAAAAGAAGCCTGTCCACGAATCGTCCGGTAAACACGCGCTGTAAGGCTGTTTAAATCCACCGCTAGCACACAAAACCACAGCAAGATTGCCAGCACCCACGCCGTAAATCCCGATGTGGTAAAAGCCACTTCTTCCACTTTGCCATTGCGGGTGATGACATTTTCAGTGTAGGACAGGAAAGACATTAAAATTGCCGGAGGAATCAGCGCCAGCTGAATCGAATGTCGTTCGATGAATCGCAGCACTGTATCCAGCACAGGCGGCAGTTCCATAGGTCGATGTCGCGGCGGAGCCACCTCAGGAGATGCTTCCTGTGGGGCGGGATTCTCCTCTGGCGGGGATTTTTGTTGAAGGCGCTGTTTCCACCAGTTCCAACTGGCAACAACTGAGATAATAAGGTAGGAAATGCCCGCCAGCGTTAACCAGACCGGAGCGCCTTTTAAATCCCCTTCCGCATGGGCGGCGGCATCGTTGGTGGCTTTCCACAGGCGGCTTGCCCCCACAAACGCCAGCATCAGCGAAAACAGCAATCC
This sequence comes from uncultured Anaerolineae bacterium, assembly GCA_964557285.1. GTDB lineage: Bacteria > Chloroflexota > Anaerolineae > Aggregatilineales > J027 > SB15. Next base: position 6,061 of record CAZKZS010000193.1, on the reverse strand, counting down.
GGTCAGCACCACCGTCGGCAGGATATTGATGGTCATGCCAAAATCAACCGTCGGCAGTTCAAAAACATCTTCCTCAATGGGCGCCGTGAGGGCTTCTTCCGTCGGAACAGCTACCGGTCGGTATTCATCAGGCAGGGTGCTTCTGTAATTTTCTTCTGGTGGCAGGGCAATCTCATCAAAAAAACGTCGCAGCGTGGGCAGGGGATGATATAACATCAGCCAGCCGACCTGCCACAGAGTGAGTTCCTGAAAGGAAATCGGTTTGGGCTTTTCTTCTCCCTGGGGAGGGATAACTATCTCGCCCGTTGACTCGTTCACCGGGGTTTCCTCGCCTTGATGCACAGATTCACGGTTGTCCGGTTAAGCGGTTCATCCAGCACATTTTTCCGGTCAAACCAGTTCAGCACCGCCACCCCCAGATTGACCGGATTAATCAAACTACCGCGATTCTGATCAAAGGTGGTGCGGTCAGCCGCGTTTGCCATCTTCTTCGGCATCAGACCACTTTCCAGAAGGGGTTTGCCCAGCCCGTAGACCAGATTATGAATAAAAGGAAAGCTGTGATGGGTAAAAGCGCGTTCGGCTTCTATGGTGAATCCGGCCTGTGTAACGGCTTCGCGCAGCATGGGCAGGGTGTACAGCCGGACATGATTCGCCCAGATTCCGGCCAACGGCCCATTTTGAATATGGGTATGGAATAGGGTTTCCAGCGTTTTGTTGATGGGGTCCCACCAGAAGGGGTAATTCGCATTGGGAACAGTAATTGCTACTACTGCACCAGGTTTGAGGACACGCCAGACCTCTTTTAAACCGCGTACATCATCCTCAATGTGTTCCAGAATTTCGCTCAGGATAACCCCGTCAAAAAAATGGTCTGGAAAGGGGAGGGCGTAAATGTTGCCGCGTGTCAGGGTGATGTCCGGCAGGTGGCCGACATTGGCTTTTGCTTTCTGGATAATATCGGCTTCCAGTTCCAGCCCAACGAGTTTCATCCGGCTGAGCGTGCGGTAGTAATTGAGGTAAAAGCCGCGCCCGCAGGCACAATCCAGAAAAATAGAATGATCGTCCGGCGGCAGCCACTCTAAAACGGTGTGTACCCGCCGCCGGAACGACATATCCGCTTCATTTTTGGTGAGGTGGTTGATGGTTTCCTGAGTAATGACTGTCATGAAGCGGTAGTTTAGCGTATTTTGGGCAGATGGGTATGGTTAGGATTTTCGCATTTCAGGTTAATTTTCGGTTAGAATAGGCAAAAGTCTGGATTTCCGAACCGATGCCAAACCGAAAACGCCTTCATATTCCGCTTTCACTGCCGCCCAGAGAAACCTTAGAAGTGCTGGTGAGTGAGATGAATCTCCCGCTTCAGTCCGTGTCCTCCTATGCCCATTTACTGGAATCCGAAACCTTTACGGATGATGTTTACCGCGAGGCAGTGCAGATGATTCTGGCGCACGCCGAAAGTATGCAGCTGCTTCTGGACGGCGTGCGCGATTATCTGGGGCGGAAAGTAGACTAACGGGCGGCTAAAAAGGTTTCAAACGAGCAGGTGAGGATGTAGTAGCGCCCATCCTCGTTTCGCACGGCGATTCGTTCCGGGTAAGCGCGAATCAGCCGCAGAATGTGTTTTGTGGTGTATCCATATTTTTCGGCCACCTGTGTGGGCGTTTGCCATTGGCTAAAAGGAGTGTTGCCCCAAAGATGGGTAATGTCTGTAGGGAACTGCTGCGCGGGGCAGCGCTTTTGAGAGAAATTTTCACAAAAAGTACAATGTGCCATGAGGGTTATCCTTTCTCCAGGGGATAACCATAAAATTTGTTGACCTGTCCTCCGATGACCTGGCCGAAGTGTGTCCGATTTGTGTCCGCCCATTTGTGAATTTCTTTTCACCCACTTCCGAAACAAGGGGTGATATACTGAAACTGTTCGGGTGAGGCGTCAGCATGAAATTCCGCGACTATTTACAAAAACTGCGTCAGGATCAGATAGGTCGTTTGCTGGTGGGGTGTTTTTTGCTTGCCAGTCTGGGGTCCCTGGTCATTAACCTTGTCCGCAGCCCGTCGGTAAGCAGTCCTGCATTTTCAATCTGGTGGGAAACATGGTTGTTAAATCTCAGTGGAGAAGTGCTGGGGGTGCTGGTGATTTATCTACTGCTTGGGGTCGTCCTAAAACGGGAGCAGCCACCCCAGGAAAAACCGATTTCTGAACAGGATACTGTGCCAGTGGCCGAAAGCACGGCATCGCAGGCCATGAACAGTTACGTGGCGCGGCTCAAACAGGCCAACAGCCGCGAAGCCCGTCAGGTGATTCTCGACCAGATGAAAGCGGAATGGGTGCTGCCCGGCGCAAACCTGAGTAATTTGAATTTGCAGGGCGCGAATTTATACGACTGCGATTTACGTGGGGTATCTTTTGAAAGTGCCAATCTGGAAAACGCCTACATGATTGAGGCAAATTTGCAGGGGGCAAATCTGAACCAGGCCAATTTACAAAATGCGGAGCTTTCCTGGTCAAACCTGAAAGGCGCGTTTCTGGGTGGGGCGAACTTGCAGGGTGCATGGATGCTGCAAGCCAATCTGGAAGAAGCCTTTTTAAAGACCGCCCAGTTTGATTACAACACCCGTTTGCCGGACGGCACACGCTGGAGTGTGGAGGCGGTCATGCAGCGCTTTTGTGACCATCGCTGGCCGGGTTTCTGGCGGCCTGACCCCGGTTTATTTGGGGAGCTTCCGCGCTGGTATCGGCGGGAAGAATCGGTCAAACGTTCATAGCCAATTCTCATCCACATCCTCTTGTGCCGATGATACACTTAGAACGGTAGCAGGGAGTGTAACCTATGGAAGAGTCGTGGCTTGAAAAGCTGCTGAATCGGCTGCAAGAACAAAGTTTAGTTGCGCTGGTGGTGTGGGCGGTAATTCTCACCAGCCTGGCCTCACTGATTTTGAATCTGTTTAGTTCTTCCCATTTTGGGGCAGATGCCGACCTGTGGCTGGAGCGCTGGCTGGCGGATTTTAGTACCGATTTAGCAGGCGCGGGTGTAGCCTTTTTGTTTGTCAAATTTTTCCTGGAACGGCGGGACAAACAGCAAGCCCCTTCCAATGAAAAAAGTCTGGTCCTGGAAACAACCCCTCCAACCGACACACAGCCTAAAACCTTCACTTATTTTGTGGAGGCTGAACAGGTGCAGCCCGTCACTCAGGCGGCGGAAAACAGCCCCGTGCAGGAAGTAGTTGAAGAAGTTGAAATTGTGATTGATGAACTGCTGGACGCAATTAAAGCCAGTGAAACGCCCGAAGCGCGGCAGGTTCACCTGGATCGGGTGCGGGGCAAAGATATTTTTATCAGTTCGACGCTTATCGGCTTAAACCTACAGCGTGCCGATTTGAGCAATATTAATCTGAGCAATGCCCAACTGGTGAAAGCCAATCTGCGGGAGGCCGTTTTACGCGGCACGAATTTGCAGGGGGCGAATCTGAAAGAAACCCAGTTAATTGAAGCCGACCTTGAAGGCGCGGATTTAACCGATGCCAATCTGGAACATACCTTTCTTTCCGGTGCGATTCTGAACGGGGCAACCCTGGTCCGGGCAAAAATTGCGACTTCCCTCTGGGGGGCGTCGCTGGTCAACGCCAATTTGCAGGATGCCGATTTAAGCGGGGCGGAACTCTTTAAAACCAACCTCACGGGCGCAAATTTACAGGGTGCGAAGTTTGAGGATGCCAAGTTCAGCACCGATATGATTCTGCCCGACGGCACAAAATGGAATGAAAAAACGGACATCACCCGTTTTACCGACCCTGAACATGAGGATTTCTGGCGTTCGGAAGATCCGGCTTCTCCGGCCAGCAGCGTCGAAGTTTCGCGGGTGCGGGTCGATGATTTGCCTAACGCGAGCATTGCCTCTACTTAGCATTTTTCGACTTAAAAAATAATTCTCTTTTAATAAGGAGTGATTAAATGACTGAAAATCGTCGCCTGGACTGGGAGGGTTGTTGCAATGTGCGCGACCTGGGCGGTTTGAGGACGTGTGACGGGCGTCTGACGCGCTGGGGTGCGGTGGTGCGTTCGGATCATCCCGCAAGGCTCACCGCCGCCGGCTGGTCAGCCCTTGACGCACATGGAATCCGCACGATTATTTCCCTGTATACACACGGCATGAAAGAGGATATTCCTGATACCGTGCCGCGCCCTGCCGATCTCATATCTCTTAGTGCTGCAATTGAGGACATTACGGACAGTGAGTTTGCACAAAAATGGGGTTCAAATGAGCTGTGGTGTACCCCGTTTTACTACGTTGATGCGCTCACACGCTGGCCGGAACGTCATGCTGCTGCGATTTCGGCAATTGCACGCGCTCAATCGGGCGGTGTCCTGATTCACTGCAAACGCGGGGTTGACCGTACCGGAATCATAACGCTTCTGCTGCTGGCGGCGGTTGGGGTTATAGCCGAAGATATTGTCGCCGACTATGAACTTAGTGTTGACCCTGAACGAGAAGCGCTGCTGGCACGCGAACATACTACTACACGCGAAGTGCTTTATGCTACGCTGAATTGGCTTGATATTGATGCCTATCTGCGGGAAGGGGGACTGAGCCGGGACGATATGGCTGCCGTCCGCGCCCGCCTGCTTGCGTGTTAGTAGGGTTTTTCGACGATGATTTCCGGCAGGGGTTCAAAATCCTTCAGATTCAAGGTATAGAGGGGAATTTGTAATCGGGCGGCTGCAGCAGCAATCAGGCAGTCGTTGATGCCAATATGATGGCTTAGCCAGAAAGCGCGAAACTGCCGCACCGCCCATTTTGAGTCGTTTTCCAGAAGATGTACCACCCGAAACCGGGCAAGAAAATTTCCAAAGCTGGACATTTCAGATTTATTTCTTGCGCCTTGCAGCACTTCCACAACAGTGATTGAACTGATCGCTGCCCCACGGTAATCCAGGCTTTTTGACCAGTTCAGCGCCCTGGGTTCTGCAAGCAGCAGGTCAATGACGATACTGCTATCTAGGATAAGTCTCGATTGTGCCATGGGTTCTTTCTTTCATCTTCTTCTTCGCGCATTTTTTTAAGCCATGTTACAGCGTCCCCGATTTCATCCCTGCGGTCAGCCCAGATGCCAATAACGGGTGAATTGAGTAATTCATCCGTTGTTAACGGCTCAACCGGAGAAACAATCCCGTTTTCTTCATCCACAATCACCCGATCCCCATATTCATTGACGGTTTCATACACACTTGGATTCAGCCGGACTTCCACCGGACGGCTGCGGTCAAAATCGTCGGGAATGGGGTCAAGCAGTTCGACTTTGCCATCTTCGGTAATGCGTCCGCGTAGTATAATTTTCTCCATGAGTGACCTCAGTTTTTCCCTCCATTATACGCGATGAAGTGGCTGATTTTTCTCTTTTTTGCAGGAATCTATATTCTGACCATTGGCACACCGTTTTACAGCATCGACGCACAGACGATGTACGATACCAGCCGGGCGTTGGCTTTTGAGCAAACGATTGCGTTTCCTGAGGATTTTTATTCGCCTCAACTAAAATCCGGTAAAGATGGCCGCCTGTACAGCCAATATGATCCTGGTCTGCCTCTAATCGCTGCACCTGTCGTGTGGCTGAGTGACAGACTGGCGAAGTTGCAGTTATGGAATCGGTATGCGTTTTCGGCCTACATGGTGGAATGGATTCCGGCGGTGTTTGCGGCAGCGGGATTATGCGGATTATACGCGCTGGCAGCTCAGCTTTACAGCCCCCGCAAAGCGCTGCTGATTGTGCTGGCGGCGGGATTGTGTACCCCTCTGTGGCCGTATGCCCGGATATTTTTTCCAGAAGGCACGCTGGCGGGTCTGCTGATGCTGGCTTTCTGGGCTGGCTGGCAGGGCAGGGTATGGGGCGCGAGTCTGGCATTGGGGCTGATGATTCTCATCCGTGCGCCGATGGTTATTTATGTGCTGTCTGTGCTATGGCTGGTGTGGAAAATCCCCTCACCCCCTCCCTTCTCCCACAGGGTAGTAGGGGCAGGGACAAGCGAACGAAGTGAGCGATACCTGCCCGAAAAAGGGCGG
>CAZKZS010000192.1:0-9217 GCA_964557285.1 uncultured Anaerolineae bacterium | reverse complement strand
TGCATCGGTAGGCGGCTCAATGTTTACGGGATTTGAGGAAATTTGTCCATCTTCCACAGGTGTCAATATGCTGATTATGCACGGCACGCTGGATGTGAGTATTCCGTGGAATGGGCTGCCGGAAAATTACAATGGGCAGACGATTTACAGCGCCATGCCTGTGAACGATGTGGTTAGCTTCTGGGGGGTTCGTAACGAGTGTGCCAAATCACCGGAAATTGAAGTCGTGCCGGAATCGGGAAACTCACCGGGGACACACGTTGAAATTGTGCGGCTGCCGTGTGCAAAAGAACTCACAGTGTATGTGATTTTTGGCGGCGGGCATAACTGGCCGGGCGTGCCAGGGCGCATTTCGGAACGGATTGCGGGCGCGGTGAACATGGATATACACGGGTCTGAAGTCATCTGGGAATTTTTCTCGCGGCATACCCGCGAAGTAGAGGATTAAAAAAATGAAAATTTTGCTTATCGTATTATCGCTTTTGCTAGTTTTTGTGCCTGTGATCGCAGCACAGGAAGGTATTGAAACGCTTTCTGTGGAGGAGATGGAACGCAGTTATTATCTGCATCTGCCCGACAACTACGACTCCGCCGACGCGCTGCCATTGATTGTTGCCCTGCACCCGACGGCTTCCTCCGGTAAAGCCATGGCCGCCCTGACGGGGTTAGATACTGCTGAAGGCTTCATTGTGGCCTATCCCAATTCAGCAGGGGTTGCCTGGCAGGATGGACGCGCTTCCCAGACGGGGGAAGTCGATGATGTGAAATATGTCACCACACTGATTGATAGTCTGGTGCAAAATTACAAAGTGGATGCTGAACAGGTATATCTGGTCGGATGGGGCGGCGGCGGGCTGATGGCCTATCGGCTGGCCTGTGAAGTGCCAGAACGATTCGCCGGAATCGCGGTCGTTGGGGCACTGATGTGGGAGGAACACCGCGACAACTGCGCCCAGACCGACCCCACCGCCCCGACTCGTCTGCTGATTCTGCACGGCACAGAGGACGTATTTTACAGCAGCGAAAGCGGCATGTATGTCTCCCCCGGCGGCAGCGACGGGATTCCCCTGCTGGGAATCGCGGATACGCTGGCGGTGTTTGCCGAACGCAGCGAGTGTACCGATGAACTGGTACAGGAAGGCCATGTTTTCCAGTATGTGGAATGCGGCCTGGGGGCGGTGGATATGCCGGGGGTTAAACAAAACTGGCCGCGCACAGGCGACTACATGGTGAATCCATCCGAATTGAATGTCACCAACCTGCTCATACAGTTTTTTACGGGTAGTGAGGAATGGGCGGTTGAACCCCCCGTTTTTGATGGGTTGGCACGCAATTACGCGCTGTATGTTCCTAATACTTACGACCCAACTCAGCCCGCGCCCCTGGTGCTGGCACTGCACGGGCGCTTGCAGTCGATTGGCAGCCTAGCAAATACAACGGACTGGAATGTGCTGGCGGAAGAAGAACAGTTTATCGTGCTGTACCCCGAAGGCATTGATATGCAGTGGAATTATCTGCGGGATATACTGGGCTATCCTTACGATGAACACGACGACGCACAATTTTTCTCCGATTTAATAACCGACCTTTCCAAAGATTTGAATATTGACCCACAGCGCATTTACGTATCAGGATTTTCCAACGGCGGATTCATGGTGCATCGGCTGGCCTGTGAAGCCAGCGACCAGTACGCCGCCTTTGCTGACGTTGCGGGGTCAGGATTTGAAGGGGTAGAACGGCTTTGCCCGCCGCAGGTATCCGTCAATATGCTGATTATGCACGGCACGGAAGATTACAATATTCCCTGGGAAGGGCGGCAGCAAAATCTTGACGGTTACATGATTTATGTGACCGTTCCTATTAGCGGCCTGTTTACCTTCTGGCGGGAGCAGGTCGGCTGCGGACAGGACTATGAAACGGAAGATTTGCCGCAGTTGGGCAATTCCCCGGGGACAAGCGTCCGTATTATCCGCCTGACCGACTGCCCCGGTGGTGAAGAACTGCTGTTATATGGCATCATCGGCGGCGGGCATAACTGGCCGGGCTACCCTGACCGTTTGCCGCCGGAAATTGCCGGTCCGGTGAATCAGGATATTGACGCGACACGGGTCATCTGGGAATTTTTCTCCCGTCACACCCGCGAAGTTGCGCCCTAACTGGCGGGTGATTCTGCCATACGCTCAACTTCCAGATGAGCGCCAACAGAAGTAAAAATATCCCGCGCTTCATCCCATAACTGTTGGGCATAGGAGGGGCTGCCCTGGGCGAACTCATACTTCGCCCATTCTCGCAGCACGCGGGCGCGTTCCCCTTCGATGCCCGCCTTTTTATACAGGGCGGTGCTTTCGGCAAAACAATCGGCGGCGGTGCAGGTGCGTGAGCCATGCTCGTCTTTGACCAGAATCGCGCCAAGCCGTGCCGCCGTTTGCCCCAACACCCCCCATGCGCCCGCGATAAACTCCGGCGACTGCTGCCCCAATTCCATCGCCTGATACGCGGATTCCAGTGCTTCAAAATCTTTTTTCTGCCCCAGATATGCCTGCGCCAGAAAACGATAGGTTTCGGAAAGCTGACCAAAACGTACATGCGCCGCCAGCGTAATGACCTGCTGTAAATCCGCCGCCGCGCCGTCGTAGTCTCCTAACTTGACCCGTACCCCACCCAGATTACTCAGGAAAAGCAGTTCCGCGTCCCGGATGCCAATTTCGCGGGCGATATGCAGCGCATCCTGATACCGTCCGAAGGCGGTTTCATAATCGCCGCGTGCTTCCGCCAGAAACCCCAGATTATTGACCAGCGACACCGCCGGACCGCGATCCCCTAATTCCTGAAAAATATGATACGCCTGCTCAAAATGGTGTTCGGCCTGGCGATAATCGCCCAGCGCATAATGAACCGCGCCCATCAAATTCAAACTTTGTGCCATCTGGTTACGGTTGCCTAGCGTTTCACTAATCGCCAGCACCTGCCGGCTCAAGTCAAGCGTCGTTTCGGCATCTCCCAGACGGTAGGTATTCACGCCCTTGAGCCAGAGCGCCCTCGAAAGTTCCAGTTGAGCATCTGCCGCCCGCGCGATAGCTTCCGCCTGATTCAGGTAGTCAATCGCTGTCCGCAAATCGCCCTGATTGGTGTAGGCGGTGGCGATTCCATACAGGGCATGGGTATGAGCAGCCGCTTTGTCGTTGGCCTGCGCGACTTCTGCCAGTTTTTCAAAGGCTTCAATCGCTTCGGCGTACCGCGCCTGCCAGTTGAGCATCGTTCCCAGCCCCTCATACACTTTGATCCGGTCTTGAAGACTGGCGGCGGTGGTGGTTTCTTCCCAGTAGGAACGGACTTTCTGATAAAATTGAATGGCTGTAGAAGGGACATAAGAAGCCTGAGCATGTTTGCCAGCGCGTACCCACCAGCGTGCCGCGTCAGCCAGCGCCCCCGCCTGCTCATAATGGTCACTGATGAGCAGCGCGTAATCGTCGGTGTCGCCGTAGCAATTTTCTAACTGGGTGGCAATCTGAAAGTGCAGTCTGGCACGGTCTTCGGGGGCAAGCGAACGCAGCAGTTCTTCACGCAGCTTGTCATGGGCAAAACGCCACTGCTCATCTTTGATTTCCAGCACAGCCACGTTCGCACATTCCGCCAGCCATCGGGTCATATCCACCTCTGGGCTGAGGAGTTGCAGCAATTGGATATCTAACTGGCGTCCGGCGACGGCAGCCATATTCAGCAGCGCGCGGTCCGCTTCTGGGACACGACCCAGACGGCGCTGAATCACCTGCCGCACCCCCCATGCAGAAATATGCTGCGGCAGTTCCATCGCGCCGACCCCACTCAGGCGGCCAGCTTCTTCGGCCATGGCCCGCACCACTTCCACCAGAAAAAACACGTTGCCTTCGGTTTCTCGTTTGAGCAGTTCCACAATTTCCGGTCGGCGTCCGGCTTCCCCTAACATGGAAACACTCAATCGGGCGATGCTGTTTTCTGAAAGCCGTTCCAGTTTTATCGACTGCATTTCCGGCAGGATGCCGGGCAGGTCGGGTTTTTCATCGTCGCGGTAATTGCCGATGATCATCAGTGGAAGCTGATAATGGAGAGTCAGAAGGTGCTTTAAAACCTCCAAACTTTCTTCCGCCCAGTGTAAATCTTCCAGAATCAACATCATGGGCTGGTGCTGTTTGCGGAATACCCCTTCTAACGCCTGCAAAAAACGTTTGAGTCCGGCCTGCCCTTCCAATTCCGGCGCATCGGGAATCTCGCGTCCCAACAGATCGTCTATATCTGGCACGATGGTTTTTAAGACGCTGGCTTCGCTGTCGTTGAAATCCGTCCCCAACATCAGGCGGCGTATCGGTTCGCGCCAGAGCTGGTAAGGCAGCCCACCTTCCGCGACTCCCTGCCCTTTTAACACCATCGCGCCGCGCACCAGCGCCTGCGTGCGAATTTCATCCATCAGGCGCGATTTCCCGACGCCGCTTTCCCCGCCAATCAGCCAGCCGCTGCCCCGCCCTTCCAGTGAAGCGTGCAGCCCTTCCATCAGGAAATTCATTTCCGTTTCGCGTCCCACAAAAGCGGCGGCCTGCAAAAAACTTTCCCGAATCGCCGCGCTTTCAACAGGCAGGGGTTGGGCAATGGCCGCACTCAGCGCGGCAATCACACTATCGGCATCCTGATACCGTTCCTCTGGATTTTTTGCCATCAAACGGCTGACCAGGGCTGCCAGGTCGTTTCCCCCTGCCGAAACAGGCATGACAGGCACAGTTTCTTCGTCCGCAAACACCGTGCGCTGGATGGCTACCGTTTCAAATTCATCGGGAAGCCCATCCACCACCGTTTTAAAGTCCATGTCCTGCAGGACAGGCGGCGGGGCAGGCTGAATCTGAGTCGTGATCGGGCTGGTATCCGGTTTGGTGTTCAGCACCGCCATAATCAGCGCGTTCTGGCTGCTGGTGTCAAAAGGATATTTGCCGGAAAAAAGCTCGTAGGCAATCACGCCCACCGCGTATAAATCCGCCGCCATGCTGGTTGGCTCGCCGCGCAGCACTTCCGGCGCAATATACGCCAGCGTGCCAACCAGCACATCCTGATCTTCCTCATACCATTCCGGCAGCGCGATTCCAAAATCCAGGACCTTGACGTTGCCATCCGAATCGACCAGCGCATTATCTGGTTTTAAATCCCGATGAATGATGCCCCGTCGGTGGAGATATGAAAGCGCCTGTAACATCTGAATCAGCAGGTGAACTTTGCCTTCAATGGGCAAATTTCGCCCCGCTTCTACAATCGTGCGGGCGTTTTCCAGCAGACTCATCGTAAAGTAGGGCTGTTTGTCCTCATCAAAGCCATAATCCAGCACACTAATAATATGGGGATGATGGAGGGAGGAAAGCGTCTGAAATTCGTGTGCCAGGACAATTCGCAGATGAGTAGAGTCGCTTTCAGAGGAGCTAACCAGGGCTTGCATCTGCTTAAACGCGACAGTGTGTTTGTTCAGGCGGTCAAAGGCAGCATAAACCGTTCCCATGCCCCCTTTGCCCAACCTGCTCATGAGTTCATAACGGTTGGCAACGACCTGTTTGACCATCTTCTGCTACCCCGCTTGATCGGATTCCATTGTATTCTTTTCAGGAAACAGACGCAAAAACGGCGGGAGATTTTCCCGCCGCACGCTGTTAATTCATGATGGAGGATATTTTATAACGGGACGCAGCTAATGGTAGCGTTGCGCTGGTTGATCTCGCACCGCAGCGTCTGGGTGATGGTGGTCGGATTCGGCGTGGAGGTGTCCACTGCGGAGAATGTGACGTAAAGCGTACCGATCAGGTCAACCACCGTCCAGTTTTTGTTAGGACATCCGGCCTGCTCAGGCGTTGGCAAGACGTTCACCCTCATTTCAACGGTCGCCGTGCCATTTCGGACGGGTGCAACCGGCGCAGAAGTTGTATTGGCGTTGACCGACACCGGATTCTGCCCCGGTGCTTCATTCCCGCCCTTGTTCCGACAGAACGCGGTCAGGCCGCTGCCCTGCACATTCATGTTTACCGTGACAAAATCGGTATCATTCCCGAACCCCGCGATACGAACCACCCCAACCACTGACCCCAGAAAAACGCTCCCACTGCCGATAAAACTTAGCCCTGCATTGGCTGTGATAACGCTAAGCACTAGAATCGATGTTACCAGTAAAAACCCAAAACGTTTTAACCTCATGTCTTCGCTCCATAGCTATATTTTTAATTGTATTAATTTATCTCTTTAACGCAACTAATCAAACCCTCTTATAACCAAATTCGTTGAAAATGCCTCATCTGCACGATTTTTCCTCCCCGGTTGCCTAGACTCAGAAACAAAACAGGAGGTGAACATGGCGTCACAGAATCGTGCCATTGGCAAAAATGGATACATCAGTTTTCAGGGAACAGAAATTTCCGCCGATTACCGCAGTTTTGAAATCGAAATGACCATCGACACGGTTGAAAAAAGCGCGGGCAACGAGTCCAGTAAATCGTATATCGCCACGCTGAAAGATGGCACGGCCAAACTGACCTATGCCTACACGGGGACTTCGGGCAGCACCTACACCCAACTTTTGCGCGTTGGGCAAAGCGGAGCGCTGCTCTGGGGGCCGGAAGGCAACGGGTCGGGCAAACCCAAAGGCGGCGTCAACGCGATTGTGGTCGCGCACACCAAGCCGATGGATTATCACGACCTCATTACCCGCAGTGTGACGTTTCAATTTACAGGAGATGTGTTGTTTGATGATGAGGTCGATACATGGGCATAAACATCGACCTGAACCGCCTGACCTACCGCGAATATCGGGAGTTCATTGAAGGACGGACGGATGAAATGACCCTGCTCACCAAAGTGGTTGTGGCATGGCCTTTTACGGGCAGCCCATCCGACCCCGCCAGTTATGAAAGCCTGGGGATGCTGGATTTGCTGGCGGTGCAAAAAGCGCTGCGGCAGGCCATTCAGGAAGTCACATCGGGAAACTGAGGCAGGCCATCTTTGTCTCTGGCATTTTTCGGGAAGCCATGCCGCCCAACCTGTACCGCCGCTATATCCGCATTGCGCTTGCCAGAGAAACGGGCTGGACGCTGGATGTCATTGACAGATTGGGGGTACAGGACATGCTCGATTTGCTGGCGGTGATACAGGGGCTACATGACGTGATAAATTTTCAAGGGTAGGAGAAAAAGATGGCCGAAGAAATTGCGGGGTTATACGTCAGCATTGGGGCCGATGTTAGCGGTTTACAGGCAGCCTTAGAACAAACCCGCCTGTCGATAGAAACATTACAGGGTGCAGGCGGTTTGCTGGGCGGCATGGCGCTTCAGGCACAGACCGACGCGCAGAGCATCGTCACCGGAATTCAGGCCGGACTCGCCCCCCTGCCGGAGGTCTTAAAAAAAGGGCTGCAAGAGCCGGTGATGCAGGTACTCAGCGCCCTCAGCGCTCAGATTCAGGCACAAATGCAGGCCATGATTGGGCAGCTTCACGCGCTGGCAAGGCAGGTTCACAGTGAGGCACTGGCGCTCGGCATCAAAAGTCCTATCAACATCGCCCATCTGGAAGGCAAAGCGGAAGGCGGTCCCGTCACGGGCGGCAGGCCATATCTGGTAGGAGAAGCAGGACCGGAAATTTTTGTCCCCGGTGGAAGCGGACAAATCCTTCCCAATCATACGCTTGGCGGTGGCACAAACATACGCGGCGGCAGCTTTCACTTTTACGGTGTGCAGGATATGGAAGGCTTTTTTGATGCCTTGCAGCAGGTCAGCCGCCAGCGTGGAGTATAAACCATGACATGGACAGTGCGGGTCGATTGGGAAGGGAACTACGATTATTCCGGTGACTATGATGACATCACCAGCGATGTGATTGAGGCGGTCTGGAAACTGGGGATGCATAAGCCGTTTCAAAATGTGGGTGATGAGGCCGCCTGTACGGTCAAGGTGCGGAACACGGACGGCAAATATTCTCCCGAAAACAGCAGCAGTGTGATTTACGGGGGTTTAAAACCCAACCGCCGCTTACAAATTGTGGTCATTCGCGGCGGCGTGGAAACGGTCATGTATCAGGGCTGGCTGAAATCGGTAACGCTGGACTGGTCGCCGGGGCCGGACGCGGGCAAAACCCATGCCGTGCTGCGCTGTGTCGGATTCAAGGAGCAACTGGATGCTCAGGAGAGTCGGCTGGCGCTGCTGAAGGACAAACGCGCCGATGAAATTATCTCCCGCGTGCTGCTGAGCGCCCCTGTGCTTCCGGTCAGTGATGGCGCATGGGTGCTGAATGATCCGGCTTATTCGATTTTAGGCAGCACCACCGTGTTAAATTCCCTGAGTCACTATGCCGAACTGGAAACAGGTGTGGGTACATTTCGGTATTATGGCGACGCCAATACCGCCCGTGACATCGACAAGGCCGCCGAAGGGGATAAAAAACAAAGCGGCTACCGGATTATCCGCGAAGTGGTGGAAGCCGAACGCGGACGTTTTTTCCAGAACCGGATGGGTAAAGCCGTTTTCTGGAATCGCCATCACCTGCCTTTAGTGCAAACGGTCACGGGAACGGTCAGCAGCACGGGGAGCATTAAACCCACAAAGGTAAATTATGTATTTGGGGCGACCTTTTGCAACAGTGTAGAGGTGATTCCATTTCAGCGTGCGGAGGGCAGCACCCAGACTCTCTGGCGGCTCGATTCCCCAATTACAGTCAAACCAAAGGAAAAAATCGAGTTTGAAGCGCTGTTTCTGGATGCCAATGGGGATCGGGTGGGGTCGGCGTGGGCAACGCTGGGCAAAACGACCAGCGCGGGCGGCAGCATGAAATATGGCATCCGGCCTTACGGCGATCGGGCCGTGGTCACGGCTGAAAATCTGGCCGATACCGAAACGGCGGAAGTGCTGGAACTTACGGTAGAGGGGCCCATTTTGACCAGCAGCAACCGCCTGATCGCCTTTGCGGAGAATACCGACAGCATCCACAGCTACCAGAAAACCCCGACTCTGCGTTTGAATCTGCCCGCGCTGGAAGATTACGAAACGGCGGAACGGATTGCCCGCCATGAACTGCGGCGGCGCTCGATTCCACGCGGGGAAGTGCTGTCACTTGGCTTTGTGGACAGCAGCGCCGCGCCTCAGGTGGAGTGGACCATTGGCACGCGGATTCATATCCATCTGCCGGAAATCGGCCACGCGCAGGATTATTTCATCATGGGGGAGGA
>CAZKZS010000191.1:0-9254 GCA_964557285.1 uncultured Anaerolineae bacterium | reverse complement strand
TGTTTCCATTTCTCTCCCCGTCCACGTAACTCATAATAATCGAAATGGCTGAATCCTAAGCCAAGTGCCAATTCGCCGATTAAATGATCTGTAGCGATATGAACTCCATAAGGTGCGGAGTCTCCCAGCACAAGGCAAAAATATCCCCCCTGCTCTAACACGCGATAGGTTTCCTTTAAAACTGCCAAGATGTCATTAAAATACAGCGCTGTCATCAAATCATAGGCTTTTTTACCCCCCTTTTGATTTCTTAATAGAGCAAGGGCAAGTACAGAAGTTTGGAGTTTCTGATATACATCAGGCGCGGCAATTTTGATTTCATCAGAAAGGGCAGTTTCAACATCATATTTACTGCGATTGATTTGTGTGGTCGCAGCAGTCATTAATTTGTCTCGATAATCTCTGGTAATGTCAGCCCACGTTCGGGCTAATCCCCAAAAATAAGTTTCGAGGCGTGTTCGATCAGCGTAATCATAATTGTTTAAATACGGGGGTGATGTGAGAGCCAGTTTTATTTGTCCGTCAGCAAGCATTTGTTTTTGGCGAGCATCTCCCAAAATATTTTTGATTTCACAAGGACTACTTTTTGTTTTTTGCAAATCCCCTACCATTTGCCAAACTGTTTTTTGGAAAATCGCAAGAGCGTCTTTCGGGGGAGCTTCTCCCTTATTTTTACGCGGCGAAATATAAGGCCAGCCCGTCCCTGCCAGTGCTGCCCCACGTAAAGTATCTGTTAATGCTAATTTGAGAAAATCCTGCACATCGGGATACGTTGAATAGGCATTTATTGCTTCACGCAAAAGATATAAAACTTTTAAATCCTCAGGATGATAACATTTATAAATAAGGTCAGGAAAAAGCCCTTCTAAGCGAACGACATTTTTTTTATCTTCTATTCTTTCAGAAGCCTTTTCAATAAATTCTCGAATTTGTTTTCTTAATGTACTTGCCTCAAAGTCCCAATTTAATTTTACCTTTGCTACCCAGTGAACAAAGGAATGGGCTTCAACGCCATAAGCATGGAGACCCTGCTGCTTGGCAACGACTAAGGTTGTTCCTGTGCCTGAAAAAGGATCATAGACCCAATTTCCAGGGCGCACATTAAATAAATCAAAACTTTCTAAGACAAATTTATAGGAAAATCCAGCAGGATAGCGAAACCAACGATGAACAGGAGCTTTGGAACTGTCTTTAAAAGTACCAATTTCCCGACCTGAATAGTACGTCTGCGTTGAAACATCATCTTCAAGTATCGGTAAAAAAGGCAGAATCAGTTGGGTAGCTGAGTCCAAAATCCGTTTTCCTATACAAAATAACAGGGGTAAGTTGGCAAACCTACCCCTGTATTGTATCAGAATTTTTTATTTCTTTCGGGCGGGGAAACGGGAGAGAATCGTGACGGACTGCGGGGCAGTAACTTTATCCCCGATTTTCAGGTCGGACATCCCCTTACCGTCTTTGGAACTGCTCGCGTTGGCGTAGACCATCAACTGCGTGCCTTCGCTGGCATATTTATCTTTCACCAGCGCCTGCCCCAGATGGTAGCCTTCCAGACCCACCGCGCAGGATGTCACCTGGCCGACCACACGCCCGCGTACATCGACCAGAGGGTCGCCGGGAACAGGGGAGCGTAAGCCTTTACCGTCCACTTGGAAGCGCACGGTTTCCACATCGCGTTTGGATTCGTGTTCAAGGAAGGCGGTTTTGCCTACAAAAAACGGCTTCCATGTTTTGACGTAGCTGCCAAAACCCGCGTCTGCCGGATTCATATTTAAGTGACCCGCCAACTCATGTCCGTAAAGTGGCAGACCCGCTTCTGTCCGCAGGCTGTCCCGCGAGGCCAGACCGCAGGGTGTGACCCCTTTTTCGACCATCAGCTTGAAAAACGCGGCTGCTTTTTCGGGATGAACAAAAATTTCAAAGGCAACCCGTTCTCCCGTGTATCCGGTGCGCGAGATGATTAAATCATACCCGTTCAGGGTCACCTGCGTGAGTTCAGCCCAGGCCAGTTTTTTCAATCGGGCTTTATCCGCGTCGCTGCCATCCAGCATCAGCAGGTAATCCAGACTTTTGGGCCCTTGCAGCGCAATATCGACTCGTCCATCGGCCAGGCCGGGAGCGCGCAAATCGCGTAAGGTGGTCTGCTGACGCCCCGGCACTTTCACCCAGGGACGTTCGTTGCTAACTCGCACTTCGCCCTTTAAAACCGCGTTCAGCCATGCCCAATCTTTATCGTTATTGGACGCATTGACCACCATCAAAAAATGCGCTTTGCCAAGCCGATAGACAAAAATGTCATCAACCGGAATACCATCAGGAGCAAGCAGGTAGCTGTAATGGGCTTTACCTACGTCCAGTTTGGACACATCGTTGACGGTGACGGCATCCAGGAAGGTTTCTGCACCCGCGCCGGAAACCTCAAACACGCCCATGTGGGAAACATCAAAAATACCCGCGTCGGTTCGTACCGCCTTATGCTCATCCGTAACGGACGCATACCAGACAGGCATATCATATCCGCCAAACCCGACCATCTTCGCGCCCAGTTCCTTATGCAGGCTGTGAAGCGGCGTGGTTTTAAGCGTCTCGTCATCCGGCTCATTCCATTCAAAAACGGGCAGCGGACTTCCTTTGGCCCCCTGATAACTGCGGCCTGTGCTGCCCACAAAATAGGCTTTGTCGGCGGCAAACCCGATGCCTTCATACGCCCAATCTTTTTCAAAGCCGGCTTCCGCAAAATGGGACATATCCGGCTTCCGAGTCAGGGGACTGATGGACACCGGCCCCGGCACTTTCGCCTGCATATCATCCTCATCAAACTGGACGTAACCATCAGAAAGGGCAGTCAACCACTGCACGGCGTAATCCACACATTCTTCCACATACAGGAGATAAACATTATCCCCCTTGCGTTCCACAATGCCGCGCGAAATATACGTGCCGTTCATTTTCAGCAAATAGGTCGGCTGCCATTCGCCTTTTTTCATGCCCAGCACATCACAGGTGAGGACAGCTTGCAAAAATGGCGTGGCCGCCTCGCCATACACATGGATGGCTGCCCAGGGGGTCGATTCGTAGTGGTCATCCACGGGCAGCACGCGGAAATGTTCTTCAGCAGCGTCGGCTTCTTTAGGATAATTCGCCAGACTCGGCACTTCGTAATCAATCCCCGCCGCCATCGCCAGTTGATTCACACGCTGCTGCACATCTACAAATACATCAAAATTCACTTTGGCACGCCAGTTTTGGGTGGTGTTATTTTTCATGTAACTGAACGGCTGGCACGCCAGCAGTAAATCGGCAATTGCATCAGTCAACTCAATACATTCCGCCTCCCGGAAACCACGCTGTGTAATCCAGGGGGTGCCAAAACGTACCCCCGTTGCCCGGAATGGAGAAGTATCTCCCGGAATGGTATTCCGATTCGCCACTACCCCCGCAATATCCAGAATACGGGCGGCAATATCGCCAGAAAGCGGTGTGCCATCTGCGCCTTTGACCTGCCCGACATCCACCAGAAACATATGGGTATTCGTGCCACCGTAAGGGGTTCTCAGGCCGCGTTCATGAAAACGGTTGACCATGACGCTGGCATTTTTGGCGGTCTGGCGCTGCAATTCGTGGAACTGCTCTGTTCCGGCGATTTTCATTGCCACCGCCAGCGCCGCAATCGTGTTCATATGGGGGCCACCCTGTTCACCGGGGAAAACCGCCCGGTCAATTTTACGCGCCAGGTCGCGTTTATGCGTCACCAGCACAGCAGCACGAGGGCCGTTCAGGGTTTTATGCGTGGTAAAACTGACAATATCCGCGATTCCCACAGGCGACGGATATACGCCTGCTACCACCAGTCCGGCCACATGAGATATATCCGCCAGTACCAGACTGCCCGCTTCGTCCGCAATCTGACGGAACAGCTTCCAGTCTGGCGCCCAAGGATAGGAGGTGTACCCCGCGATAATAAATTTGGGACGGTGTTTCAGCGCTAAATCCCGAATCTGGTCGTAATCCAGCCGTTCGGTCTGGGGATCAACGCCATAAGCCACCACGTTAAAAAAGATACCACTGCGGTTGACTGGACTGCCATGTGTGAGATGCCCACCATCGGTTAAATTTAACCCCATAATGGTATCGCCCGGCACGGCCAGCGCCGTATAAACGGCACTATTAGCAGGCGCACCGGAAAGCGGCTGCACGTTCACATACAGCTTATCCGCCCCATATTTTTCGGTGGCAAAACGTTCGGCGGTGCGGCGGCGGGCTAAACTTTCCACCACCTCCGCGACTTCCGTTCCCTTATAGTAGCGTGGGCTGCCATCCCGCCGGAATTCTGCCAGACGCATATCTAAATCCAGCAGATTTTCTTCGTTCATAAACCGCCAGTCTTCCGGCGGATAGCCTTCCGCATAAATATTGCTGAGTACCGACCCCACCGCCTCCCGCACCGCTAGCGGAATCGACGACTCGGACGGTATCATAATTAACTTCCGTGCCTGACGAATCGCTTCAAAATCCACCAGGGCGGCTACATCAGGATCAATGCTGGCAAGGTCGCCACGAAACAGAAAATCATCCATCGGCATAAGTGCGACCAGTCTCCTTAATATACTTTTGTTCGACTCTGCCGATTGTAACGTGATGAACGTTTTTTTTCTATTCCGATGGTTCGACCGGAGTCGCGTTTACCTCCTGAAGATACTCCTTAATGTCGGAAAGTGAACCAAAATCCGCCCCAATCTGCGCTGCTGCATAGGCCGCCGCCGCACCGCCCAGTTCCAGAGCGCTGTCTACAGGTTCAGCTTTCAGACGCCCACGTAAATATCCGGCCAGCATTGCATCATAAATGCCGGAACGGGTGCCAGTTTTGATTTCCTCTGGCAGATTCAGCCTGAAAATCTGGTCTTCTGATGCCAGTATCGCCCCTGTGTAGTCGTTCAGGATGATGAGAACCCGCAGCGCCCCCGCTTCTTGCAGTTTGCGGGCGCAGTAGATGACCTCTTTTTCAATCCGCACAGGCACATTAAAATAACTTTCCAGCCGAAGCTGGCTGGTCATCACCAGATTGGGTTTGGCCTGCAATGCCTGACGCAGGGATTCCCCTCTCGTATCCAGCGCTACCCGCGCTCCGGCGGTTTTGGCAATGGTCGCCAGCCCCGCGTAAGTATCAGCGTTGGCGCCGCGTGGCAGACTTCCCGCAAACACCACGTAATCGTTGGGTTCAATCCGTTCCCGCAGCATGTCCTCGACCAGCCGAAAAATTTCCGGCTGCACTTCGGTAAATTCTTCTTTGATAATGGTTTCCTGCCCTGTGCCTGTATCTTTCAGGAAAATGCGGCTGCGGATTCTGCCGTTAAAACGCACAATCCGCACAGGAAACCCGTGTTCCAGCAGCAGCGCTTCATAGGAACGGGAGGTAGGCCCCGTTCCCAGAAAAACAATCGCTTCGGTTTCTGTGCCTAAGGCGCGGACGGCTGCCGAAATGTGCATCCCACGCCCGCCTGCCGAAAGGGTGGCCCCTTCTAACGCGGAATTTTCGTACCCTACCGCCAGATGATGCACGGTAATCGTGCGGTCAAGGGAGGGGTTTAAAGTTACCGTTATAATCTTCATAGGGTTCTCTCCTTAGCTTCAAAAAGGATGTGTTTTGTACTGGCAAGAAATTCGCTCTACACTGTTCAAAACGTTATTTACACACGCACGCATTGGTTTTATCAGCGATTTTGACGGCACGCTCAGTCCAGTAGTGCAAAAACGGGCAGAAGCTCATCTTGCGCCCGGCAACCGTGAACTGCTGCAAACCCTCCACAACACTTTACCCCTGGTGGCGCTTATTTCCGGCCGGGCAGTTTATGACCTGCAAGAACGGGTCGGGATTCCTGAACTCGTTTACATTGGCAATCATGGGCTGGAACGTTTTATCGACCATCAGGTTATTTATCCGCCCGAAGTTACCGCCTACCGCCCCGCGCTGGAAGCCATTCTGAAAACGGTACATCTCGAAGAAGCGATGGAACTGGAAGATAAAACTGCCACCCTTTCTATTCATTATCGGCAGGTCGCCGATCCGGAAAGTATCGAACAACTGTATCCTCCTATTTTGCGGGCGCTGGCAGAAAAATACGGCCTGCATTTTTCACAGGGACGGATGGTATTTGAACTGCGTCCACCAATTGAACTGAACAAAGGCACGGCACTTGCCAGCCTGGTCAAGGAATACGAGTTAGACGGGCTGATTTTTATCGGAGATGACACCACCGACGCCGATGCCATGCGAGTCGCCCATAACTTACGAGAGGCCGGAACGTGTTTTGCCATCACCATCGGCGTGGAGTCCGAAGAAATGCCTGATGTGCTTCACGATTACGCGGACGCATTTGCCACAGGCACATCCGATGTAACCGCATTTTTAGCCTGGCTGGTGGAGGCACTCAGCGCGTCCTGAATCTGCTGGTTGAACCACTGTTTGATGTCCGCCTGCATGACTTTTTCCCGCAGCGCAGTCGCGCGGGCGCGGCGTTCCTCCACAGGCATCGTCAGCGCTTTGTGCATGGCTTCCGCCGTACCATATACATCAAACGGCGAGACAGTGAGGGCATGTTCTCCCAGTTCAAAAAACGCGCCCGCATGTTCCGACAGCACCAGCACCCCGTCGCGCTGGTTAACCAGGACACCCTCTTTTGCCACCAGATTCATGCCGTCCGCTAAGGGGTTGACGAGCAGCACATGGTAAAGCTGCATGGCCGCAATTGCCCGTGTGTAATTATCGCCGACGATAATTCGCACCGGCTCCCAGAAGGCTTCACTGTACTCCGCATTAATCAGCCCTGCCGCCGCCATAATTTCCTGCAAGTAGTTTTGATATTGGGCGACTTCCATACGTGAAGGCACAAGCAGGGCAAACATATGCACTTTGCCGTGATATTCCGGGTGATTTTCCAGCAGGATTTTGAAGGCTTCCAGCCCACGCAGAATATTTTTGCTGGGTTCAATCCGGTCTGTCCGCATAATTAGCTTACGATCCCCAATAAAATTTAAGATGCTGGTTCGCAGCAAAAAGGCTTCATTACTGGCAGCCAGTTCGTTGACTTTTTCCACATCAATCGAAATTGGATAGGCATGGGCGCTGATTTTGCGTCCCTGATAGGTGATGGAACTGCGGCTGCCGTGCGAATGGGCATCTTGCAGATAGTAGCGGCAGGTTTGCACAAAATTAAAGGCGTCTTTTTGGGTCTGAAAACCTACCCGGTCGGAGGCCAGCAGCCCGTCCAGAATCGCGTTTCGGATTTGGGTAGGCAAAATATTCCACGCATCCGGCCCCGGCCAGGGGATATGAATAAAGGGCTGAATTTGCACAGAATCACCCAGTTTTTCCCGCAAAAAGCGCGGCAGCAGATAAAGCTGATAATCCTGCGGCAAAATAATCACCGGACGGTCATTGTCCTTAAGCATATCGGCGATCGCATCTGCAAAAAGCTGATTAATCACCACATAGCCCGTTTCCCATGCCCGCCAGGTTTCACGAGTGATGCTGGGCTGGCGCGGTGCATCCCAGAGTTGATGCTGAATAAACCACAGCAGCGGGTTGGCGATAACTTCATAATAGCCCTTATACGCTTCAGCCTCAGGAATCAGCAGCCGCAGCGAAATGCCTTCAATGGTCTGGGGCTGATTATTTCCGGCTTCTGCCCACTTGCGGTCATCTTCGCCAAGAGAGGCAGCCACCCACAACACATCATGTTTTTCCGCCAGCCCTGCCAGCGCCGTGACCAGCCCCCCCGCGCCGCGTTTGGTTTCAAAACTGCCATCTTCTTTTTGTGAAAATGAATACGGCCCCCGGTTGGAAGCAATAATAATCAGTGGTTCTACCATCGGTTGCTCATCCCTGTTCTCCTTCAAGGATAACATATCGGGAGAAGCCACTTTATGAGAATTTGATGATTTCAGGAAGAACTTCTTGCTCCCCTTTCCCCGCGCAGCTTGAGAGACGGACAGTAGGGGCAGGGACAAGCGAACGCAGTGAGCGATACCTGCCCTAAAAAGGCGGGTATCGGGCGTACCGCCCCTTTCCCCGCGCAGCAGTGGGAGAGGGGGCGGGGGTGAGAGGCTATGAACATCGTATTTGTGCATCTTGCCCACTTGCGGCGTTTTAGAGATACTTCTACTATACGCCAGAAGTTGTTTGGAGAATATTGTTATGCCTACCGCGCCGCTCACCATTGGGATTGAAGAAGAGTATCAAATTGTTGACCCGGAAACCCGCGAATTGACCTCCTATGTGCAGAAATTAATGGATCGAGGACAGGTGGTTTTAGGAAACCAGATTAAAAATGAATTTATGCAGTCTCAGGTGGAGGTTGGCAGTCGGGTTTGCCAGAACATCAAAGAGGCACGCGAAGAAATTATCCATCTGCGCCGCACGATCAAGGAAATCGCTAGAGAACACGGCAAAACGATTGCTGCCGCCGGTACGCACCCTTTTTCGCGCTGGCAGGATCAGCAGATGTCCGAAGGCGAACGCTACGACGACCTGCTCACGACCATGCAGGACAGTGTGCGCCGTCTGTTGATTTTTGGGATGCACGTTCATATTGGGTTTGGCAAAGACCGCGTTGCCCGCGAATTAACGATTGATATTCTGAACCAGCTTCGTTATTTTCTCCCGCATTTTCTGGCGCTTTCAACTTCTTCCCCCTTCTGGCATGGGCGTAACACGGGCATGAAAAGCTATCGCAGTAAAGTTTTTGAAAATATGCCCCGTTCGGGCATTTCCCCCACCTTTAACAGCTACGCCGAATATGATAACTATGTGGATTTAATGGCGCGGGTAGGAGCGTTAGGACGCGAAGGCACGCAAAAAGCCGCCGGAGATTCCGGCATCAAAGATGCAACCAAAATCTGGTGGGACGCCCGCCCGCATCCCAACTGGGGAACGCTGGAAGTTCGTATCGCGGATATGTGTACCACTGTTGATGAAGCGATTTCGATTGCCGCCCTGATTCAGGCGCTGGTTGCCAAGCTGATACAACTTCGCAACCAGAATCGAAGCTGGCGGATTTACCGCACCTTTGTGATTAACGAAAACAAATGGCGGGCGGTGCGCTACGGCATTGACGGGCAGTTAATTGATTTTGGCTGCGAAGCGGAAATCCCCATGCGGAGTCTGGCGCAGGAATTGGTCGAACTGGTCGATGACGTGGTGGACGAACTCGACTCGCGGGAGGAAGTCGCGGGCGTGTTAAAAATCTGCGAAAACG